>NZ_JBIWFC010000007.1:0-223887 GCF_044762845.1 Lysinibacillus sp. NPDC096382
ATTTGAGGACGAACAATATAAACCATGATTAGTATTGATTATTAATTTGCGTGAAGGTTTAACAGATACCTAAATAGAAAGCTTATTTATTGCCACAATCCAAAGATTGTGGCAATAAATTCGTAGGAGCCAAGGCCCCACATCACGCTATCATCTGTTTTACAATGTTATCCTTAATTCGTTTAATGCTTGTTGCTGATAAAGCCATGTATTGACCTATCCAACGTTGAGATTTGCCGTCTAGCATCCTGTTCAGCCCTGCACCTCTCTATCACCAGTAACATTATCTATAAGCTTCTGAACCTCTAAAAGCTTCTTCTCGTACTCTGCAACACGTTTAATATTTTTCGAACGTCTAATAGCCTCTTGCATAATTGGATCACCTACACCGCCTACTGCCTACTGCCTACTGCCTTCGGTAGTGTAGCCTCGATACCGTACTGTGCCGTTTTTGCCCCGGCAACCATTTCTGCTCGCATTTCTTTGATGGCGTTAACCATCCAGTGGTAGTCTGTAATCATTGCGTCTAGCTTGTCTTGCGTTAGTAATTCCATAGGTTTGCCCTCCTACGGTGTGGTATAATAATTTTGTTAAGCACCGTCAAAGGGCATAAACCAATTCGAGCTGTAGCGTCTGATCACGCTGCGGCTTTTTTATTAAATTTCCAGGTTATTCAACTATACAAAACTAAAATCACAATATATTTATAGTAGTGTTAAGCATATTCGCTTGACGTTTTGTCTTCATCCTTTGATTACTTTTTAGCCATTTCTTTTTAAGGAGATGGCTCTTTTTCATTTTGGGATAGCAACCTGTTGCATTGCCCCAAGCTGCTATTGCACTACACTTTCCCGTCATCAATTTGCTCATATTGTGCAGCAATTGAATAAATCCATATTTTCAAATATTACCTAATTATGTTATCCTTATATAAGTTATTAACTTATATATCAGGAGTTGTTATGCAATGAAAACAATGTCTACAATGGGATGGATTATATTTTTCTTAGGCACCTTTTTATTTTCACGCGGATGGAGCAGAGTATCAGGTACCTTCGAATACAATTCATCTATTCCAAATAAATCTGTTGCACTAATATACATTTCTATGGGCGTTTTTGTTATTTTCATTTCATTCTTTGTAAAACCCAAAAAAGAACATTAATTTTACCGAACAATATCATTCAAATATTCACTTCCTCCACCTACGTAAACGACTAATCTGCTCAAGCTCTTTCCCAATACTCCGTAGTTGCCTATAAGTCTTGCATCTTCTGCATTTCTTGCTAGGATCATATGCTTTACGTTTCGGGCATCCTCGGCACTCTAGAAAAGCTATGTGGTCCTGTTGATTAATGAGCCTTGCTCTACGCTGTTTAACTTCCTTGCGTACCGTTAAGCTCCCCATTCAATCGTCACCTCTGCCCTCGGCTGCTCTGAATAAAACTTCCTCACTGTCATATCAACAATCTGAGAGTCATCATGCCAAATGATTTTGTTGCAACCGTCCTTGATGCCCTTAATCAAGTTATCGAGGTCGGGCTTTGTCGTTGGTCGTAATTCACCACTCGCTATAAGCTTTTTCTTTGGCCCTGTGTGGTATTTCTTTGGTGGCATGAGATAAATATCAGCTTTTAGTTTAATTGGCGCTGTAATCAATTCTGACGGCTTATATTGATATGCTACAAGCTTTACAAAGTCTTTGAAGTCCTTACTCTTCGGTGCATCATGTGTGACCACCTTCTTACCACGTCTACTAAATCGAGGTCGTTCTTGCGGCTGTATGACCCCTGGTATTTCAAATGTTAAAGTGTTCATATTTCCACATCCTTAGGATCCTGCTGATAAAACAACCTAATGCCGTTCTACCAGCAACGTGTATTTATCAATAGCCGTTTGCTTGTCTAGCGTGGTTAATTGGTTTATACGGTCTGTTACCTCCTCTATCATGTTATCTCGCATAACATCCACCTTCTCAGCCATTCGCTTCACTCCTTTTTCTCATTCTTTCGAGATTTTCTAAAACCTTTTGTCTCTCAGCCTCAAAATCTATCGTGTTGGTAGATTCAGTAGCTGGTATTGGTTGTTCTTCTTTGTTATTACGATTAGCAAACCACTCGGGAACTACCTCTGTACGACCTTTAGGCTTCTGATAGGATTGGTTAGATTGTTGTCGCTTGTTGTTTTTCTCTCTTTCTTCTTTAGTCTGTAATTGCTGGTAAGTTTTTATCATTTCCTTACGCCAATTGATTAACGTTCCTTCTGCATATTTAATTTTGTTGCGAGCGTTGTTAAATACTGCGTTTTGTAATGCTGCTAAGATTAAATCCACATCTTTATAGTCATCTAAGATGTAACCAAGGTGTTCTGCAATGGTTGGAAGAACTGGTGTGATAATGTGATTTGTAAATTCAACTAATCTAGCAAAATCAGTTTGAGAAGAAACTGACTGACAACCTTCATTGTCTTTTGTTTGTTTTTCTTTTTTATTTTCTTTTTGTTTTTCTTTTTCTGTTTGTTTTTCTTTTTGTCCACGTATCGTTGACGTATCGTAAGAACCCGCATCATTACTGGATTCTTCATTTTCTGACGTAACGTTATACGTATCGTGTGACGTATCGTAGTACGACTCGTAGGCGATGCGTACAGAATCATTTGAGATTCCTTCGCCTACCCATCGAATTAATGAAGTATCTTTTACTTCTCTTAGTTCTGATTTCACACAGTCAAGAATCGGTTTGCCCCCGCGATTCAGATTGTATTTCCCCCAGTTTTTAATAGCTATTTCACGAGTGTCCTCATTGTATTTAATTAGCTTATGATGGTCTCTGAAGCGTTGTAGTAATGCACCAGCACTTTCCCATATCGAAAGCTATTTGCTTTTTGGTAATTTGATAGATGCCAATTTGAGTCGTACTTTCATTTGTCAGCAAATACAAGAAGAAGTATTTATCCTCTGCTGTCATTTCCTCAACCACACGAGGATCGTTCCAAAAAGTTGTGTAGACGTATCTGTATTTAGCCATTTGCCCTGACCCCTCCTTATATTCGAATTGTTATCACAGACTTATTAACAATCAGGTTAGGAAATAAGAAATAATTTCCCGGGTAAGCGCAGGAAATGACAAGTTTACCCTTAAGAAGAACTTTGTGAGTTACATTATTCATCCATTTTCACCACCTAATCTAGTAGATACTCGATTTCGAAAGCATCTTCTAACTTCTTTGTAGCCCTACAGTATTCGCACTTATCACATCGATGTGGATTTTTATGTCCTAGCTTCGCTTCTACCATGCTTGGTAACATCGTTTGAACATATTCCTTCTCGAAATCAAAACGTCCAAAATCGAAGCGTAAAACTGCTTTATCAGGTGGCGATTCTTTAGTTACTGCCACAATGTATGGATCATAGTAACGACCTGTATTTTGAAAGATTATTTCTCGATACACCCACATCTGCAGCACATAATCAAAGGCTTGTACACATGAAACCCATGTATTATATTTCTCGCTCCAGTAGCGCTGCCGAAACTCCTGAGTGCTTTTTATATCACTGAAAAATCCACGTTCATGATTGATGTTGTCGACTTTGATTTTCCACTCTACACCGAATAATTCACCTGTATAGATGACCTCTTTTTCACTTTGTAGAGCGAACATACAAAACTCGTCATTTTTAATGGTTTCAATCATGTCATCAGCTTTTTCGTAGTCCTTATATTTGTTGCCACGATTGTTGTAAATGGTGTGGTGATTTAGTTCTTTAAATTCAGTGAATGCCTCGTTACTTTCAAAGGCAGCGTGTAAATATGAGCCGACCGTTAGAGCTGTAGAGGGAGGACGAGAAAACTCGCCAATATCACCGTTCGAAAACTCCATGTAATCATCGTTGAATACGATTAAACTTCCATAGACATCTCGAAAATCTCTTTTCATTTCTACATATTGAAATGTTGGTACGTTATTTATTGGCTCGATTGTTCCTAATACCATCGGATTCTCAACTTCTGCAAGTGCTCTCACGCTATCGCCTCGCCTTCACGTTGCAAACAGATAAATGAAATGCCGTATTTAATGAATCTATACTTTGTCCAGTAGGCGTCATCATAGCCTATCTTGTCCTCTTTACCACATGCACCTAACTTTTCAATAGCTTCTTTGTTATTCAGTTGAACAAGTACATCAATGGTATCTACATCGCTAGCACTATACTCAACTCGGATAACATCCTCTGACGCTATACCATGTTGCTCTAAAATTTTAGGCAATTCAGTAATTCTAGATACTGTAGATCCATTGATTATAAAAGGTTTTAAAGAAGGAACTCTTATGTCTATTTTCAGACGCTTGAACGCCATTTTCACATTTGCTATAAAAAATGAAATTATAGATAGAAAAAAGTTTTCTACCCCTAATTTAAGTAGAGCAACAGAAAGTATTAAGCGAAATGCACTTTCCGTAAATGAAATAACAAATGTATTAGAAATAACACGCACTAAATATAAAATTACTCATTATGCTTGTTTGAGCCTACTATTTTTAACAGGTATGCGTGTTGGCGAATTGAGGGCTTTACAGTGGGAAACTGATATTGATTTTGAAAATAATTTCATTCACATAAATAAAACTAAGGATCGTTACGGGGCTCGGACGCCAAAGACTAAAAACAGTTATCGAAAATTTCCGATGAATGAAAACATCAAAAGTATTTTACTGGATTATAAAATTATAAAGTTTATGCACATTCATTTGAAAAAGATGAGGTGCACGTTTCAAATCTTATGGATGAAATTATCAATTTGAGTTCATTTGAAGAATCTGAGGAAATCAAAAAACGATGAAATTGGGGCACTTTTTGGGGCACTCACGTTTTTTCTCTCTCCCCTACCCATATAACTTGTAAATATAAAAACTCAGCAAATCATTATAAACGTTGTTATATCAACGTTTCCCGACAAAAAAACACCCGCATTTTAAACGAGTGTTCCGTAATTTTTTAGGATAACCATTTCGGGGGTGTGTTTTTCTCCCAGTAAATATCCCCTAAATTGTTATGTGCCATAAAGTCGTCCTCGGCACTATGGTAGTGGAAGTTGTAATAATAACCTTCCTGTGGTCTTTTTTCTGTGCGGACATGGAAGCGAATTAAATCCATCCCTGTTTCATTGCTACTAATATTGAAAATTTTTTCTCCATAGTTGCCACTAGGCTTTTCAGAAATTGTTAACGATGCTAATGATGAATCGTCTAAGCTAGCTACAGTCATCGCAATGGCTTCCTCCATCTTCGGGAAGATAATGGAATCAAATTCATTGCTAATTTTCGGGCCGATTTTTGTGCCGAATTTTTTATAGGATTGCTCTTTCGCCGCGTCAACGAGCAATCCACTATAGTCGACCGGTTCTTCTTGTATTTCTGTTTCTATCGGAAGAGCAGCTGCTTCTGCAGTGCTTGTCCCAGGTGATGGTCCGATAGAAGCACGATTTGATGGATTTTGATCAAATGCTTCCCATATCTCATGTGTTGGCGTAATTAATCCAAAAGTTAAAAACGCAACCATAATGACGATACTTTTTTGAACCCATTTCTTCATTAATTAACACCTTCTCTTTATGTACAAATTGGTAATTCTATTACTTATATATACGCATAAGCCTATAAAAGGTTTCATATTTCTATAATTCATTGTACAATATTTATGTATAAAGTAAAAACTTCACATCTTGTGAAAACGTTTGTATGACCATCATCCTGTTGTCCCAAACAAATCGGGTATTTGTTGACAGTATGCGGGTTAAATGTGTCGTTTTTTTAAAAGGAGGTACAAAACATGGAAATCGCAATGGGTATTGGTCTTTTATTAATGTTAGGTTACTTATCATCTTTATGCTTCACGAACTAATACAATTCCTTTTTACAAAGAAAGTCCGCGAGCTTGCGGACTTTTCTACTTTGATAGCCAATTCTTCCGCTCACAGTCCCAAACTTTTTGAGCTACTTGACGAATCTTCACTCATACAATTAATTTTCGGCAAAATAAAAGAGACTGTAGACTAAAATTTATCTATAGCCTACAGTCTGGGAATACTTTTCATATTCTTTGATTTATAAGTATTGTTGGCAAAATTGTTAAAATACCATTCTCTTTTCTAACTAACTGCCTACGCTCTTCATTCATCCCATACAATCTAAAATAATTTGATCCACTCTGTAATCTTTAAGATAACGGGCTGCTGCTTCAAAGTTGCAATAATCATCTGGTAACTTTGATATTATCTGAAACCTCTTACTACTTTTAAGCGTACTTCTAACTGGATAATTAAACTCGTTTAAGGAAGTTAATGCTCCTCTTTCAACAATTTCTATATCTTTATGAAATATTTCTTTAAATGTTGGTGTAATGTCTGAACGAGGAGACTGAGTCAAAAACGACTTTATTGATTCATAGTCACCCCTACTTTTGGATGTCTAATACATCTCCATAAGCAGGAATATTCAGAGAATAAAGATTTCACACCCTATCCATAACATCACATATTAGCAGACCGCAATGCTTTTGAACATGATAAATGGTTTGCAAATCAATTTAGCCATTTTTACATTGTATATTGAAATATTCATCTGAAAAAATTATAAAAAAGAACTATATAGGATGCGACAACTAGAAATTTATTACATAAAAAAGTAGACATAATCGGTCTACTGTTAGGCTCTTCTATATGTCTTTTCGATGGTTCTTTCCGTCACTTCAGCTTTTCTATCCGTAAATTAGGCAAGGGGCAGCCTCGCTTTTGCGAAGCCACCCCTTTAGTATTTAATAGGCAACATTTTTCGTAAATTGTAAAGTCTCAACCCAATCATCTGGGGAATATTATATTGAAACATTTAGTTTCATCACCGCGGTAAAATTCCACTGTGTGCTTTCTAACTTAAGCAACGCAAACCCAACCTTCTTTTGCGTCCTTGCAGCCCCAAAGCATGCGCCAGTGTGAATAAGTATCTTCAAAAACAAAAAGCAGAATTCCAGATTACGTAAATATGCCACCTAAAATAGCACGGTTTATATTATACTACAGAGTTTTTAAAAAGTAAATACTTTATTTCGAATTACCTTGGTGGTGCATATTATCATATTTAGAATTATAGATAAAAAATAGAGGCTAGTTCAATATGAATAAGCCTCTAGAAAACACTCAATATTTACTTTAATCAACAATTATAACACCATAGTGAAACTTCGCAGCTGTTCTTGTTAATTGTAAAAATTGATATTTGGCAAACCATTCTGAGCGAAAATGAGCCTTTAATACTACCCGTTTTCTTGCTACTCGTTTCGCCTCACTTACCCATTCATCCGTTAATGTCACATGTTCCCCAGCTAAGCGTAATGCTTCAAAATTATTGGCTTTTTCAATAATCTCTTCAAACATCGGATCCATATACACGACATCAAAAGTATTGTCCGGCAAAGTTTTCAAATAGTTAACTGCTTCAACCTGCACCACTTCAATTTGACGCATACATGCAGTTAACGGCAACTCAGTCGTATCATAGGATTTTATTCCTTGCTCAACTATAAAGGCCACATTAGGATTCGCTTCTAGTCCAACGACTCGCCCCGCTTTGCCAACTGTAAAAGCCGCCAGCATTGCATCCGCAGCAAGTCCCAATGTACAATCAAGCACTGAATCTCCTTTTTTAAGCTGTGCCGCTTCCAAAAACGGCTCCGCTTCCCCACGAGCTACACGCTTTAAGCGAAACGCCGCTGAATTTGGATGAAAGAAAAATGGCTCATTTGCTCCAAAAGCATAATACTCAAAACGATTTTTCCCAGCAACTATTACATGTGCATGCAATTCCTGAGAGATCTTCCGAACAGAACGCTTTTTTCTCGGCTCAAACGATACATCTAATTGTTTACACGCAAAAGCAGCGAGCCCCAACGATAAATCGTCTGGTCTGCCCGCTGTTGTAACAATCGTTTTTACTTCTCGCATGTTTGCTCTAAAACACCGGTTAAATGTGAAACGATTTGCTCCACAGGGAACCCTTCAATTTGTTCACGTGGAATAAAGTATGCCAATTGCCCATCTTTTAAAATCGCCATCGACGGTGAACTTGGTGGCACATCCTCAAAAAAGCTACGCATCGCAACAGTCGCTTCAGGATCCTGACCTGCAAAAACAGTCACAAGATGATCAGGCTTCACCGCCTCCACTGCCTCACGAGCAGCCGGACGCGCCAACCCAGCCGCACAACCACAAACCGAGTTAATCACAACCAACGAAGTCCCCTTCGCCTCCGCCATAAACTCATTCACCGCATCAGCCGTCGTAAGCTCCGTAAATCCGGCCCCCACTAACTCCTCACGCATCGGTTTCACTACCTGTTTCATATATTCATCGTAAGCGTTCATGCTTTTACCCTCTTTCATATGTATTCGCAAAGGTTATTATAGCAAGGTTTCTCACGAATGTACAAAGACTTGCCTTTTGCCCGATTTCATGGGTTTTCGGGGGAAATGTGACTTTTTCGTGATTTTGGTGGCTTTTTTTGTAACGGAGGTTCGTTTGATTGATCTCGTTACACACCAAAAAATGAATGTTATTATCCCACAGTTTGTAATAGTCGTTATGAATAACTTTATTAATGTTTTCGCGAACTTATATATTTTGGCAAGTATTAAAATATTATGTACTCAACAAAAAGGTTCCATTAAAATGAAATATATATACATAAATTTATCGAGGAGTTAAATTAACATATTCTTTATAAGGGAGAGAAAAAATGATATCAAACAATGAAGTAATGTTTTGTAAATTGACGGATGAAGAACTTGAAAGAAAATTAAGAATTACATTTACTGATATCACGTGTTTTTATAATCGAGATATAGCAATAAAGGCTATAAATGAAAATTTAGTGATGCATAGCGAAGAAATCGCAGAATGGATATGGCAAGATTCCAGTGAATCACATAGATGTATGAGATTAGAGTTCCCCAATTCCCTATAGGCTATGGTATTTCAAAGAAGAGCAAGCAAAAATATACTGACTTAACAAAGAGTTACCTCATTTTGGAAAAGTCTGGTTTGCATGACGAAGGATTTTATATAATTTTTTCTGCACCATTCGATGCTTGTCACACACCCAATTACAGTTTTCAATTTGTCTATGTACTTCTCCCTCCAAATTTCCTAGAATGGTAATATAAAGGGAGGATTTTTAATGAAGAAAAAATTAATTTTTAGTGCAGCATTCGTATTAAGTTTAGGATTAGCTGGATGTGAAAGCGATTCATCAAAGGACGATAAGCCAAAAGAGAATGGTGCTAAAACTGAAGAGCATCAAAAAGTACTGGCTAAAACAACAGATGATGTAATTAAACATTTTAAAGATGATGGTTTAGACCTAGGAGAAATTTCGGATTTACCAAATGATGAATTTGGAAACATTCGAAAAGAAGGTAAACGAATTTTAATTCCTTCTCTTGGTGCTGATTCAGGTGGTCGAATATTTTTATTCGATAATGAAGAAAATCTAAAAAAAGCAAAGAGTTATTATGATGAATTAGGAAATTCAAGTCCTATGTTTTATTCTCACACCCATCAAAGTGGAAAGTTCTTATTACAAATGAATGGTGATATGGAAGATAACGAATTTGCTAAGTATGCGGCTTCACTAGAAAAAGCTGTAACAGGTTCTACTGACATTGAAATAAACAAAGAAAGTAAAGCCAATAAAGCAGATAATTTAACAGAAGCGAATGCTGGTGAAGTAGTGAAAGATGATTTTGCAGGTACATATACAATCACTGATTTATATGAAGCACCAACTGAAAAATACAAAAGTGCTGATGTTGAATTTTCAATTGATGGAATAAAAACAGCTAAACTAGTTGCACGTGATCCAAAAATGATTGAAACAGATGCTGAAACAAATGTACTTATCCTATCTATAACAGGAGAAAATTTATCTGATGATACTTTAAGTTTCCATCCAAATTCAGCGAACATGATTACTGATACAAAACGTCAAATCAATTCAATTGTTGAAATTTCTCATTTTGAGTCCGAATTTATTGGCAAAGTAATACAAAAAGGCGAAGTTATTTTTAATTTAGGAAAAGAAGGTTTAGAAGGTGTCAAAGAATTAAAATTTGTTTTTGATAGTGCTTCAAAAGATAACAGATTTATTGGTGAAAAAGTAACAGTAGTTGTACCAGTAAATAAAAAATATTCACTCAATTGTACTTCACCCCAAAAGTTAAACTAAAAATCTATCTTTTGGGGTTCACTACAGTTAGATGTGACTCATAATATTATTTTCTATGTAATTTAATCCTTTCAATTCAACCTTGGCGTTATACAAGGAAACCGAAATTACTTTATTCTCTAGACATTCACGATAAATGCTCGCACCAGAAATGAACCCTTTTTCTTGGATCGTTTCAACGATTTCTCCGAATGTTTGTTTTTCTATTTCAAAATCATAAAATTTAGGCTCTTCCTGATTAATTAATCCTTCTAGAATATCTAATATTAATTTTCCCTTATCCAAACAATGCTACCTCCAATCTATTTATAATATAGATTAAAAGGTAACATTTGTCACATAATGACTCCATAATAAAAAGCCTTACGGTGCTAGATGTAAGGCTCGTCTGATGCGGTAAAATATTTAATTTTTTAGTTAGCTCATCTGTGAAACCGTGGCTACACTACGTTATCTCGCAAAGCAAATTGTATTTTAGTTTATAGTAGTTTGACTGAATTATAGTGAGTGGACACCACTCCTTTATTTAGATCCATATGAAACTTTGAATTGACACATATACTGAAAATAAAAATAGCGCAATCATTAACCAACCATAAGCTTTTCTTTTTCTTTGAAATTCTTTAATTCCTAAAGTTAGAACAAATAAACCTAAGAAGAATATCATTAGGTAATTCAGCTGGTAATCACGTGTGATAAGTTCATAAGCTGAGAGAGATATTCCTATGATTGCAAAAACAATTTGCAAAATTTTTAGCATAATATCCCACCCCTCTTAAATTCCATCTTTTATTTATCATACAATAAAAAAGAGGTTGTGGAAATGACTGTATCTATTTAATTTATCCCTTGTTAACATTGGCGGCAGTGGGGTTTTGCACTAGAACCTCTTTTGCTAGAACTTCTTCTTCCCCTACCTCCCCCTCTTTTTCTAACATTTCTCCTTTAGTATCGTTTTCAAAAGTATCATACATTTTCTCTTTAATGAATAGTGCAGGAATTAACCCCATGAATGCATAAGAAATACCTAACACAGCTAGTCCAAATCCTATGGATTGTGAAGTAGCGATAATTCCAATAAGGATTGGAGCTATAGCTGCACCGATTCTTCCCGTATTATAAGCCGCACCTACAGCGGTTCCTCTAAAAGGAGTCGGGAAGCTTTCACTTAAATAAGTAGCATTTACACCATACGGCGCTCCATATACGAAACCTAGAACAGTCATTAAAACAATGATGTTTCCTGGTGATTGATAAAAATATATGACTGGAAGCATGACCGCTGTAGATAATCCTGCTATTACGAAAACCCAACGACGACCAATTACATTGGCAACCCAACCAGCAAGTGCTTTACCAAAAATCGATGCTGTATATGTTCCAATTAAATATCCTGTCATTTCTTTGAAATTAAAGCCTAATTCTTTAACTATATACGTCGGTAACCAAGTACCTACTCCGTAATATCCGAATTGCAATAAGGAAGAAGTTAATATCCAAAATAGAAAGATTGTAAAAACTTTCTTATCCCTAAACAACGCAAGCCATTCATTTGATTTCTTTACTTTTGATGTCTTATCTTGTTTTTTAGCCAATCTCCAGCCAGTAGGTTCAGGTACTTTTACTCGAATATAAATCGCCACAACAACCGGGAAGATTGATAGTAAGAATAATGGTCTCCAACCATATTCAGGTAGAATCGCGCCCGCTAATAAAACCGCGACTAAATATCCTAATGAATAGGAAGAACCTAATACGCCCATAATAGTTGCTCTATTTTTAACTTTTACATATTCAGCCATTAACATTGTGGCTAATGAATATTCAGCTCCCATACCAATTGCTGATATGAAACGAACAATAATAAATTGTTCATATGTTTGTACAAAAGCTAAGAGAGCCGTTCCAACTGAGAATAATATCATCATATAGGTCATCATTTTAACACGGCCAAAGCGATCAGATAACCAACCGCCCAGAATTCCACCAAGTGACATCCCTAATAGCGAGAATGTACTGATCCAACCAGCAGCCTTCGTATCTAAGACGAATTCGTCCATTAGGCTCGGCATAACCAATGACAACATTTGGATATCCATACCATCAACTGTTAAACCTATAAAACTAGCTACAAATACAATTTTCCATAGATTTGAGTTTTTTTCCATCACATATCTCCTTCCGCATCCCTAGATTGTTTTGAAAGAATTATCTGCAAGCAAAATGAAGATACTGCATAGAATGTTTTGGCAAAAAAGGTATAACAGTATTGTTTTCTAGTTTAGAATTCCAAGTAGAGGTAGTATCATAGAGGTGGAACATTGTTATGAAGATTGAACATTTCCTACTTGTTTAACCTCGAATGATAATTTTAATTTATTTGAAAACGAACGACACCAAAACAATTTATACGGTATTTATTACCTCCCCTTTAAATAATTATACATTTTATCGAATTGTTTTCAAACAATTCGAAATATTAAGAGTTTTACCAGAGCGGATAGCAATCACTTTAATCTTATAAAGGGATTGCTAATGGTAAAAGTATTCTTATGTCACGAATGCTTTCGCCAGTTAGCTATAACATCTGTTATATAATAAAAGCCCTCCACACTCATCTGCGGAAGTCATTATGTTTAATCCTACTCAGTTAAAATCTCTCGTACAACGTCCGAATACATACCGTAAAAACTAAACTTTCAAAATCAAAACGCTCTACTATATTCCAACTTTGTTCACCTAATCCATCAATACACTCCATAGTAAATTTCACGTAGCAATAATCGCTATTTTGTTCTACTTCAACATTATCTACACCTTTAGTAAGGGATAGTAATGTGGTTCAAATTCATAGGCTTCTTTTAGATTGGTTGTAAAAACTGTGTCATTTCTTATTACACTCAATTTAAATACACCGCCTTTCATCTACTTTCTCGATAAAGAGAGATGATTTCCTTCTATTTAAAGAATAACGCTATGGTAATGATTAAATCATTTATATTAATCGAGTTAAAAAAATTGCTTTAAAAGAAACATATTTATGTATTTCACCGCAACCATTTTGTAAATATAAAACAATAATGGATTGTTTTATCACTAATATAATAGTATTATTTACTCAAGGTCATTAATCCTATTGTTTGACATCAATTAACAATAACAAAGGAAAATCCACTTAAATCACTATTGTTAGTATGTATTTCATTATCAAACAATAAAAATAATTTTAGGAGGAACATTTATGAAAAAATTAGCTACTTCAATTATCGCAGGTGCATTATTAATCGGCGGAACAATGAGTATCCCAACACCAACAGAGGCTGCAGCGAAAACATACAAAAATTGTAAAGAGTTAAATAAGGACTACAAAGGTGGCGTTGCTAAAGATGCCAATGTAAAAAATAAAGGTGGAAAAACAAAATACGCACCTTTTGTATCAGCTGAACTATATAAAGCAAATGCTTCGAAAGATCGTGACAAAGATGGTATTGCTTGCGAGAGATAAAGTTTGTAATTCTGTTAAGGTGAATATCTTAAATTCATTGCCCTACTTGATGATCAATCCTCAAAACATTAATAGAATTCTCTTCATTATTATGAGATTGAAGGTTAAAAAGCACAGAGAGTTCTGTGCTTTTAATGTGTCATTATTCCGCAATCTGATCGTTAGCTGAGTAAATTGGTAATATAATTTCCGTTAAAAAATAAGACTAAGTCTCCAATTGCCCCAATACTAAAAAATATAAAATAATAACTAGCAATCGTCACCTTTTTATTAAATATTTCCTTAAGCGCTTGAATAAACAATTCGTCAAACTTAAACCAACTTAATATCCAACTCGTTAAAAGAAAACTGATAATCATCTTTTCTGTATATTGATTTCTTAAATCTTTTGCACAACAACAGCTTTAGAAAACGGAAATGTATAAAAAAATTGCTTTATTTCAACGCGATTGGAGACTGAATTCAATATATGAATGTATTCAGCAGTTTTACTGAAATCAGAAATGACTAATCGACCATTTGGCCTTAAAACTCGCCACATTTCAAGAATTGCCTTCCTTCTTCCTTCTACACTTTTAATGTTATGGACTACGAAGTTTGAGACAACAACATCGAAACTACCATCCGAAAATGGAAGTTCCCGGGCGTCAGCATCTACGATGTCGATTTCTGCCACACTTTCAGCAATCATATTAGCTCGTAATTTAGCTTTCCCATTCCCTCCCAAATCCCATTTTGACCAAACATCAGCGGCTGTCACCTTACAACCCCTTTGAGATGCGGAAATAGCTAAAAGTCCACGACCTGTACCCACATCAAGAAGTTCATCACCTGATTTAGCTTGTGCAAGACTCAAAATCACTTCTCTGTGTGCGATTTTGATTGTTGTTGAGTATGTAAACATCCAAAGGCCCGTCACAAGACAAATCAAACCATAGCTCAATACAAATCCATTGGCTGAACCAAACACACCCGATAACGTAAATATTAGCCCGATAATAATTAAATTGGCAACCCAAAATGGAGCGTCAACCCCATATCGCATGGTAATTTTCATTTATCTTGACCTCCTTGTGTTTTCAATAAAATGAACGTTTTGTTGCATACTGATTTCCATTTTTCCACATTATAATATTAATGCCTTTTTATTCGAAATGAAATTCTTGTATAAGCCTTTAGCATATTCGTTCAGTGACGATTTCATGATTCTATAAGTAGTTTATGTTCATTAGAGTTAATTCGATATTCTTAAAATTTATCTGTTTACTTCTCAAAAAACTAAATTTAGGAACAAAAATAGGATAAATGTTGCTGTTTGCTTGCTCAATTGCAAAATCAGCTTCATTTATCCTCTACAAACATTGATATATCAATGTTTCTATTCTATTAAGTAACCTAAAATGATGTAATACCGTTTATACTCAATTAGATTTTTTACATTTCTATGACTGATTTTCTATTTGTATGGTTGCATACACTAACTGGCTTAGTTGCATGTCCATTGTCATCTGTACACCAAGACTGCGATTGGAATGCGAGGAATATACCAACCCATCTATTTTCTTCTTCAAAATGAATGAATACACCACCATCTTGCCATATCCCATCGTCTTTTCTAAAATCCCTACTATTTCCTTGATTCATATGAATATCATGAATGCCTCTACCTGGAGAAAAACCGAAATATTTATCTTTTTCATCTTCAGTTTTAAATTTTTCTCCGTAAGCATAAACTGTCGCTTTTTTAGCCATAGCCTCTTGCATATATTTATTAACTTTTTCATTCAAGTCATTGTCTGGACCATTTTTTGTTGCAGGGAGAGGAATCATTTTTGGGGGATCAAATAAGCCACCACGAATATAATCTAATGCAATTTCACGATTTTCATTAGTAACTTCTGTAAATCCTTCTTCGTAATTTGGAATAATAGTTATTTGTTTAGAGTTAAAATCTTCACTAACAAAATATAGGACTTCTGAAGGCTTTACCTTAGAGGCAACATTGATCGCAATCCTATAATTCTCCTCACTTTTATCCTTCTTTGTTGCTCGAATATGCACTTCGTAATGAGGCGTCTTATCATATGAATCCACAGGTCTAACGTTAACAACTTTACCTTTTAGCACTCCGTATTTGAATAAGGGCATGAACTATTACCTCCTATAAAGTTATGCTAATAAAACCTTATACCAAGATTAAGTACATCGTAATAATTGCTTGACTCTTGGAAGCATCATTAGTTAAATACAAGCTCAAACTTTCTATTCGTATAATCAATCACCATACGCCCATCCTTAGCAATATCACTACCAAAAACACCATCTAGCTTGAAAAAAGTAGCAAGGCCTGTCAACATCTCTCTCACGTTGTGTAAGCTGATCGATTGATTGTCATTCAAATTAACAATTAAACTTTCTATACTGTCTAATTCTCTTTCTTTTACATCACCGAAGCCTCCAGAATGTATCATTCTTTTTGCCATTTTAAGATCAACAATTTTCGATAGGAGTGGCTGTCCAAAATGGGATTTATTTGCACCTGTGTCCAAACCGAAATACAACGGAACTTGATTCTGACCTTTCACTTTCAAAATCGGATACCCACAGAAGAAAAGGTTGTTCTCCACACCATCTTTTCGTTGCGGTTTCTGAATTATTACCTGTTTTCGTCCATAGTCGATTTCCAGTAAAATATGTTGTATGATATCCCATCCGATGATACCGTCTACCTGCATTACTTCTTCCGTTTTAGGGTTTTTAATCATTAATAAATCATTCGCCAACACCAATGTAGGCTGATTAAAAATCGTTAGACCCTGTATGATAATTGAGTCGATGATGGCCAAATCGGCACTAAAATTTTGGTTTGTTGAATTTCCAACCTCCAATTCTTGTTCTTTCACAATGTTAATGTTACAGTCACTTACTAAAGCATTTGAGATGACCGTCATCCCTGCTCCAGTATCTAACCAAAAGCTTTTCTTACTTCCATTAATCATTACATCAACCGTTGGAGAGCCAGAGATGCTTAGTTTCATTGGAATACGTATTTCATCGTTTAAGAAGGAGAACGCTGTTTGTTCAGACTTGCTGCAAGCTTTCGCAATTAAACGATTGCTTTGATCAATGCTTTGATCATCAAGAAGGCCGAGTATCTCTAATTGTTTCCATTCGGATTTCGTAAAATATAGCTCAAATAAAATCTTGGCACAACTACTTCGCAATGAAAGATCATGAGACTCACAATACAAATTCTTTAAAATTTCTGTAGCCAAACATTCTTTTCCTTCTGTAATGAATGTTAAAGCAGAGGCAAATTCTTTTTCTTCATCATTCATTTCTAATGTTGTAAAATCAAACATCTCCATTTTGTCTATAACTTTCAATTTATCCCTCCCACAAATAATTTATTTTTCCTTATTACTTCTATAAACTTCCAATAAATCCTTCTACTTCAACTAAACTTCATCGCTAGTTGAAGTATCCATTCTTTTCGAAAAACTAAAAAGAAGCAGCCTTTCGACTACTTTCACACCTGATTCAAAATTTTGTATCCGACTCTAAATATCGTTGTACTGGAAAGCCTCATATGCTTACTAATTGCTCACACAACTAAAACTTATAATAAGTGGTAAAACCCATACAGAACTGTAGCCTGTGACCACGCTACAGCTTTTTATTTTTTACTATTTCTCAGGCTATTAACTTTACAAATAGCAATGTAAAGCTAATTCAGCCTTACACCTCCGGATCTTACTAAGGGTCACTCCTATCCCAAGTGACCCTTTATATCATTTCCAAAAACCAATATCATTCCTTCGAACAAATCTATTTAATAATCAAAAAGTGATGACCTATAACCAACCATTTGCAAACTACTTTACAAGAGCAATTTATTTCAAAAACGTCTAAAAAATTTGTTGATTTTTCCCGTTTTTTGTTTTATATTAACAATATCCATGTGCTGTTTAACAGGTAACTGTTAGGCAGCTTTTTAATTACCAGCATGCCATAATTACTGATATACCAATAACTATAATGAGTGACTCACCTATTACACAAAATCCTTTATGTTTTTGATCCCCGCCATCATCTGACATATAAAGATCATTCACTAACCGTTTCAGTCTCTGAATCATCACTTATCCGCTAATACCAAGCGTTCATGCAACGGCAACTTTTTTGAACATTTGGCACCTCTACCTGTTGCAGTCCATTAATAATACTATCCACTTCTATGTTCTAAACTTTGAATAATATCGTATGCTCTTTTAATGGCTACATCATAATTTTTCAAAACCACATTTGTTTCCCTTGCTCCGATAGCTTCGTAGATTGCCTTGCAATGCTTGTTAGTCGTTAATACACGCCGTTGTCATGGCCGAATGTTTGTAATTGATTCATGTTACAACCTCCTGAAAATTATCTAAAGTATTTCGCGGAATATTGACAAATAAAGGAGTTGTTATTAGTGTCTTCAAAAAAAGTTTCTATCGGTCTTACACAATTTACAGACTTTACTTTCAAAGGCGTTACAGGTAAAACTTCAATGGTTAGACAAATAAAATATCAAGATGAATACAATCCCGCTTTTGATTACTGGAAACCGTTACGGGATGGTATCCGAAAATTTCATGAGAACGAATTTAGTAACGATTACCTGCTTTCTGTAGCTAACAAAGTTGCTCAAGCTAAACAAAAAAATTACCTGGAAACAGTCAAAGCACATTTAAAATTTATTAAAAATAAAGAAATTGAATGGTTTGACCCAGGCAAATCCAATTGGTATAGCGAATATTTAACTGTCCGTTCATCGCCAGAACTAGGATTAAAGATTGATGGTGTTCCACACTTAATCAAGTTATATTTCAAAGGGAAAGACGAACGAATTGATAAAAATAAATGCCGCTCATCTTTGACACTATTAAAACAATCCGATTTCACCATTGAGCATTCTCCTGATATAAAGCCGGCAATTTTAAATGTCCAAAAAGGTAGGTTAATTTCAGATGAACCCTCTACTGAGGACCATCTAATTGCACTTGAATCCGAAGCAGCACAATTTATGATTATTTGGAATAAAATTTAATCAAATTCGAGCCCCTTATATCAGAAGATATTTTTTAGCACTAAATCGAATTGGTGTGTCTGTGCGTTCCACCTAACCCTATAATTTTTTAAAAATCTATTTTACAGGCTATGAACTATACAAAAAAACTATTTTGTCATATTAATAGTAATGTAAAGCTAATTTAGCCTTACACCTCCGAATCTTGTTACTAAGGGTCACTCCTATCCCAAGTGACCCTTTTTATAGTTTCTTCCCTCATATCGTGCAATAATTGATGCAATCCATATTTTCTAATATCTACTAATTATGTTATCCTTTTATAAGTTATTAATCTAAATATTAGGAGTTGCTATGCCGATGAAAACACATTCGACACTTGGGTATATCCTATTAATTTTAGGCATCATTTTATTTTCACACGGGTGGAGCAGATTATCTGGTTCCTTCGGATACAGTTCATTAATTTCAAATAAATCTGTTGCACTACTATACATTTCTATAGGGCTTTCTGTAATGTTCATTTCATACTTTATAAAACCCCGAAAAAATCAATAATTATACTGAACTAAGTCTTTCACATTTTCACTTCGCCCATATGCAATTACTAATTTTCTCTTTACCGAAGCTCCTTAATTGTCTATAAGTCGCTTTACTCTTAATATTTACAACTTTAACATTATGGTAATAAATGAATAAAACGGGCTATAAGTTCAATGTTTCCATAAAAATGATGAATTGGAGGAATTATAATGTTAATTAGAAGTGCAAAAGTTCTAGATTGTCATCTATTAAGCAATTTGGCTTATAAGTCAAAAGCCTATTGGGGATATACAGAAGATTTTCTACAACAGTGTAAAGATGATTTAACTGTAACAAAAGAGTACATAGAAGAAAATCCAGTTTACGTAATGGAAAGTGACAATAAAATAGTAGCATTTTATAGCTTTACTATTAATGAACAGAAATTAGATGCTTTATTCATAGACCCTGATTATATCGGTAAAGGATTAGGGAGAATGATATGGGACCATTTATTAACTAAAGCGAAGGAGTTAGGAATAAGCGAGTTTACTCTTGATAGTGAACCTAACGCGGAAGGTTTTTATTTAAAAATGGGCGCGAAGAATATTGGCTTTACTCCATCTACTGTGTTTCCTAACCGTCATCTGCCTTTAATGAAAGTAAGTGTTTTTAATTAAATAAGAAGTAAAAACCAAGACAGCATTTAAGCTATCTTAGTTTTTAAATTTTAGGAAGGTATAGGATTTGCCATTTATGTGATTTTTAATCGCTCTGGCTTGAGGAAACGTACCTGTTTTAACAGGTCAACTAATGTCATCTGCCCGATGACCTCCCTGCGCAATACCACTATATAAAAATTGGCTTCAATCCTTGATCAAGCCCCCTCCAGAAGTAAACTGATGTTTATCGTCGACTACTTCCATAAAACCTTTTAATTGGATAATAGGATTATCAATCCCTAACAAAGATTTATCCCCCATACCTTCAAACGGCATAAAGACATTTAAAGTAACCTTTTCCCCTGGTTGAATATCTAATTTGTTTCCTTTAGCTTCAACCTTATATTCATTACCTTTATAAGCATTTTCCCCCTTCCTTCATCATGAAAGAAACGTAATCACTATCATTTATCAATTTTATGGAATATGATAGTCCTTCTTTTAGAGTTTCCTTTTCAATTAGCTCTAACTTAACTTTTTGTATATCATTTAACGTGAACTTCTTTTCACTATCGCAACCTACTAATAATACTAAAATGAAGCTAAAAGAAGATAATACTTTAAGCATCCAAGAAATTCCCCATCAAAGATTCCAAAAAAAGATCACTCATCTTTTTTCAATTAAGTAATTTTTCGATTTCCTTTAACATAAGTATAATCTCCTCAATCACAATCTCTGGCTCATCATGATGTATATAATGTCCACTATGACTAGCAATTCGAAACTTGCTTGACGTTGACAGCTTTTGGAATTCTGCTTGGAGATTTTGTTCAATTTCCAATATCTTTTGAGATGGCCATCCCTCTTCTCCACTATCAAGTAAACCTCTTGCAATAATTGTGAGAGGAAGGTCAATTTGTCTTGTATGATCAACTATTTGCTTATAGCTCTGCATTTTATCAATATTTTCACTATTCAACGAAGGGTTTTTTAAATATTCTCTATTTCCTGCAACCAAATTTTCCGGCAAAACCTGTTCATAAGCAAGTTCTTTAAATTCCGGTGCAGCGTCAACCAAAATCATGCCGCAGATGTCGAGTGGATAAAGACTGGCATACAATCTTGCAATCAAACCACCAAAAGAATGCCCTACTAGTATATATGGCTTCTTTACATCAAGTTCTCGCAACAATTCTGAAAGCTCTTCGACCAAATCATGACAAGTCTGCGGGACAGCTGCGACTGAACTTCTACCAATACTTGCTCTCGTGTAGGACAAAGTTGACGTAACATCCGATATTAGGTCTTGAACCTTTTTCCATGTCTCAAAGTTATCGCCTAATCCAGCTATAAAGATGACACTCGGAGCACTGGTACGTTGATATTTTGTATATAGACTACGATTATCAGCGATATTGATTATCTTTTTATTATGTTTATTCACTTTTTATCACCTATTCCAATTATAAGCTTTAAATTACTTATATTTCCATAATAATTTTTAGAGTCCCAAATGATTTTTCATCCTTCCAAACTCCGAGTCATGAACAACGTAACTTTCAACTCCTATTCCTTATCACGTATAATTAACGCCACTATGCTTAATTTCGGGTAATGCTTTAAGCCTAAATTCTTACAGAAAATTAGACCTTTTCCTTGTATGATTATGTTTGTGTTTTGACAAGGAAAAGTTAATGGCAAAAAAAACTAGGCTTTTTCTCTCTTTTAAATAACTTATTATTGGCTCTCCACCAAAACATGTGGTTGATTTTCTTTAATTCAATAATTTTACATTTTACTATAAAAAAAAAAGCGAAAACTCACGTATTGTAATTGTTGTCCAGACAAACCACGAGAGGATTTTTCACTTTGTTTTCCAAGTTTATCAAAATGCTATTACCGTTACCATCTTTTTTCGAAGTTTCTTTTCCATCTGATGAAGAACCAAATGTATTTCCTGTTACTGTAGGTGCTTATTCAGCACCATGTCCAATTTGTCTTCTCCCCTTGCCCTTGTAGGAGCAAGACTTGCCCCAACAATTGTAAAGAACTAGCCCGCAAATGAGTGTGCGTGACTCTATCCAACATTAAAGAAATCCAGATAGTGCCATAACTGCATCCATTATTGTATTTTCCATTGTAGTAATTAATCCAAAAAATATTTAGAAAGGACATTTTTCATGATTAGTGTTTGCTTATAGGCGATACCTACGGCGAGCAGCCATATTCTGATTGATGACTATACACATTTTTTTAATCACTACCGCTACCAGAAACGATTAAACGACCTAAGCCCTTTAGATTTCAAAGCTCAAGCCGTTTAATACATTTTTATTATTCCCCTGACCGGGTTCCGTTCAGTATTCTTAATTCATTCGTTGTTGCAATAGAACTTACAATACCTATTGTTCCTAGAACTAATAACGACTTTGATGAACCAATAATTCCTAACGTTAATCCTCCTACTCCTACGGCAGTTGTTAAATACCTACTATATTTCAGTTTTGATTTCGTGGCTTTTGGAATTTTTATATTCACTCCAGCTAACTTGTTTACTCTTGTCAACGTTTCATCTAATTTTTTAATCATTTTTATTTACCTCCGTTAGAATTAATTTAAGAAAATATCAAAAGCTGGATTAATTAATAACAAGAAACTGGAAAAGAATACGTATATTCCGTATTTTTTCTTTTTTAACATACAAAACAATCCAATAATAAACACCACAAGTGCAAGTCCAATTGATATGTAACTGAATATTCCTATAGTATTATTTTGTTGCAAGATATCAAATGTTAAATTAGCCAATATTGATTTCCCCCAATTTTAATTTTTGTTTATGCTAGTTGACACCATGGCTCTTTATTAGCATTTTTGTTTGCTAAAGAAGACGATATTGTAAAAATTTGATATATCGAACTTTCAAGTAGAAAGTTGAATATATCGCATTTGTTATAAACTAAATCGTTTTTCATCGCTGCAGAATATAATAATGTACTTAAGATCCCATATGCTTTTTCTTTAGGAATTCTCAAATTTAAATTTGAACGCTCTAAGACTTCATCAAAAAAGTTCTTATCATTTTTCCTGAGACTTTCAATTTCATCTTTAGGAAGCTTATTTAAAAATAAATGATAATCTGGATTGTTGAAATTATATAACGTAGGATGTTTAACATACTCTTCAAAAAGCCATTTCATAGCTATTTTAAAACCTTCAATACCTGAGTTAGTTTGTACTATTGAGTTCCATTGTTCTTTCAATTGATTTTGCATCATTGACAGTTCTTCAAGAAACAACTCTTCTTTTGTTTTGTAAAGTCTGTAAAAAGATTCCGTTGATATTCCAACTTCATAAGTAAGAGAAGCGATGCTAGTTAATTTGTAACCTTTCGTTTTCCAACTCTGAGCACAGATCTCACATAACTTTTGTTTAAGTAATGTACTATCTCCTTCGGTAAAATTTTTAGTCATTAGATCGGTTCCTCTAATTAGTATCATTTAGATCAGTCCCTTTCATTTTGTACTTTAATTGTACGAATCGATTTTCTCTTTTTTCTTACCTATTCCTTACAAGTTTATTAATTTAAAAAAACTGAAGGTGAACCAAATGGAAAAGCAGAGAGCAAGCTAAAAAAGCCCTCCACAGAAGATTGTGGAAGACAATAGAAAAATTTTCATTTGATTCTTGTCCGTACAAATATTTTTAAGGGAGACAGACTTGCCTCCCCCTCAATGCAAAAATTTTTTTCATTCAACGGCCACAGCCAAGTCATGTACCAACACTTCTACCTCCGTCATTCTCCCAACGATCAATGTCCCAAACAACATCGTCCTAGCCTTCAGTTATTTCTCCAAGACTAGGAAGGATACCAGTTTTTTTACTGAAATACTCACAGTAACATCAATGACATGTATTTAGAAGGACTGGGCGCTTTCTAGGGGGCGTCCAGCCTCCACTCCAATCAGCCAATATACAGTACAGTGCATATGTTTTTAAAAACGTCATCCACAACTTTTGGTGACGAGCCTCATTATTGCATAAATTGTAAATAACAGTTAATATTACGTTATACGTTATATCGCCAAACGTAATAAACTTTTAAAAGGAGGTATTGTATGCAAAAAGATAGATTTTCAGAGCCTTCACTGTTTATTTTGATTAGTCTGGCAGAAAAAGATTGTCATGGCTATGCAATTATGGAGGATATTGAAAAAAATTATTGTATTAAGTTAGGTGCTGGAACTTTATACGGAGCAATTACACGTTTAGAAAAAGCAGGTTATATTCAAGTGCTTGCATCAGATGATCGTAAAAAACCTTACAGGTTAACAGATGCCGGACGTGAATATTTAAGCAACCAAATTAAAGACATCCAAGCAATAACTACACTTGGCGCAAAAAGGCTTGGGCTTATATGAAGTGGTTAATTTATTTGTATCCAAGAAGTTGGAGAAAACGATATGGCGATGAATTATTTGATCTATTAGAACAAAAAGATTGGACATTCTTTTTGACGATTGATTTACTCAGAGGTATAGTTGATGCTTGGAAAATTGAAATAAATGAACGAGAAGTTTTTGGTATTCGAATGAGCAATGTATTATTGCTTGTCGGTTTGATTAATATACTTATTATTCTACAATATAGATCATCACAGGAGGTTATTTTCATGGAACAAATTGCGTTAATCATTGCAATCGTATCGTTTTTCTTAGCAGTATCTATTTTCATTGTGCATCTTTTTAAAGAAGGATTACAAAAAGCTTTTTCTATTAGCACTAAATTATCAAAAATGAGTCTCGGATTTATGGGCTTATATGGATTGAGTATTATAGCTTTTTTGGTACTAACTAATTAACCATCGCTAGAAAATTCTTGAACATAAAACTAATTACAATTAATAAAGCATAAAGCGTATTCGATTTTTCCCGAATACGCTTCTATTTTCTAATGGCGAATAAATTAAAATCGCCTTATTCTTTAATTATCCTTCGCCAATTCTAACTTTCCTTTTATGTAAATAATTCGAATAAAATAAAACGATTAATACGAGACCTACAATAAATGATACATTCCCTATTTTCAGAAAAACTAACTGTGTATAATTGTCTAACGGAGTCAATTGGAAAATAAAATATAGCGTCAAAGGTATTCCGACTAAAGAAACTAATAATATATTTTTATTTTTCCAATAACCAAATAAAGTTTTTATGAAATAGGTGAAAAAAATCCAAAGACTAAAAACGATTAAAGCATGCGATATTCTATCAGCTAATTGTCCCTTCAGTACCGTTAAAAAAAGAATAGAAAACACGACTACTGTAACAAAAGGAGCAAACACAATTAACTTATCCATTCTTTTAATTGGTAATTGTAACTTTGAATCAGGCACCAATGAAAATGATGCTCTGTGTAAATATAAAAATAAACAAGCAATCATGATCAATCCTAAATATAACAATATAATACCTTCCTTCAGTCCTTTATCCTAATAAAGGAAACTCATTTCTGTTAAAAATATAGAATATTATACTAAAATATAGAACGTTATACCATATATATTGCAACAATGCTCTATCATTTTTGTTATTAGAATTTTGGTTTTTTTAAGCAATTGTTCAGCGAAATGCGCGTATTCTAAGTTCATTATGTACACTGTAACTCGTCTGCTGCTCGCCTTGAATGCTCACACAACGCATAAAAAAAGCCCTTCACTGCTATGTAAAAGGCAAGCAAAGCTGCTTAGTTTATAATAATTAATTAAGGACTTGCATGATTTCATTCAAAAAAGAAGGGAAGAGACCCCTTCCTTTTTATTAGTGAATAACCTTTTTATTGATTAGCTTGGTACAACCAAAAGCAATTACTAACGCTATTAAAGAAATAATAAGTGGCGGAATGAAGCTTGTATTTCCAAACAACACTTGTGAAGGTAAAGTCGAAGCTTCTTCCCATCGTATGCTAGGCGTATAAAACATTGTTAATAGCATGCCTGATAGTACTTGCAATACTACAGAAGCCAACGTAAAAACCCCTGCAAATAATAAGTATTTTTTCAAGTTAATCCCTCCTCCCTATCTATTACTACGTCTTAAGTTCAAATAAGTTTCACAATATTCTATCTATTGCAAAGGACGATTTGTTTAGAAATTATTCTGTAACACCTCTGTATCCTTGTGTGGTGTTATTATCAATGGTTCAATTTCATTCCTTATTCATGATGTGGTACTAGTTTGTCTAGCTTCTCTAGCTTTAGCGTCTATAACGTCTCGGCTATATTAATTGCCAGAGGTATCTTCAATTAAGGTAAAAAAACCCAGAAGTTTATTAGTTCCATATAGTTTTTTGGGTCACTAGCCTGTGAGTGACCCTTTTTATTTAACTCAAAAACAAACGTGCAATTAGCCTCACTTCAGGTACCTTTCACACATCTATATTGTACTGTTTATCAAAAATGAAATAGCAAAATCACGAAAACTATTTACGACAAATGAACTTTTTCTTTTTTTATTCCAAGCAATCCCTACTGTTTGAAAGCAGTCAGGATTTGAAATTTTCAATATTTTCACGTTGTCTAAATACTGATCTAAAAATGAATAGTTAAAAATAAAAGAGATTCCCTTTCCTTCGTTCACCAATTGTAAAATAATCGATAAATCTTCACCTTCAAAGGCAATTTGCGGAGTAAAGCCCGCTTTTTCAAATAATTGATTTTCTGTTGTGCGAAAATTTTGTCCTGTTTCTGACAAAATAAACAGTTCATCCTTAGTCTCAATCAGTGAAACACTTTCTTTAGCAGCTAGTGGATGATTTTTCGGCACTACTAAAAAGACTTCTTCAGTAAATAATGGAACCCACTCTATTCTGTCATCTTTAATCGGATTAATAACGATCATTAAATCAATTTCGCCACTAATTATTTTTTGTAGAGCTAATTTATCTGGCAATACATATTGTCGGATTTTAACATTTGGACGCTTTTTATAAAAATCATAAAATAATTTTGGCAGTAGTTTTGAATTCATCACATTAATCGCTATACTATCTTCTCGTATATTCGCCAGTTCTTGAATTTCTGATTTCGCCTCTTGTAAATCATCTAAAGCCTTTTCCACCTTCTCATAAAAAATGCGTCCATATTCATTCAAACGAATAGATTTCCCTCTTCGATCAAAGAGTGGTACTCCAATATCATCCTCTAAACGAGCGATCGTTTTGCTTAATGAAGATTGCGAAACCTCTAGCTCCAACGCAGCTTTCGACATATGCTCCAAGCGGGCTACTACTATAAAATACTCTAATTGAGTTAATTGCATTATTAGTCACCTTCTTATGCTTATTACTATAAAGGAATAAGCTCATTCATTCAAAAATATTGAATAAGCATTTTACTGAAAGCTATACTACACATGAAAAGAAAAACCTACACATATGGGGAGGCAATAATATGAATGTTAAAGATTTTGAAGGTCGAGTTGTCTTAATCACTGGAGCGGCTACTGGTATTGGACGTGCTACAGCAATAGCTTTTGCACGTCGTGGCGCGAAAGTTGCTATTGGCGATGTTGATGACCGTGCACAAGGAACTGTAGAACTAATTCAACAAGCAGGCGGAGAAGCTGTTTTCTTTAAAACAGATGTAACAAGTCCAGAGCAATTGAAATCACTTGTTGAAAAGACAGTAGAAAAATTTGGTGGATTACATCACGCATTCAACAATGCAGGCATTTTAAATAAACCAGCAAAATTCGTAGATATTGAAGAAGATACTTTTGATAAAGTAATGGCAGTTGACGTTAAAGGTGTATTCTTTGCGGTGAAACATGAACTTGAATATATGGTTGCTAATGGCGGTGGTACAATTGTAAACACAGCTTCGGTAGCTGGTGTCATTGCCGATCCAAATATGGCACCATACGTAACAGCAAAACATGCCGTAACTGGTTTAACAAAAGCAGCTGCAATTGACCACGCTAGAGACGGTATCCGAGTAAACGCTATCGCACCTGGTTTAACAGAAACACCAATGACTCAAATGTGGAAAGATAATCCTGAGGTATGGAATGAGGTGGTTTCCAACGTTCCAATGGGGCGAGCTGCTAAACCAGAAGAAATTGCTGAAGTCGTTGTATTCCTTTCTTCAGACGCAGCAAGCTTCTGTAACGGTTATGTTTATGTTGCAGATGGCGGACAAGTTGCTCACTAGTAAATAAACATTTTTTCAAAATAATAGAACAATAAAATAGACCAAGACGGAAATCTTGGTCTTATTTTTTTATAAACAGGTCTAGTCAAATAGTTTTATGCTCATTCACAGCTGAAAGAAAAAACATAGCCATCTCAACAGTTAAATGTCATTCGAAGGAGACAAGTTATTCCCTATTCCCTTTAGATCACCATATTCTTCTAAATACATTCGGATAGTCTATAACCAAACCCTGTTCGTCTACACATATAATTGTTTCATAATCATAAGAACGGTATTTAAAATATCTCAATTTACCATTGTTAATTAAATATTTATAGGATTGGGGAACTTTTTTTACCTCAAGGGATGGAATCGATATGTATACCATTTCAAAATGTTCCTCTTGATTAAGGACCCAATTCATTCTATTGATAGGAAGTGAATTTGAAAATGGCGTTGCAGATATATCAATATCAATTGCACCTTTTAGCTTAGCAATTAGCTGTCCATCATTTTCAAACCAGTTGCCCTTTCCATCAGACGTTAATTTCAAACTATTGTGTTCATCAACAATTATTGTCAATTTTTTAGTAAACCAATTGGAGTCTAGATCAACTTTGTATTCTACAATATGAGCATTAGATTCATCCCCTTCTACATATATAATTGTCCCTTTCGCTGAGAAGTTTTTTTCTTCTTTAATAATGCTTAAATGCTCACAACCAAACTGTTCTTCATTCTCCCATACTACCTTTTGATTCAAAACTTTCTCCCCTATCTATCATAACCTCTTCAAAACACCTATTTTTCTTAATAGTGGGATATTATCGTTTAACCTTTAAACCTAGCAGTTCAGCAAAACCAATTGCTTGTTCAGTGGACACCACACAGCCACTTAAATTTTTTAACGTTACATTTAATCGTTCAAATGTGCATGTACTGATATCTACATTGTTTAGAGGCGTGTCGCTAAAATCAACGTCATCTATATTACAATGTTCAAATTTCACTTTCTTAAATTGGCAGTCGTAATAGCTTGTCCCACGTAATGATGACTGCTCAAAACAACTTTGTTTTAGTCTCGCTACCCCAAAGTTACACAAATTCATGTTACAACTTTTAAAAGAAACGTTCCCTAAATTGGCCTCCGAGAAATCAACACCTAACAGCTTGCAGTTTTTAAATGTAACTCGATGAATAATTCCTTCGTTGAATTTTGAGTTAGATAAGTCACAGTTTTCAAAGATGACATCAGTCATATCAATTTTATTGAAATTCGCGTTAATCAAAGATACTTTTTGAAACATAACTTTAGATAAAAATAAACGTTCAATATTATCATTCTCTCTACTTATATTCGTAATCAATTGATTCGATAAATAAGGTTCTTCATCATAAAAAATGTCTTCAAAAGTTCCTTGAGCCAAATCATTTGGCATAAGCGGAACTTCAATTTTAAATTTTGTCGTCATGCTATTTCTCCTCTCTCAAATAGTTTACATGAAAACCTTAGGATATATTAGTTTATTCTTTCTTATGTAAAAGAATAAATTCAAATTACCACAACCCAAAGATTGTGGTAGGAAATTTTTATGTGTATTCCTTATTATTTATTACGTTTTGAGGAAGTGTTTTCATTGTGTTGTTGTTCATTTGTATTGTTCATTTGTTCATTCGTTAGATCATTTTCTTCACGCACATCTAAATCGTCAGGGCTTAAATCTGCTCCAAATTCTACTTGGTCCTCTTCACTTTTATTACGCTTTTCTTTTGTCAAAGTTATCACCTCCGATATATAAATTACCCTTTTTGGCGTAAATTATACTTGTAAGAATATATGCTAAATGCTATTTCCTCGGTAATAAGCTATTCAAGTATCATTTGATTGCACTTTTCATTATGTTGTTAAATCGTTTGATAAACATGCAATCAATTTTTTTATAGTCTTTAAAAAAGTTTGTTCACCAATTTCTTCTCGATGTAAAGGTAGCAACATAATTATTCGAAAAAGGCCGATTAGAATTTCAGGATCTTCTTCAGTAACTCCTTTCCCCTGTAAAAATTTCACAAAGTCTAAATAACTTTCTACATCTTCTTTGGCATGATCTTCGATAAGTTCTTTCGGGAGTCTCTTCATTATTTTCTCGTACTCCCCTCTTTGATAAAGATTTTGTAAAAATGCATTTTCTTCTATTGCTTTAAAAGAAATTTCAAAAAATCTAATTAATAGTTCTTTTGGTGGTAAGGATTCATTCATTACCTCAACAATGATTTTATTTTTTATTTCTTCTTCTCTTCGTAACACAGCATAAAATAATTCTTCTTTTGAAGGGTAATAAGAATAAAAAGAACCTTTTGCAATCCCACATGCATTTACTATGTCATCAATACTTGTTTTTGAAAAACCATACTGAATAAATAACTCTTTACTCTGGTTGAGAAGTGTTTCATGTATTTGTTTCCTCTGTTCAGTTGAAATTCTTGCCATCGTTATGCCACCTCTTTATTTGACTATTTGTTGATTTTTAGTCGTATATCTGTTAATTTAATTTTATTTAATTTATTCTTTTTTGTAAAGAGATGGCTTATTCAGAAGGAGACAAGCAATATGAGAAAAAGAAGTAATATTCCAATTCATGGTTTTGTTGCACCCGGTTTTGAATTAGTGAAGGAAGAATTTATTAAAAATTTTACAAACAGAGGAGAAGTTGGAGCAGCGTTTGCTGTCTATATAAATAACGAGCCCGTTGTTGATTTATGGGGAGGATATCGAGATCGCAAAACTTGTGCTATATGGGAGCAAAACACATTAGTTCAAGTATTTTCAGCTACAAAAGGATTTGCTGCATTAGCTTTAAGTCTAGCGCATTCAAGAGGTTATATTAATTATGAAAAGACAGTTTGTACATATTGGCCCGAATTCGCTCAGAATGGCAAAGAGAAAATTACAGTTAGGCAGCTCCTGGCACATCAAGCTGGTTTGTCAGCTCTAGATAGATTAAAAATTGATAATTTAGAAGACCTAGATACTTCACGGTTATCACAGTCCCTTGCTGCAAGTAAACCCGATTGGGAAGTTGGAAAATTTCATGGGTATCATGCATGGACAATTGGAACATTAATTGCAGAGCTCATTAAAAGAACTGACCCAAAACATCGTACCCTAAAAGATTTTTTCAAAGAAGAAATAGCTGAACCGCTAAATGCAGAATTTTATATTGGACTACCTGCTGAAATTCCGGAAGACAGCATTACAACTATAGAAGGCATAAATCACCCTATTCAGTTACTTAAGGGCATGACCAAATTACCGCCAAAAATGTTACTTGGTTTTTTAAATTCCAAGTCACTAGTAGCTCGGAGTTTAGTTGATCCTAAAAAATTTGTTGCAAATGATAATTTTAATCATCGTCCTATTCTATTGAATTTCCTTCAGGTAACGGAGTTGGACAAGTAAGAGGGATGGCAAAAATTTATGGTGCATTTGCAAGCCGTGCGAAGATACTCGGAATAAGCTCTTTAACAATGAATGAATTAAGTATTGGCGCCACGCCTCCAAATGAAGGCTATTACGACCATGTAAATTGTATAGACATAGCATACTCTTTAGGCTTTTGGAAACACTTCCCTAAAATGCAATTCGGTCGAAGTGAAAGCTCTTTTGGACATCCTGGAGCTGGAGGTTCGTTCTGCTTTGCTGATCCAGACGAGGGATTAGGATATGCCTACGCTATGAATAAACATGGATTTGGCATGGCTAATGAACCAAGAGAACTTGCTCTAAGGAAAGCGTTGTATAGTTGTCTTTAAAGATAATTAGATGTCATTTCACTAGCTATGTAATTTATATTAAAATATGACTATAAAATAAAAGGAGAAAAACTTTATGGCTGAAAAATATGTGCACCACATTTGCATACAAACGAATACATATAATGAATCTTTAACTTTTTACAGCGAAGTATTAGGATTTGAAGTAGCACAGGAGTCACCAAATTTCCACGATAGACATTTTAATACTTGGTTAAAACTTGGAGCATTTTATATTGAACTCCAAACGGGAAAGTATAATAAAAAACTTGATACATGCAATTCAAATGCTCTAGGCATTGTACATTTCTGTTTATGGGTTGACAATCTTAGTCAAGAAGTAGAACGGTTGAAGGATATGAATGTTCATTTTATTCGTAAAAATGATGAAATTATTTATCAGGTTGAAAATGGCCAGCTTTGTAAGTTAAAAGCACCTGAAGGAACTATTATAGAGCTTCGTGATAATACAGGAATATAAAGTGATCAGGGGGACTTTCTTCATCTCGCTTCGCTTTAAGAAATAAGCCAGGACTCATTATATAAAGAGTCCTGGTCATTTGTTTAGATGGCTTAACCTATTCTAAGTTTTTCACTGCTTATAATCCTCTCATTTTTTGTCCAAACTATAAACAAAACCCCTTTACTCCACAAGATTGCACAGAATTTCTAAAAGTAGGGATCAAAAATGAAAAAAATTTTTATGTTAATAGTAAGTTTAACAGCTGTACTATTACTCGCCGGATGTTGGGATGTTAAAGAACCACAAAGGATGTACTATATTGATGGAATTGGTATCGATTATAAAGATGGTCAATATGAAATATATATGCAAATCATAAATTTTGCGAATGTAGCTAAATCTGAAGGGCCTACTCCTCAAGCAGCACCGTCAGAAATTGGATTTGCTAAAGGTAAAACGATGGAAGATGCCTTTTTTAAATTATATCGCTCCATCGATCAAAAAGTTTTCTGGGGACATATGACTTTTATTCTTTTCTCTGAGGATGCCTTAAAAGACGAGAACTCCATTCCTGTTATTGACAGTTTTTTAAGGCATCGGGAAACAAGATACCAAATATTGACATATGTTACGAAGGACCCTATTAAAGATATTCTTTTAATCACACCAATATTAAATAAATCCCTAACCGCATCAAAACTAAGCAATCCAATGCATACAAAAGAGCTACAAACATATGTAGAGCCTGTTGATTTACGAAAATTAATTATCAGCTTAAATGAACCGAGTCATGAAGTGAATGTTCCACTTGTAACAATTAATAAAAACTGGGAAACGACTAATAAACCAACAGAGGAAACTGCTTTATCTGGTTTCGGAGTAGTTTCAAAGGATGGATTTAAAGGCTATATAAATGATGGGGATGCAAGAGGTATCCAATGGATGTACCATGAAAAAACTCGAGGAGACGTAACCATTAAATTAAACAATAAAGAAAAAGAATTCTTAACAGTTGATTTAGAAAAATTAAGTACAAAAATTAAACCAATTGTAAAAAACAATGAAGTAACATTTGAAGCGGAAATAAAATTAAATGCAATCATTAATGGTTTCAAAGGAAAAGTAAACACCGACCAAATAAGGGAAGGTATTATTAAGGAAGTAAAAAAAGATATAAAAAAATCTTATGAAGCAGGTATAGAATTAGATGTTGATGTTTTCCGCTTATCAGAGCACCTATATCGAAAAAAAGTAAAAACATGGAAAAAAATACAGAAAGATGGCAAAATTCCATTGACAGTAGATTCACTTAGTAAAGTAAATGTTATCGTAAATAAAGTTAATCCTGGTCGAAAAACATTTGCTGAAACAATTAATGAATAGCTATATAATTGCGTCCGGAATCGGCCAGAAGCTTAAGACCAACAAGCGAAAGCGTAGCGTCAGCAGCACATATAAATTGCCAAAGGATTTGGCCTATTTCAACTGACGTTGGACTTCCGCTGAAAAGTAACGTAAAATCGCCTTCATCCTCTCCCACCTGTAAGTTGGGAGAGGAATGTAGCTGACGCTTCTACAAAAACATTTGCTGAGAGAAGTTAAAACTCATTTGTGTCATCTATTCAACGATATATTCAATTCACTGAAATAAAGTCTCATTTGAACTGTGATTTTTCATTCTATGTGGTATAATGCTGTTGATGGCTAAGCCATTAAAAGGGCAAGACCAATTCTGAGCTGTAGTAGTGTCAAACGCTACAGCTTTTAATATTATTATTTTAGAAAATATCGGGGTGCTAATCGGACGACGCACCACTATCACTGCAACTAGATGTATCACTATAACTAGACACACTGTCCGAGCAATTGTCTGTATTTGAATCTTCAATGGATACGAATGAATTTGTTGAACTATAATCTATATGACTACTTGCATGGTTGGAATGACTTCCTATTGAACGATCATGATTAGAGAATTCCTTTTTTATTAAGCTAATGACACCTACCAAAATAATGAATCCGATAAATACAATAAAGAAACCCATTCTTCTCTCCCCCTTTCAGATACTATTTCAATTTTATCATCAAGCGACAAATAAAGTACTTTCCTAATGGCGAACGTCCTTACAATTCGTTCACTACAACATTGAACCCTAACGTTTCAGCTTCTTGACGGTCAAAGCCTTCATCTAAATGCATACACCAATATTTTGAACGTACATTAGGTCTCACTAACTCACTCAATTTTCGTAAGGACAAGTGCACATTGCCCTCATAATCAGCTTTACAAGTATCAACATAAACATAATCGTATGCCATTGGATTTAGTAAAGATGATTTTAGGCTATTTGTATCTCCAGTATAATAGATAAGTTTGTCATCTATAGATAATTCAATTGAATAAGAAGGTATTTCTTTAACATGACTAGATTTTTCGAAAAGCACTTTACAGAAATGAAGTGAGTACGGTGTATCCGATTGACATTTTTTTATTAAACATTGCACGCCTGGAATAATGCCATTAATGGCCAACAATTCTTCAATTTTTACATCATAAACGGAATAAACACATACATTAGATTTTGCCATTTCACCATGACAATAATAACTATAAAAAATAAAATCAGCAAGGCTTCCTACATGGTCCGCATGAGTATGAGTGATTAATACATGGATGTGCTCAATACCTTCCAGTAAATTATGTTCCTTAATGCGATGAAAAATATTGCTACCACAATCAATTAACAACATTTGGTTTCCTATTTTATAATAAGCTGAAGTATTGCCTAATTTCGTATTAAATGCACTACCCGAGCCGATAAATTTCAACATAAAATAGCCCCTCTTCCATATTTACTTTATTTCACAATTAAAGGATAAGTTCTCAATGCTACCCCTTTTCCGTCTAAGAACTCTCTACTTTTGGTATTCTCCTAATACTTTCTTTGTTAGTTGAGTCCTCTCAATAATTTAATATTATTCATGTACCATTGTTAACTTACATCAAATCGGAGGATATTTCATACATTCTTCCATCGTCTAGTACAATTAAATCAATCTCTTTAGTTTTGCGTGATAAAAATATTCGTATACATAGACGGTTCATTTTTAAATGTCACTGCTATATCATATCCTCTATATTTATAATTTTTGTTTACTTCTTCAATTTTAATATTACTTTGATCTACACCTTGAGCAGCCTAATTTTTCAAAAACAAATAAAATCAATATGTATTTTCCTTCCTACGCCCCATTCTTTTTTTCGAAGTTTTTATTAGGAAAATTTATATATTTATCCCTTTCGAATGGATCATCACCAAAACGTGTGGTTGATTTCCGTTCCGACTGGGCGCTTTGTAGCTGACGCTTCGCTTTCGCTACAGAAAACATTTGTTGCTGCCGCTTCGCTTTCGCACAGAGCAAAGCTTCCTGGGGGCGTCCGATGAGCCGCTTTTGGTGTTGCTGTCGCTACGCTTTCGCACAGTCAAAACATTTGTAGCTGACGCTTCGCTTTCGCTACAGAAAACATTTGGTGCTGCCGCTACGTTAACACTACGCTTTCGCACAGAAAACATCCGCTACGCTGCAGGGTCTCGGGCCAACACGATGTTGGTCACGAAGGCGTTATCACAGGATGTGATGCTTTTAGCCTTCGTTCCTCTAGCGCTGATCCCCGAGGAGTCGCCCAGTCTCCACTCCAATCAACTATTTACATATAGAAGTTTTAACAAAAGTCATTCGCAACTTTTGGTGATGAACCTTTCGAATTAATCATTTGATAATATTGGAATAAAAACAAAAAAATGAAGGGATTGGTGTTATGAAAGCTATTATTTTTGACTTCGATGGAACTTTAGCAAACACATTACCAATTTGTTATTACGCCTTTCAGAATGTCTTCAAAGAATTTGACAATAAAGACCTTTCTTCTGAAGAAATAAAAGCAATGTTCGGTCCTTCAGAAACAGGAATTATTAGAGAAAATCTAATTAATTCAAATAAAGAGCAAGCTATTGAATTGTATTATCAAAAGTATTTAGAGAACCATTCTTACTTGGTTAACCATAATGTAGAAATTGATAAAATGATCAAACATTTAAAAGACTATGGTATTAAATTAGGCATTGTTACCGGAAAAGCAAGAAGAAGTTTAGACATTTCATTAAAAGCTCTTCAAATGGATCACCTTTTTGATGTCATAGTAACTGGCGATGATGTTATTCAGCCAAAACCTCATCCAGAAGGAATAATCAAGGCTTTATCATTATTGAGTGTACGAAATAATGAGGCTATGTATGTTGGAGATAGTGATGCTGATATACAAGCAGGAATTGAAGCAAATGTATATACCGTAGGAGTTCAGTGGTTGCAGGATTATCAAACTTTTGAATTTAAAATAGAGCCTCATTCTTTTTTTAGCAGCGTTAAACATTTTGTTGATTTTCTTAATATAGGTAGTCGTCATGAGTTATAAATGGTTAGAATGGGCGAAGAAGATACAAGCAATATCCCAGGCAGGATTAACTTTTTCAAAAGACGTTTACGATATTGAACGCTATGAAGAATTAAGAATTTTAAGTGCCCAGATAATGCTAGAATACACTGGATTAGAAATGCAAAAAATCAAGGATTTATTTACGAATGAAACGGGTTATCAAACACCCAAAATAGATGTTCGAGGAGCAGTATTTACTAATAATAAAATACTACTGGTAAGAGAAAAAATTGATGATAGATGGTCTTTGCCAGGTGGTTTCTGCGATATAGGTTTGTCGCCTAGCGAAAACATTGTCAAAGAAATTAAAGAGGAAGCAGGATACGATGTAGTTCCTACGAAATTACTTGCTTTATTGGATATGAATAAGCACCCTCATCCACCTCAACCATATCATTATTATAAATTGTTTATTCAATGTGAGATTATTGGTGGGCAAGCAAGTAATGGTTTGGAAACAAAAGGAGTACACTTTTATCATGAAGATAATTTACCAAAGCTTTCTTTAGGGAGAAATACAGAAAGTCAAATTAAAACGCTTTTCGAATTCTTAAGAAATCCTCATAAAGATACGATTTTTGATTAGTTTTTAAGTTATTGGAATCATTAGCCAAGAAAGATTGGATTTATCAATCGATCGCTAATTTCCTACTAAAAGCCCAATTTCTTATTTTTAGGCTATTTTCGTAAAGATTGTTGCTATCCAATTAGCGGAGCAGATTAGTTGAATAAGCATTTATATGAGCCATTACTTGCAAAAATCAAGGCATCGACAAGGAAAAGCAATTAGTTATCGCTGAAGGGATCTCCAAATTGCGCGACCTAATTGATAAAAATGAATGAGTGAATCATAAGATACTTTTATTGAAAGGAAAATGATTATGTTTTTCATAGCATATTTACCAATTTTTCTTTACTTATTATTAGAATTTTATAGAAGTTCACCTGTTAAAGAAGAAAAACGAAATCGTGGTTCTAGTTTTTTTATCGGAGTTGTTTTAGCCTTGATGGTAACCATTCCGGAGATTATTTATTTCTTTACAATAAATAAGATTAATTCATTGCTGTTTTTTGGTGTTATTGTCGGGCTAATTGGTGTATGGATCAGATATTCTTCAATGAAAATCTTAGGGAGATTTTACAGTAGGAATGTCGGAATGCAGGGGGAACATAAGTTAATTCAAGACGGTCTATATAAATATATTCGCCACCCTATTATTTAGGGTCTTTTTTGACCTTTTTAGGATTCGCTATTTCTTCATCTTCGTTCATTGCCTTTATCATAAATATCATTTTATTTTTCCTCGCGTATTCGTATCGTATAAAAATTGAAGAGAGAATTCTTGTTACACTATTTGGTGAACAATATAAACAATATCAGTCCAAGACTTGGCGAATTATCCCGTTTCTATACTGATATATCCCAACGAATCTCTATATAACATTGTGAAGAACTATACTTAAAGAAATGGGTGACTTTAGAAATTTTTTCTAATTCACGAAATAACAAAACAGAAAGGCAGAATTTATTCTACACGTTTTGTAGATTAAATCTGCCTTTTAGTTTTCACAGCAACAATCTTTCGAAGTCAGCTTAAAGTAATAAATCGCGCCTATTTATTTATAGCGATTTGATTTGGAACTAGCTCTGATTAAATTTCCCCTTAACATTTTCCGGTAAGTCATCCACATTTATTACTTTTGGGTCACCAGTATATCCTTCTAAGCTTCTAGGGACACGGACAATCGTTCCTTTTTTAAAAGGTTTTTCTGCAAAAAAACTTACAACCTTTTCATTTCCATCCTTATCATAGCCCTCTAGTGCGTATACGAAATGACCATTGCTATTTGGAGTTTGTAATTCCTCGTTAATTTGAACATAGTAGTCTTTTTCTATCATAGCACCTTTGTCACCACAACCAACTAAGAAAGTAGTGAATAAAATAGTAATTGCTAAAAATTTCATAATCTTCATTTCTTATGCCTCCTCTTTTATAACGAAATAGTCTCGTTACATAAGAGTATAGATAAAATCTCCACTACCTTAAATTTCGGAATATGACAGTTAGCTGACAAAATTGTCATATTCAAAACTACTATGAACTTGGGTAATCATTCACCTCTCACCTTCAGTAATCTCTGTCAATATCCAAGATTTTTTGCCGTTCTGCTTTAAAATCAATAACTTGCCCAGCTCATCTCTCTTTATAAGAATGAAAAGTGTCCTGCCAACAACAGACGAACAAAGTATGCTACGTAATCTCCCCCAAAAAACGAATCCCCCTTTACTCTAATGAAATACGGCATTACTGTAAAAGCGCAATGGGATTTACCAATACATCAATAATCATTGTATTTTACCTCTGCATATTCTTATGTTTACGAATTATTATTCTAGTTATAATCAAAGCACTTACACCAGCTAGAACAAAGAAAATGCATATAAGTAATTGGACGTTGTCTGGAAGATATAGAGCAATAAACCAACTTCGTACCTTTACGCCTAAAAGCTTTAGAACAATGGGCACAATCCCCTGTGGTAATGTGAAGATAATCCCCATCATAACGAGTAGACCTACCAAAATGGACTTTCCTGCAGATAGATTAGAAAATGTGTCGCTTGTTTGAGCTACTTTGTTATCCACGGCTTGAGCTATTCCACCACTCTGCATGATAGAGAGTATATCTGGACCAAGAGCTTCCAAACGACGATATGCCAAGCGCCCAAAATACCAAGCGATGAGTAAGCCGGTACACAATCCCACAGGTACACCGATCCATCTTAGCAAGTTTTGATGTAACAACGTCCCTAAGGTCAAACTGACTAATGTAGGTATCGAAGCAAAAAACAGCAATATCAACAACAATAAATTGGTTATAAATAATTTCCCTGCGTTCATGTCATCACCAGAGACAATTGTACCGCGTCCACGCCGATGAGGGTCCGTCACAGGTACGAGCTTGTAAACTGAGAGGAACAACATTAGTCCCGCCCCTCCACCCAATAGTAATGGAAGCAAAGCCAAAACCCATGCCCATGCCCAGTCCAACTTACTGAAATAAAGGAATAGGAGAGATATTACGATCGATACGGGTGCTACAACCATTATCCATGCAATTTGCCTGCCCCGCACATCGTTCCGTTCTGCACCCGGTGTAGTAATAGTCATCCAAAGAGCACTGCCATCAAACCCATAAAGATTGTTCGAGAACATGCAAGTGAACATCACAAGGACTATGCCGACCCAGGGCATTAATAAAGTAACACCGCTCAACGATACAAATAAGCCATAGAATAATCCCGTCCACAGCCCCATCCGCAACAATCGCCCTCGCTGCGGATCACGCATCCAAGTTTTCAGTTCCTTAAGAACGACCACCCCGATTTTTGAAGTTTTTGGCGTTAGAATGTTGGCCCAAGTAAGGAACAATGATTTATTTCTGCTATAACGATTTATACGAGCCTCATTTTTTGTGCTTCCTGATAGCAGTCTTGCCCATGTAATCAATAGTAATCCACACAATAAAGCCAAACCACAGAGAACACCTACAGCTAAAAAATAATGGGATCGATTTACAGCTTCAATCGCTACCATAGCCCAACCTGATGGCAATATTCGAGCCGCTAAGGAAATTGCTAGGGACGGTTCCTCTACGAACACGCTAACCGAGGGAAGTAAATACCAACCGACGTTAAGAAAAGCTATAACGGCTCCTATGATCAATGCCCCGAATTCCAAACCTAATCGAGATTTCGATGCCTCCCCAATCGCCCCCATCACCACTTTGGACAACAGCATGAAAATTACAAGTTGCAACAACATCGCAGGTATGGCAACGATAACAGACCAAAATCCAAGTCTTGCTGCATAAATGATGAGAGAGAAACAAGCGACTAAGCTAACGATTGGTCCAATACCGATGAAAGAGGTACCGAGCAACCCTAAAGCCAATCTTCGTTGGGCGATAGGCAGCAAGGTGAAGTATTCCGTTTTTAATACCCCTTCTCCGCCAACTAACATAGGCCCTATGATCCAACCAATCATCCAAAAGCCAAAAGCGATACAAATAAGATCTGCTGATGCTTCATGATTATATAGTACACTAAGCAGAATCGTACTAACTGCCAGCAATAGACCGATAACCCCGCCGCTCATCATGAGAGTCGCTCGTCCCCCGCTCATCGAGTGGCGAAGCAAGGAAATTTTCATTCGAATCATTACATTAACCATGATAATCTCTTTCCTTCTTCAGGGCGCTTCCCAACTAACTGAACGAAAGCCTCTTCCAGACTTTCACCATTACGCACAAGATCCAACGGACCTGTAGCAGCCACTTTCCCCTTCGCAATAACAGCAACATGATCACACAACTGCTCAACTAACGCCATGACATGGCTAGATAAGATGACAGAACCGCCAGTGGCAACAAAACTCTGCAAGATCGTTCTAATTGTTGACGCAGAGATGGGATCAACCGCCTCGAACGGCTCGTCAAGCACAAGAAGCTTTGGAGAATGTAGAAGGGCCGTGGCAAGACCAATCTTCTTTCTCATTCCAGTGGAATAGTTTATAACAAGCGTACGCTCATCATCACGGAATTCCAAAATATCAAGCAATTCTTCTGTACGCTGGGCAACAGTCTTTGCATCAAGTCCCCGCAATAATCCCATATAAGTCAAAAGTTCACGCCCGGTTAACCTTTCTGGCAATGACATGCCATCTGGCAGAACTCCGATTAACGTCTTTGCATGTAAAGGATTTGACCAAACATCAACACCAAATATTCTAGACGCTCCACTGTCTGGGCGTAGCAATCCTACTGCCATAGATAATAGAGTCGTTTTTCCTGCACCGTTCGGACCTACCAAACCGAAAAATGAACCGCTAGGCACAGTCAGGTTGACACTATTAACAACAGTGTTCTCTCCAAATTGTTTGCTCAGTCCGTGCAGTTGAAGGGCCGAATCCCCGTCTGTCATAACATTTCCCTCCTTAAATTACCTTCTGATTGTGCTCACAAAGTTTCGCTCTTATCGGTTGCCAATTTAAATAAAGTGATTAATTCTTGTGCATAAGCATCAAGATCCAGTTCGGGATTCATCATAATTTGCGGCGGCACTGCATCAATCGCCTGCCTAATTGTTATAGCCATTACTCTGGAAGAAAATGTTCGAAATTCTCCGTTCTTTTGTCCATATTGCAAAATTTGCTCTAAATCGTAAATAGCAGCCTCCTGAAGATTAAAAACAAACGACTCCTTTCCTTCCTTAAGACGAATTCCAGACCAAATTTCTAATAGAGCTAACATATATGTCTTATGTGTAGACATAAAGGCAATGTTGCTTTCAAGGTATACGCTTAGCATATCCCTTGCGCTAGTGGCAGATTGTATAAGCGGTCGCATATAAGAATCGCCAGAAGTATAGACCTTTTCAATGACATGCCGAATCAACGTTTCTTTGTTTTTGAAATGGTAGGATATTACTCCCGTACTGATGCCTGCACGTTTGGCAATTTGCGCTAAGGATGCTTGTGCAAATCCTAAACTGGCAATTGTTTCGATTGCGCATTCCACAATTTGCGTTTGCCTAGCAGCTTCAATAAAAGTAAGTTTTTTTTGATTGTTCGTATTATTATTTATATTCATATTTTAAAATTAGCATGACCGTTCAAAAATTTCAATTGTTATTTTGGTTGATTTTGGATTTTTTGATAGTTATGGGGATTTCCGCATTATTCATGTCATTCTTTACTTGAAACTCTTCGATTGATGTTTAGGTTATTAGAGTTGCTTTCAGTCCAATTAAGTCTCCAGCCGTGCATTAGCTGCACAAGTTGGAGGAGGACTGTTGCAACTTGCATTATTCACCTTGCACTCTCAATTAGATTCATAAATGTTTCTACTTTTTGTCATTCAGCTTCAAAATCAATAACTTGCCCATCTTCTAAATCACTGAAATTTCCATTGCGTTGATGAAACCAATTAGGGACAACCTCTTTTTGCACTTGTAGATTGGATTATAAGTACGCTGTTGTTGTTTTCGAGCTACAAATCGAAGTTTATCCGCTTCTACTTCCTCAATTGTTGTAAACTTCTTAGTAGTCCAAACTTGCAAAATCTTTTCAACGTAATTCCAACGAAGCACATTGTTCTCTATTGCTTGCTACCTAGCACGGATTACAAGGTCTTCTGACATTTCATTACTCCAATGACCGATTTTGTACGTGACATGAGCGGCTAGACAACCAAAGCCATTTTGCTCATAAAATTGGAATGCGGTTTGTGGTTTTGGAATGTTCTCTTTTGAAGAATGGCTCTAATTATAGTATTGGTGGTTTTTCTGTGAACGGGTATTCCGTCACCGGATTTTCATTAAACGGTTCAACTTGTAGCGTTTCGAACACCGAGAGTTCAACCTTTCTAAATTTCCCCATGTTGTTCTTCCCTGCACTTTGTGAACATAGCCGATAACTCCTTAATAATGTTAGCAGTAGATTCACGACTGCATTTGCTATGAGTGGCTAAATCACAAATACAAAATGACCAATCATCTGGCAATGACAACATGTAAGCAAGCAAACCTTTTGCTTTTCAGCTGAAGCGAGTGTCTTTCAGAAACCCTTTGTCTAATACAACATAATTCTCCTTGTTATGAACCCTAAATATTGCCATAATGTCCCACCTTTTGTTTTATAAGTACTTTGAGTCATTCATTAACTTATATCTGATTTGACACAAAAGAAGGGACAAATATTTAGAGTCTATTATTCCTCGGCATCATTACGTGGCATCCGCCAGAGGCTTTAACTTCTTAGCTTAATAAGGCAAAAAAAACAGGACATGCTACAATAGCACGTCCTGTTTTTCCCTTTTTATGGTCTTTTTCAACGTTTTATTTATATAACTCTTTATAAATAACTACTTTTAGGGCCGTTATTTCTTCATCTGTTAATTTACCTTCCATTTCTTGAATGACCTGTTCTTTCGTCATTGAACCATTTTGTACTTTTACTCTTATATTATTAAGCTCCGAAATCCCAACTTTTTGAATAATTACTTTTGTAGCCTCTTCTTTTGTTGTAAACGGCAATTTGCTGCTGTCTGCAGTTTTAGCCTCTTCCATAAATGATTTTAGTTGAGGGTCACGTTCAATCGTATTTTTAATTTCATCCATTTGTCCGCTTTGCTCTAATTCTGTTGAAATAGTATCAACAACCTTATCGGATGCATACTTCATACCATAATGATAAACCCCATAACCAATAACACCAATGAAAATTACAATGATCAGAAGGAATTTAATAAATCTCATACTCTCACACTCCTTAATTCTAAACATAATAATACTATATAGTGTGGAAAGATGAGAAATGATAACCTAATAAAAACTTTCACAATATTATCCTTTTTTAACATATCCAACAAACAAACACAAAGAGCATGAAAAGGATTAATTAAGTTTGACACGACATTGAGCTCAATCCTGACAAGCAAATTAACCTTCTACTATTTCTTTAAATTCTTTTCCCTTTTGGACGTATGTGTCGATTGATAACTGGATTAACTCGATGTCTTTATCTTGTAGCTGACGTACGACTTTCCCTGGTGAACCAACGACTAATGAACGAGGTGGGATTTTTGAGCCTTGTGTAATAAGTGTGTTTGCCCCAATAATGCATTCTTCCCCAATTTCAGCATGATCTAAAATAACAGAACCCATACCAACAATCGAGCGGCGACCAATTTTACAACCATGTAAAACAACTTGATGACCTACTGTTACTTCATCTTCTACAATAACTGGAGCCCCTTCATATAAATGAATGGTTGAATTATCTTGGATACTACAACGTTTTCCGATGGTAATACGATCTTCATCTCCGCGTAGTACAGCGTTAAACCAAATAGACGATTGTTCACCAACCGTAACATCTCCAATAATATACGTGCCTGGCGCCTGAAATACTGATTCATGAACATTTGGCTTCTTTAAAGCGTATGTAATCTCCATAAAAATCACCCTTTCAATCATCGGAATATTTTGCTAAAATTTAGTATAACATATTTTAAACGGAGGTGCTATATTTGAATCAATTATGTTCTGTATTAGCAATAAAATACCCTATTATCCAAGGGGGAATGGGTAATATCAGTAGTCCTAAACTCGTGGCAGCTGTATCGAATGCAGGTGGCTTAGGGACAATCGGCTGTGGAACAATGACACCGACCGAAGTTGAAGAACGCATAGTTGCAACGAAGCAACTAACGCAAAAACCATTTGCCCTCAATGTGCCAATCAATGTTAATCCTTATACAAAGGAATTATTGCAATTAGCTATTACACATAAAGTACCGGTCGTTTCTTTATCGGCAGGTAATCCAACTTTATATATAGAGAAATTGCATACACATCATATTCGAGTTATCGCTGTTGTAGCCTCTGTTAAACATGCTATTAAGGCCGAGCGAGGCGGAGCAGACGTGATTGTTGCTGAGGGTTATGAAGCTGCTGGAATTAACTCCGATTTAGAATTGACAACCTTTACGCTAATCCCTCAAGTAGTCGATGCGGTTTCTGTACCTGTTGTAGCAGCAGGTGGTGTTGGTGATGGTCGCGGATTAGCAGCTGCGTTAATGCTTGGAGCGGCTGGTGTTCAGATGGGAACTCGCTTTATTGCTACACAGGAAATGCCGGTACATCAGACTTATAAACAAAGACTAATTGATGCAACTGATGTGGAAACGGTCATTCTAGGACGTTCGGTTGGACAAGTTCGCCGTGTGTTATGTTCCCCTTTCACCTTTTCGCTTCTCGCTGATGAAGCAAGAGGTATAACACTTGCTGACTATCAAGAACGTACTTCCGAAACCTATCATATAAAAGGTGCTATGGAAGGAAATGAACAAGGCGGTTTTATGAATAGCGGTCAAATCGCAGGGATTATTCAAGACTTACCGACCGTTATGACTCTTATCGAGACTATGATGGATGATGCTCGGCAATGTTTAAATCGGACATTATTGAATACATTCCAAGACTCAGTTAGGGGTGTTCAATTATGACAACTATGATCGACTTAAAGCGAGTGATTGATGGAGAAATTGAACCACCAGCATGTGATAAAACATTAGGTATTCATGTAAAAACGGCTATTGCCGGTAAAGCCGTTTGCACTTGGAACATCGATGAACGCTTTTTAAATGGGCATCAAGTCGTCATGGGAGGATTTATCACTTCTGCAGCAGATATTACGATGGCCTATTCGATGGCTTCAATATTAGAAAGTAATCAAGGGTTTGCGTCGATCAATTTGCAAACAGCATTTTTACGACCACTTCACACCGGAACGGCTACGGTTGAATCAACAATTGTCAAGCAAGGCCGAAAAACATGCTATGTGGAAGCAACCGTTTCTCAAAATGGACAATATGCTGCCAAAATAACATCTTCTATCATGATCCTCTAAATGAATACGTTCTCGTAGTGTTGAAAAAAATAGTCGGGAAAATATTTGTAAAGATTGTCGCGCTTTCATAAGAGTGATTTCCGCCCCAGGCTTTCCCTTTACTATGGGCTTATTTCAAAAGTGAACACTATGAGTTGCCGAAGTTTCTTTATTTCACTATAAATTAGAGGAACATGCCTGAAGATTCATGCGAAAGATCAGTGGTTGATTGGAGTGAAGGCTTGGCGACTCCTTGGGGATCAACAATAGGGAACGAAGGCTAAAATCATCACGTCCTGTGATTACGCCTTCGTGACCAACATCGTGTTGGCCCGAAACCCTGCGGCGAAGAGGCTCATCAGACGCCCCTAAGAGGCTTTGCTCCGTGCGAAAGCAAAGCGGCAGCAACAATGTTTTCTGTGCGAAAGCGCAGTGTGACGAAGCGACAGCTACAAATGTTTTTTCTGTGCGAAAGCGAAGCGGCAGCAACAAATGTTTTCTGTAGCGAAAGCAAAGCGGCAGCTACAAAGCGCCCAGCCGGAACGGAAAATCAACTCCTCGTTTGCTGAAAAAACTATATTTTAACATAGAAAAAGCTTATCCATAAATATGGACAAGCTCTTTTTTCATTCTTAATTATCTGCATGGAATATTTCTTCAAAGAAACGGCATGATGGGCCTTCCAATAAATTATAATATTCTTGGAATAATAGTGCAGCATGATTTCCACTCCACATAGGCGGTAATAATTCTTGTGGCAGTCCTGGATCGATAAATAAAAATTTACGGTATTCATGAACAAGATTTGTACGCTCTACAAAACACTCAGCATCCGACATTTCTTGTCTAGAGATTGCACTTTGATGAATAATATATTGCTTACTATATTGATCCATAAACTGCTCATAACGCGCCTCAATCTCAGCCAACGACCAGCTTTTTTCGATTAGTGCTTCATGATCATGAGGGCCAATGTATTCAGCTGTAAAAAAGTCTACATGATTCGCAATATCATATTTTTGAATGAGGAGTTTAACTTCTTCTTCTAAATTATTCGGGGATATCCAACAACCATTCGAAAAGGACCCAAATCCACTCCATAAGAGCTCTTTACGTAATTCATCTCGAATTTGTCGCTTATCTTCTGGAATAGAGTACATTAATAGTCTCCATTTCCCATCCCACTGAGTCGGTTTTAACTTGAAAATACGATTTGCCGCCTCTTGCATTCGTATTTCACCGCGTTTTGTTAAAAAATAAAAACTACGATTCCCCCGTTTTTCTGATTGCAGCCATCCTTGTTTAACCATTCTAGATACAGATACGCGTACATTTTGCTCTGTGTGACCGAATTCTTTTAATAAACGAATCAAACTACCGATCCAAATTTTTGAACCGTAACGCATAATATAATCGCCATAGAGCGTAAAAATCATAGACTGTGTATTTGCACCCATTCTCTCCCTCTACTTTCTAACTCATTTTCCCTGAAATACAGGTTGCCGTTTCTCACTGAACGCCTGTAAAGCTTCGAGACGATCTTCTGTCGGAATGACTAACTCATATGCTTTTGATTCGATCGCAAGACCCGTTTGTAGATCGGTATTCATTCCTTGCGTAATAGCATATTTTGCTTGACGAACAGCGACAGGGCCATTTTGCATAATTCGCATTGCGAGTGATTCACATTCGTCCAACAACGCCTCCTGTGGCACTGCTTTTAAAATGATGCCTAGAGCTTCTGCCTCTGTAGCGGTAATTTTCGTGGCTGTTAAAATCATTTCTTTTGCCTTCATTTCACCGATTAATCGTGGTAATCGCTGCGTACCACCTGCACCAGGAATTATTGCCCAGCTTGTTTCAGTTAGTCCGAGTAGTGCCTCGTTAACTGCAATCGCAAAATCACATGCCAATAACCATTCAAATCCACCACCTAATGCATGCCCATTCACTGCTGCAATAGTTGGTTGTGGTAAATTTGCTATACTATTAAACACGTCTCGAATTGCTCGTACGTTTCGACGTACTTCTTGCGTTGTTAATGTTTTTCGCTCTTTTAAATCAGCCCCCGCACTAAATGCCTTTTCGCCAGCACCTGTAAAAATGACAGCGCGGACATCCTCATCTATATGTAATTCATCTACTACTTGTTGCAGTTGAGATAAAGTATCATAATTGAAACAATTTAACACCTCTGGGCGATTAATTGTTACATATGCAATATAATTTTCTATTCTAAATGAAATACTTTTCATTTGCAAACTCTCCTTTTCTATTCGATTGTTTCAAAAAAAACGGCACATCGATTGTGCCGTTTCATGTTGTTGAAAACTTTTATGTTAATATTAAAAAGTGTATTGATTAACCATTAATTCGAAGAGGCTGATTTCCGCTATGGGCTACTCGATTTGTAGCTGCCGCTTTGCTTTCGCTACAGAAAACATTTGTTGCTGCCGCTTCGCTTTCGCACAGAAAACACCTGTTGTTGCATATTCGTTTAAATATTATGACATGCCAGAAAATACATGTTAGGTGATATGGGTGATTGGAGTGGAGGCTGGGCGACTCCTTGGGGATCAGCGTCACAGATGAGACCCTGGAGCGAGCACCGCGAGTGAAGCGGCTCATCGGACGCCCCTAGGAAGCTTTGCTCTGTGCGAAAGCGTAGTGCTAACGTAGCGGCAGCAACAAAGCGCCCAGCCGGAACGGAAATCACCCCCTTCGTGTCGCAAAAAATCATACTTTCATTTAATTGGACACTTTAATATCATTCAATATTTTCAATAATCGTCGCAATTCCTTGCCCGACACCAATACACATGGAAGCAAGGCCATATTGTACTTTTTGTTTTTTCATTTCGTAAAGCAATGTAGTCACTATTCGGGCACCGCTTGCACCTAGTGGATGACCAAATGCAATAGCGCCTCCGTTGACATTAACTTGTGCTGGATTCAGTTCAAGCTGCTTAATGGATTCTATTGCTTGAGAAGCAAACGCTTCATTTATTTCATATAAACCAATGTCATTTGTTGTTAGGCCTGCACGTTGTAATGCTTTTTTTGAAGAATAAATAGGACCTAAACCCATAACAGCAGGCTCTAAGCCTGTAACAGCACCTGTTATATATCGTGCTAATGGTGTTATACCTAACTCTTTTGCTTTTTCAGCACTCATTAATAATAATGCCGAGGCACCATCATTCACACCAGAAGCATTACCAGCTGTCACAGTCCCATTTTCAAAAATAGGTCTTAGTTTAGCAAGTGCTTCTAAGGATGTATCGGGGCGTGGATGTTCATCAGTATCCACGATAATTTCATGTCCTTTTCTATCTTTCACGTACACAGGCACGATTTCTTCAGCGAAACGCTTTGTGGCAAGCGCTTTTTTCGCACGTTGTTGGCTTTCAAATGCAAAAGCATCTTGTTCTTGGCGACTTATATTAAAACGTTTGGCTACGTTCTCAGCAGTTTGGGGCATTGTATCCACTCCATACATGCTTTGCAATTTTGGGTTCGTAAAACGCCAGCCGATCGTTGTATCAAACATCTTTTGATCGCCCCTCGGATAATCCACTTCCGGTTTCCCCATGACAAACGGTGCACGTGTCATACTTTCCGTACCACCGGCGATAAAAATATCGCCCTCACCACTCTTAATAGCTCGAGCTGCAAAATGTATAGCATCCATGCCTGAACCACAAAGGCGATTAATAGTAGTTCCCCCGACCTCTATTGGTAGCTCAGCAAGTAATGCAGCCATACGGGCGACGTTTCGATTATCTTCTCCTGCTTGGTTGGCATTTCCGAAAATAATATCCTCAATTTGTTGGACTGGCACTTTTGGGTTACGCTCGATAAGCGCCTTTATGACAGTCGCAGCTAAGTCATCCGGCCGAACAGTTTTTAATGCACCTTTATAACGACCAATTGGTGTACGAACAGCATCTACAATTACGACTTCAGTCATTTTTTCACCACCTCTTTTTGCTCGCTATAGTCATATACCCCTTTCCCACTCTTTCGGCCTAGACGTCCAGCTTGTACATATTGTTCGAGCAGTGGTGCTGGGCGGTATTTTTCACCGAGCTTTTCATGTAAATATCGTAAATTATTCAGACGTACATCAAGACCGACTAAATCGACCAATTCGAACGGTCCCATCGGATAATTTAAGCCCAGTTTAATAGCTTTATCGATGTCTTCAGGACTACCTAAGCCTTCCTGTAACATATAAAATGCTTCATTCCCAACGAGTGCACTAATACGGCTTGTAACAAAACCTGGGAATTCATTGATGACGACCGTTTGTTTGCCCATTTGTTCAGCAATATCGCAAATGGTTTTGACTGTTTCATCACTAGTTTCTAAACCTTTAATAATCTCCACGAGCTCCATTTTATGCACAGGATTAAAAAAGTGCATCGCAATCGTTTGTTCAGGTCGTTTTGCATAAGAAGCGATTTCTGTTGGACTCATCGTTGAAGTATTTGTGGCAAATAAACAGTGGGGTGAAGCAAACTGTTCCATCTGCTCGAAGACAGCTCGTTTAATGCCCCTTTTTTCTGGTACGGCTTCAATGATTAAGTCTGCTTCATTTGCGACAGTAGCTAAATCTGTCACATAAGTCAGACGTAATGATGCTTCTTGTACTTGTTGCGCTGTTAATTTTCCGCGTACAACAGATTTTTCGAAAATGGATGTAATGTCATTTTGCGCATTTTGTAATGCCTGTTCGTTAATGTCTATAATAGCTGTATCAAAGCCACTGATTGCGCTAACATAGGCAATGCCGCGCCCCATAACCCCTGACCCGATGACAATAATTTTTTTCATGAAAGCAACCTCCTTATTGTGAAAACCACATACGACGAGTGAAAATATCTCATCGCATATGGTTTTGGTGGTGGTTAGACGCCTAGTGGATTTAGTGGGCGGCTACCATAATATGAAATGATACTTTTCGTCTCCGTATATAAATCTAATGTTTCGATGCATAGCTCACGTCCGAAACCAGATTGTTTATACCCGCCAAACGGGGTACCTGGCATTGCGGAGAATGGGCAATTGACCATTACGATTCCTGCTTGGATTTGATTCGCAACACGAGTAGCACGTGCCCCATCTTTAGACCAAACTGCTGAGCCTAAACCAAACTCTGAATCATTTGCTAATCGAATCGCTTCTTTTTCATCGCTAAATGGCATAACAACAACTACTGGACCAAATATTTCTTCACGCACAACTTTCATGGATTGCGTTACGTCTGTAATAATAGTTGGTTCATACCAGAAACCATTTTCAAAGCCCTCTACAGCCGCCACTTTGCCACCTGTTACAATGGTTGCGCCCTCTTCAACGGCAGATTTCACATAGCCATCGATCGTATTTAATTGATCTTGGTCGATAATTGCCCCCATGTGAGTACCTTTATCGAACGGATCACCTAGTTTAATTGCTTTTGTTTTAGCAACAAATTTCTCTAAAAACTCATCATAAACGTCTTTGTGCACGTATAAGCGTGAACGTGCCTCGCAAGATTGCCCTGAGTTATAGAAAATGCCGTACAGTGAACCATCTACCGCCGCATCAATATCAGCATCTTCAAACACTAGATTTGGTGATTTCCCGCCTAGCTCTAATGTAACACGCTTTAATGTTTGAGAAGCTTTTTCCATAATTCCTTTACCGACTGGTGTGGAACCTGTGAAGGCCACTTTATCGACTTGCTGATGCTCCACTAAGTAATTCCCTACATCTTTACCTGAACCAGGAATGATATTGACAACTCCTGCTGGCACACCTGCTTCTAAGCAAATTTCACCTAACACGATCGCTGTTAATGGCGTTAAAGAAGCTGGTTTCACAATAACGGAACAACCAACAGCAATGGCTGGGGCAATTTTCCAAGCAGCCATCATAAGTGGGTAATTCCAAGGAACAATTTGTGCACATACTCCTACAGGCTCTTTTTCTGTGTAATTATGAAATTGACCTGGCATATTATTTACGGCTCCACGATGACCTACAATCGCACCTGCGTAAAATTCGAAATCTTCTATTGCTTGGTTTACTTGGCCTTGCGCAGTACCAAGAGATTTCCCTGTATCAAGCATCTCAAGCTCTACGATTTCATTAAAGCGAGAGCGCATAATAGCAGCAATCTTATGGAGAACTTGTGCACGACGATTAACAGGATATTGCTTCCACTTTCCGAAATCAAATGCTTGGCGAGCTGCTTGCACTGCACGCTCTGCATCTTCCTGTGAAGCTTTTGCAACAGTTGCTACGACTTCACCTGTCGCAGGATTAATCGTTTGGAATGTCTCACCATTACTGCTCTCTACCTTTTCACCGTTAATAATTAAATGATAAAAATCGCGTTTCCCTATTACTTTCTCTTGTACTTGTTGTGTCATTATCATTCACTCCTTTTTATTGTCCATTAAATTGAGGCTGTCTTTTTTCCGCAAATGCTTTCATACCTTCTTGATGATCATCTGTCGCTCCGGCAATACTTTGGCTTTGTGCTTCGTAAACAAGGAAGTCTTCGAACTTTAAGTGTTCTGCTGCCTTAATATTACGTTTAATAAGGCCGATTGCTTTTGTCGGTAACTGGACAATCTGTTGCGCAAATGAATGAACGTCATCTTCAAATGTTTCATCGTTATAGACAGCAGTTGTTAAACCTAATTGTTTGGCTTCCTCTGCTTTAATACGTTGACCGAGCACAGAAATTTCAAGTGCTTTAGCATCGCCAACTAATCGTTTTAAGTAGTATAAATTACCAGAATCAGGAATTAACCCTACATGGATAAAGGCATTCATAAAGAAAGACTTTTTCGACATTACTCGAAAGTCGGCAGCAAGCGCTAAACTAAAGCCAGCACCTGCAGCTGCACCGTTGACAGCCGCAATAATTGGTTTTTCACAGCTATGTAACTGTTTAACCATCGGACCATAGTAATCTGTTAATATATCACCAAGCTTCAAATCTTCACCAATAGCTGAAAGATCTTGACCTGAACAAAATGCGCGTCCTTCACCACGAAGTACAATACAACGCACCTCATCATCTAATGATGCTTGTTTGACGGCAGTACGAATTTCATGATTCATCTGTGCAGTAAATGCATTTAATGTGTCGGGACGATTTAATGAAATATAGGCTACGGATTCTTTCAGTTCGTATTGTATAGTTTCAAACATAATTATCTCCCCTTAAAGTTCGGTTGACGTTTTTCAACAAATGCTTGCATGCCTTCTTTTTGATCTTCTGAAGAGAATAATAAATAGAAATTTTTCCGTTCAAACTGCATCCCTTCGTAGAGCGAGTAATCCACAGCTTTGTTGACAGCTTCTTTAATAAGACGTAAAGCGAGGGCAGGTTTTTGTGCGAGCATCGTCGCTGTTTTAAGTGTTTCTTCTATTAATATCTCTGGTTGCACAACCTTATTGATGATGCCATATGTGAGCGCTTCATCAGCAGTAATCCTTGCCGCGCTCCAAATCCATTCTAATGCTTTCGTTCGCCCTACTAATTTTGTTAAGCGCTGTGTACCACCCGCACCAGGCATAACGCCAAGGTTTATTTCAGGGAAGCTAAATTCTGTGCCCTCTGCGGCGATTAATACATCACAACAAAGGGCTAATTCAAAGCCACCTCCGAAAACGAATCCTTTAACACTACCGATAATAGGCTTTTTAATTTGCCCTAAGCGATCCCAATCAGCGAATTGATTTAATAGCTCTAAACGAACTGTATTGTCTGCCGCCATTTCATCAATATCTGCACCGGATGAAAAAGCTTTTCCATTTCCTGCTAAAACGATGATCCGTACGCCTTCGTCACGATCGAACAATTCCATCGCCTGCACAATTTCTCGTACCATCGCACGATTTAATGAATTATATTGGCGGGGACGGTTTAAGTGAATAAACCCTATCCCACTGTCAATCGTTACTTCAATAAATTCGAATGCTGTCATTATGCATCTTCACCGATGATTAATGTAACGATATCGCTCGCAAAGCTCATTAAATCTTTGCCAGATGCTTTCCCTTCTGGTGACCGTAGTCCATTTTTTAAATCTTCTGCGCTATCATATGTCATTTCACACATTAAGTAATAGGGTGTTTCCGTACCCATCGGCGTTGAATTAAATTTTGTTACTTTCATTTCACGTAAACCTGGTATTTTCGCAGTAATCGGTGTATGAACCTTTTCGTAATGCTCATCAAATGCCACTTTATCAACAGGATGTTTATATAACGCGATTAATTTTGCCATCTTAAAATACGCTCCTTTGTCTACATGGAAGTAGAAATTATTTTCATTGCTTCAAATGGATTTTTACAGCTTTTGCAATATAAAATACTGCGACAAGCTGTTGGGCCAAAAATATTTTCAAGCGTGACATAGGTAGAGCCACAGTACGGGCAATCTACATGCCAAGAGCCGTCTTCTGTTAAAAAACGAGGTGGTGGCGCAATACCAAATTTCTTTAGTCCTTGACGTCCCTTCTCTGTTACACGATCAGAAGTCCAGGTAGGATGATTCATAAACACGACACTCACTTCCCGAACGCCTTCTAATTGTTCGACTGTTTTTTTTATATTTTGTTGAATAATTGTCAATGCAGGACATCCTGAAAATGTTGGGAGCACTTCAATACGGATATGACCATCATTCACTTGCACACGCTCAATCATGCCAAGGTCAATAATACTGACCGTATCTATTTCAGGGTCCTTCACTGCCTCGAGTACTTCATAGATGTGCGCTTCGTGCAGACCCGTAGTTGTCATCGTGATCCTCCTTTTTTTTGCAATAGATCGTTACCAGCTTGCTACCAAATCAGATCGATATACCTCTGACATTGTTTCAATAGCCGAAGTTAAATCATCTGTATGTTGTCCGTTGCGACCATTGATAATCGGTTCTGGTAATACAGGTATTGCGATTTCTACAGCTTCAAAAGTGGGCGTTACAATGGCCAACCATCGTTCTTTTATGACCGCTTCTGATTCGATCAATTCATATGCAGTTATATGCGCGGCTGTGCTGCCCAATGACAATAAATCCCCACTATCTTTTATTACCTCTTGTAATGCTTTCATCATACGTGAACGTGATTCTTCTGTTGCTGTACATAATTGCGTAAACCACGTTGTCCAGTGCATCTGGTGATAATAAAGTTCCGTACTAATTTTCACAGCCACTTCTTTGAGGGGTGTATAGCTGCTCGCTTTGAGTGCATCAATCTTCGCTTTTTTCACCGTTGTATAGACAAAATTACGTGCTACAGCGTAGCCCCAATCATAATTCGGCGCATCTTTGTAGTACCCTTCCCCGTTCGGGCGTTCTACAAGAAGACTGTTAAACCGCTCCTCTTTTGGTCGGAGCTGCGCTAATGAATCTGCAGCGCCTTCGCCAAGCTCTGCTAAAAGCGTGTAATATAAGTTAGCGTGTCCCATTGTATCTTGTGTGATAGATGAGAATGCTACATCTTCCTCAATATGTGGCGCCAACCCAAGCCACTCAGAGCCACGATACGAAAATAAGTAATCATCATCCGCTAATTGATAAAGTACTGCAAGGACGGCCTTTTTATATTCAGGTTTTACTTCGTTAGTCATCTTTCTTCCCTCCCCCACCCCAAGATAGAATTTCTTTTTCGTCCAGCATAACTTGTTCATAGTGACGCCATTTTTTCTTTAAATAGCCATAGCCTTTTGTTGTACGGTAATCTTTATTGTCTAGTCGTTGCAGCGCTTGTTTATTATCTTGAGTTAAGCCGTGTAAATGTTTACGATTGACAACCCAAATGTCTACCACAGGCTCACGACGCATAAAGTTTTCCTGTGCCATAACTAACGCCATTTCTCCGTTCGGTGCTAAAAGACTAAATTGATGCTGGAAATGTGATGTTGGTGTTCGTTTACTAAATACTTCGAATTCTTGATAGAAAGATTGTTTTTCCACGATGATCCCCCTCTCTATAGCGTTAATTTACTAGCGCCGTTAATGCTTCACGTACCCAAGCGTTATTTTCATAGGATGAACGACGAAGTGCTAAGCGTTTTTGAGAACATGGACCTTCGTTGCGTTGGATTTTTTTGAAATATTCCCAGTTTGGCTCTTGGTAAATCCATTTATTTTGCGCTTCATCAAAGTGCAAAGTTGGGTCTGGCACAGTCAAACCTATTGATTGAATACGAGGAACGTATTTTGTTAAGAAGCTTTGACGTAATTCTTCATTCGTTAAGACACGAATCTTATATTTTATCGTTAAATCTTGTTTACTAGAACCTGTTGTATCTTTTGAAGCTGGACCAAAGAAAAATAATAGTGATTCCCACCAACGATTTAACGCATCTTGCACAAGTGCACGCTGTTCAGGTGTACCTTCTGCCAACGCCATAATAATGGCTTCACCGTGTTGTGCATGGAATACTTCTTCTGCACAAATACGTTGTAAAGCACGTGCATAAGGACCATACGAAGAACCTAACATGTTTGTTTGTGAGATAATGGCAGAACCATCTACAAGCCAGCCAATTAAACCCGCATCTGCCCATGATTTTGTTTCCATATGGAATACATTATGGAACTTAAGACGCCCTTCGAATAAATCAATCATTATATCGCCGCGATCTTTACCATATGGTTTTAGCAAATCTTCTGCTACGCGTAATAATAATTGACCATGTCCCATCTCATCTTGAACCTTTGCCATAATCCCTAGCTTTCGGTATAATGTCGGAGCTTTTGGAACCCATTCTTTCTCAGGAAGAGCACCCATAATTTCACTAATACCATGCATCGAAATTAATTTGATTAGTGCCAAACGATACTCTTCCGGCATCCAATCAACTACTTCAATCTTTTCACCTGCAGCAATCCGCTCCTCAAATTGCTCTTGTAATTGTTGTTCCGATACTTGTGTAACGACACTCATAGTAAAAAACCTCCTTGTATAACCATTTTACGATAACCGTCACTATCATGTTATGTTAGAGGGTAAAAAAAATCACACTTCCAACAAGACTTTATTATCGTTTGCTACTTTAATTGATTCTGTTGGACAACCTTCCATTGCATCCTCTAAATCATCATATAAATCTATCGGCACTTCTTTGCATCCTTTGTTATTATCTAAAATAACAAAGGCGATTCCTTCGTCATTATAATCAAAAATATCCGGAGCTGATGCGCCACATGCGCCACAAGCAATACATGTATCTTGATCTACTCTAGTGAATTTCGCCATACACTCTTTCCTTTCACAACCTACAGCATTAGGTAAGTTGTTTCTTTTTTTCCTCCATTAGACTCGTACTATGCAACGGTTGCACTTTAGATGTTGGATCAATATATACTTTTGCGTTACTAATAGCAGTAGGTGCCTCTCCAAACCCACTCACAATTAGCTTAACTTTCCCATCATATGTGCAAATATCACCTGCCGCATAAATACCTGGAATGTTAGTTTCCATACGTGAATTAACGACGATGGCGTTTTTCCTAATTTCCAAGCCCCAGTCTTTAATGGCCCCTAACGACGAAACAAAGCCAAAGTTCACGATAATATCATCGACACCATAGATTGGTTGGATGGTTTCGTCTTTCGCATGCTTTAATTTAACATGTGTGATGCGCTCTTCCCCTACGAGTTCTTCGGGTACAAAAGGTGTAATGACCTCGACAGTAGATTGCAATAAATTTTCTACACTATGTTCATGCGCACGAAACTTATCCCGTCTATGGACAATAGAAACCTTTTTAGCAATTGGTTCTAGCATCATCGCCCAGTCGACTGCTGAATCGCCACCACCAAACACCATCACGTTGCGATCTTTAAAAGCATTAAGATCATTAATGAAGTAATGTAAATTACATTGTGCAAACTTGTCGTCCCTATCTAATTCAAGCTTCCGAACGTTAAACGCACCGTTTCCAGCAGTGATCAATATTGTGCGAGAATAATGCGCGCTCTTCGTAGTAACAATTTTAAAAATACCGTTTTCATCTTTTTCGATAGTTTGTACAGATTCATTCGTACAAACATCCACCGGGAAAGTCTTCATTTGTTCTTTTAAATTATTGATAAGATCTTGTGCGCGAATTTTTGGAAAACCCGCTATATCATAAATATATTTCTCTGGATAAAGAGCAGCTAACTGACCGCCCAACTGAGGAAGACTTTCGAGAATTTTGACGCTCATGCCTCGCATACCACCATAGAAGGCAGCAAACATACCAACAGGCCCTCCACCTATAATGGTCACATCTTTTATTTGCTCAGTATCAATCATTGAAGAACCTCCTTCTGTTCCATTCTTCTATCAATGACACGAATTGCCTTTCCTTCAGAGCGTGGAATAGCACCACTATTTTCAATGACTAGACTAACGGAAATTAAGCAGGCATTTTTTAAATCATGCTTAATCTCCTTTGTCAGTAATTGTATAAGCGGATGACTGAGGTCACCTCCTACTTTTTCATATAATTTTGGTGTTAACTCAACATGTAGTTCGATCGCATCCATATTTCCTTTTTTTAATAAATGGATTTGATAGTGTGGTGCCAACCCTTCTATTTGCAATAACTCACGCTCGATTTCAGATGGAAAAACATTGACTCCACGAATAATTAACATGTCATCTGTACGACCCTTAACACGTGACATCCGCATTGTTGTACGTCCACATTTACATTTTTCACGTGTAATCGAAGTAATATCACCCGTACGATAACGAATAATTGGAAGCGCTTCCTTCGTTAAACTAGTAATAACCAGTTCTCCATCTTCTCCATCAGCTACAGGTTCTAATGTATCTGGATCAATCACTTCTACGAAGAAATGATCTTCAGCTATATGTAAACCATCTTGCGCCTCATAGCACTCGATTGATACACCGGGACCTAGCACTTCACTTAAACCATAAATATCCATTGCGCGAATTGCTAATTTATCTTCTATGGCACGGCGCATTTCCTCTGACCAAGGCTCTGCACCAAAAATCCCATATTCAATCCCGTTCGTCGCTGGATCTATTCCCATTTCCTCCATCTTTTCAGCGATCGTTAAAATATAAGAAGGTGTCCCTGCGATGCCTCTTGGTTTAAAATCATCAATTAATGTAATTTGACGATCAGTATTCCCACCTGAGACCGGTACAACTGCTGCGCCTAAAGTTTCGGCTCCGTAGTGTAAACCCATCCCTCCAGTAAATAGACCATAGCCATAAGCATTATGAAAGATATCTGATTTGCGTCCCCCTGCGGTAACAATAGCGCGAGCTAAAAGTCCCGACCACATATCGATATCATTTTTTGTATAACCAACAATTGTTGGTTTTCCACTAGTTCCTGAAGAACCATGAATGCGAACTACATCATCCATCGGTACTGCAAAAAGTTTAAATGGATATTGCTCACGTAAATTTACTTTTTTAGTAAATGGCAATTTGCGAATATCTTCTAAGCTTTGAATATCAGCTGGTTTAACGCCAAGCTGATCAAACAATTCCTTATAGAAAGGTGTATTGTTATACACTTTTTCTACTGTTGCTTTTAAGCGCTCCAACTGAATCTTTGCCATTTCTCCCCTTGAAGTTGCTTCTATTTCTGGATGATACATTTCCTAACCCCCTTTAGCTATTACAATTCCCCTTATATAACAAATTAATTACGGTAGTACTAGTTTAGTAACTAAGATTAAGATAAACTTATTTGTCTGAATTGTCAATATATTTTATTATTTCTGATTAAAGTTGCTTAATTAGCCGTTTTAGAATGTTTTAGCTTAAATACTGTTTGTCCACAAACACAAAAAGCTATTTGCAAATATCCTCTTTAAACCTACTATTGATAAGGTATAATTAAATAAATACACCAATTAATCGTAAACAGAAAATAATTCTATAAAACTACGTTAATACCGTTTACTTTCACAATATTAGGTTAAATTGATTTTATATTTCACTTTAATCTCAATCGTTGTTAATTTGTATGAATGATTTCCGTCTATTTTACATATACACAAATGGTAGTTGATAAACAAAGGGGGATTCACTTTGACATTAACTGAGGCTCAACAACATGAGAAATATTATGATGATATTTTCGAAGCTTTATCAAAGGAACCATTTGCAAATTATTTAGGGATGGAATTAGTAGAATTAAAAGCAGGCTTTGCAAAAGTGACACTTTCCCCAACACTTCATATGCTCAATACACACGGAACTGTACATGGAGGTATTATTTTTCCATTAGCTGACTACGCCTTTGCGGCCGCTAGTAATTCTAACGGCAAAACAGCTGTCGGTGTAACGAATACCATACATTACATGAGCACAGGTTTGGCAGATCACCAACTAACAGCTATCGCAGAAGAGGTTAAAAAAACACGCCGTTTAGCTTGGTATCAGATCCATGTTTGGAGCAACGATGAATTATGCGCAACAATGGAGGCGATGGTTTATCGTAAAAATGAAAATTTCATCGAATAAGAGGAAGATGTGAGTAACCTGCGTTAAATAGGTTGCTCACATCTTTTTTAAAATCCCTCACTTGTAACAACAAGAAGGGATCATGAAGCTATCTTATACTTGCATATTATCTTTTTTGCGTCGTCTGTAGTTTACTGAAGTATGCTTCTTCGATTTTTGGATTATTTAGCAACTCTTGTGCTGTAAACGAAGGTTTTGGGGTAACCATTTTACCAAAAAACAGTCTCGATAAATTCCCAATTCATGGTATTCGAATTATTAAATTTTCTAATTGCAATATCCAATCAAAAGCGAATATTGTTTGGTCAAAAGATCGATATTTAGCAAAGCACGCAATGAATTTTCTAGAATTATTTACAGATGACACTCATCATCGATCCAACAGAAAAATTCGCCAGAGTTAATGAACTACATAAGGAATTTTACTCTGGCGCTTAGATGATGAACTGATGGTCTATGTAAAATAAATATCTCCCGGTTGAAATTTTTGACCGAGAGACTTTGTTTTATTTAACATACTTCAAATACTTTTTCACAAAATCTACAATGTAATGCACTTCTTCTTCTGAAATATTGAATAAACTACTAATTTTTTGTACTTTGGCTGGTGATTTTAATTGTTCACGCACTTGATCAATTCTCATGTATTTACATTTTCGAGGGTTTACACAATCTCTAATCTGCTTGTAACGAAGGTAAGCATACCGAGCAAAAGCATTTAACATCTCCCTCTCCTGCTCATCTCGTTGTAATTTTTTTGCCGCTTCATCGATCGTTTCCGAATCAAATATCCATGTACCATCTGTTATTTGCATAGTACCACCTCTTTCATTGCGTAAAGTTGATGACAATTTGGCTGCACCTTAATTAGATGGCATTAAGATTGCCCCCATCTCTTCTATTCATAGCTAGTAAATGCATAAGAAAAAGCCACACCTAGTTAAATGTGACGCTTTTTGTATTTTTGTTTAGTTTTACAAGCTAAATTCATTAACGCTTAGATTCCGCTTCAATAATTGTTTTTAATGAATTATGACACTGTTGCGTCCAAACAGAGTTAAAAATTAATATACACCAATTGACTACCTCGTATTCAAGCAAATTACATCCTGATAAAATGACTGCAAGTGATGATTAATGTAGGTATTTCATTTGTATTCTCCTCCAATTGTTTTTGTACTTACCTTGATTAAACGCCACTAATTCTTTGTTGGCAAAAAACGTTTGTTATTTCTTGATTATACATTCCTTTCATTTTTCTACTTATTTGAAGAATAAAAAAGAACCCGCTTCAAATACCATCAATAGCCATGTTTAAAACACCATGACAAAATGGTTTTATGAAGCGGGTTCTTCCCGGTAAATTATGTATTTGCTTTTATTTTACCAAATTTCTTTATACTGAACAATCTTGTATTTGATTTGCAATATTAATTCCTACTGCCCTAGCGCTTATTCTATAGCATGCAAAGTACTTTATGAGTTGTTTCCCGACCCATCTACCCATATTTACAGGCACAGCATTTCCAAACATTTTATATGCATCGTTATCGGTTCCATCAAATATAAACCAATCTGGAAAGCCTTGAAGCCTTGCCCATTCACGTACAGAATATGGTCGAGTTGTCTTACCGTCATTAATTAAACGAGTTGAACGATCTTTCCCATAATGCGCTACACAAGTAGGTGCTATTCCATCTAAATCTGTAATAATAGGCTTATCCCTGTAGTGACCATCTAAGCGTTTTTGTACATATGCTGGTGTATATACTTCTGTACCTCTATCAATAATGTCCCGCATCCTTATTGGCTTATTATCTGGGTAATCTAAGTTAGTAAAGGGTCTTTTAGTACCAATTACTATTAACCTCTTACGTTCTTGAGGAAGCCACATATTCGCATTGACAGGACATTCTACTCTTACATAGTAGCCTGGAAGCTAACTACAATTTACACCACCCCATCGGGTAGGCTTTCGTCAGCCTAACTGTTACGGTAAATTCTCATGCCTATTAGCCTTATAGTAGTACTCTTAAGGAACAGCTATTGTTGCAATTTAACATCTTTTTGATAATGAGGTTTCTTCTTAATTAATATCCAAGATATAAAAAATGTTAATATAGCTAAAATTAGTGTAGTCGAAAAAACGGCATGTATGCCTGAAAATAAATTATCTTGCAAAGTGTTCAATGAATTTATTTCAGTCTGCTTATACTTGAATACTTGAACTGCTTTTTCATCGTTATGAGCATTTGTACTTACATTAAATATCATGCCAAATACTGCAGCTCCTAGCGCTTGGCTAAAGGTATTAATAAAAGTATTTAATGATACAGCTGTTCCTCGTTTGTTCTTAGAAACTCGGTCTTGAATGATAATTATTATAATAGGAGTTATAAGTCCCATTCCTAATCCCATTAGTCCTATTGCCATATAGATTAAAAATTCTGGAGACATTGGTCTTATAACAAATAATAAAGAAGCAGCGAGAAACATAATAATGGTTCCTATTATTACAATATATATCGGTTTTATTTTTTTTACTATATAACCTGCAAGAAATGAACCAACTGCCCAAATTACAGGCATAGGCATTAGCATAAATCCTGCAGTGGTAGCACTTTTATTTAATATTTCTTGGCTCCATATAGGCAAGTATACTAAAATGCTAATTAACATCGTTCCCATAAAAAGTGTTATAACATTTACTACGTTTATATCACGATGCGAAAAAAGATTTAGTGGAACCAATGGTTCAGGAGAATTCTTCTCTATATAAAGAAAAACAATAAATAATGAAATTGAAATACCTAATAAACTTATAATTAAAGGGTTTCCCCAGTGTTGAGTATTACTCCCTGTCAATAGTGCATACAATAAAGGAACTATACTGCAAGAAAATGTAATTGCCCCAATGTAATCAATATGATGCTTCTGTTTCTTTATATTTTCCTTATAATAACGGAGTAGCATAAAAATAGATATTAACCCAAATGGCAAGTTTAAAAAAAAGATGTAGCGCCAAGAAAGAGTATCCACTAGGATACCACCAAAAAGTGGTCCTATAACACCTGAAATACCAAACACAGCACTAATCCAGCCCTGAGCTTTAACTCTCTCCTGTTGTTCAACATATAGATCTCCGATAATGGTCATTGTAATTGGCAGTACTGCTCCTGCACCCAAGCCTTGAACAGCCCGAAATAAAATTAATTGAAACATACTGGTTGCAAACCCACACAAAACAGCTCCAAGTAAAAATATTATAACTCCGCATAATAAAACTCTTTTTCGCCCTAATAAGTCTGCTAGTTTTCCATAAATAGGAGTAGATACAGCTGCAGTTAAAAGGTAAATAGAAAATACCCAACTCACTGCTTCAAATCCAGATAAATCACTGGTAATACTAGGTGTCGCCGTACTAACAATGGTTCCTTCCATAGCAGCTAAAGATGTTACCAGCATTAGTGACATCATAATTTTCCCTCTCACGCATTGTCCTCCCCTACTAAGATGTTATTATTTAAATATGTTCTTTAAATGAGTACTTTTTAATGAAAATTTCACCATATATAAACCAATGACAGGTACCCTATGCCACTTGTAGCTCACTTTTGATTTGTTCAAGTGGCGTGCCTTCTGTTGTTGCTGCGTAGACAAACTCTCTTTATCACTCGGGTAATTCAGAATTAAGCGGCGAATATGGCTTTATCAGAAGTTACCATTTATAAATGTGATAAAGAATTCACAACAGCTTGGCCAATAAAACCCCACAAACCATTGAAGATCGAATTAGGAATACAGCTTAATTAAGATTTCACTTTTTAGTGTCCAAAATATTCTCAAATCCAATATTTATAATTCACTTTCCATAAATTATACCTGAAGATACTCTCTTGTTTCTTGTGCTTTATACCCTTTCTTAGATAATTCAATAGCTTGCCCTACAAAATTTTCAAATAGAGGATTCGGTTTGTCAGGTCGAGAAGTAAATTCAGGATGAAACTGAGTTGCAACAAACCAAGGGTGTTGTTTTAATTCAATAATTTCTACTAAGCGGCCATCTGGACTTGTACCTGAAAAGACCATACCTGCATCCTCCATTAATTGACGATATTGATTATTAAATTCATAACGATGACGATGGCGTTCATAAACAATGGCTTTATTGTATGCAATATAAGCTTTGGTTTCTGGCTCAATAATACATGGATGTGCCCCTAGACGGAGAGTTCCTCCTAAATCTTCTATACTCTTTTGCTCTGGTAATACATCAATAATTGCATTTGTTGTATGTGAATCAATCTCAAAAGAATTTGCATCTTTAATATTTAAAACATTTCTTGCAAATTCAATTGAAGCAAGTTGCATTCCCAGACAAATACCTAAAAAAGGAATTTTACTTTCACGAGCGTATTGAATAGCTACCATTTTACCCTTAATACCTCTTTCTCCAAATCCCCCAGGAACGAGGATTCCCCCTGTTTTACCAATAAGCTCTTCTACATTATTTATTGTTAGGTATTCTGCATTAACCCAATTTAACTTTATTTCTGTATTGTATGTATATCCTGCATGGCGAAGCGCCTCTACAATAGATATATAAGCATCTTTTAATTCCACGTATTTTCCGACCAAAGTGATTTCTACTTCATTGGATAGACTACGAATTTTTTTAACTAACTCCCCCCATTTTTTCATGTCAGCTTTTGGATAATTTAACTTTAAATGCTTACAAATAATTTCATCCATATTTTGTTCCTGGAATGATAATGGAACTGCATATAACGTATCAACATCGTAAGCTTCAATCACTGCATTCGAAGAGATATCACAAAATAATGAAATTTTATCCTTTATTTCTTGAGATATTGGCATTTCTGTACGAAGCACAACAATATTAGGTTGGATTCCTAAACTACGTAACTCCTTTACACTATGCTGAGTTGGTTTAGTTTTTATTTCACCAGCCGCATTCAAATATAGAATAAGAGTACAATGAATATAGAATACATTATCTTGCCCTACATCACTTTTTATTTGACGAATTGCTTCAAGAAAAGGAAGAGATTCGATATCTCCCACCGTTCCTCCAATCTCCGTAATCACTACATCTGCATTAGTCTTTTCACCTGCATAGAATACATGTTTTTTGATTTCATTAGTTATATGAGGAATAACTTGAACTGTTCCTCCTAAGTACTTTCCTCGTCGTTCATTCTTTAATACTCTAGAATATACCTTCCCAGTTGTCACATTACTATATTCATTTAGTTCGATATCAATAAAACGTTCATAATGTCCTAAATCTAAATCTGTTTCCGATCCATCGTTTGTAACAAAGACTTCCCCATGTTGAAATGGACTCATTGTTCCAGGATCAATATTAAGATATGGATCAAATTTTTGAATAGTCACTTTTAAACCTCTATTTTTTAATAAACGCCCTAAGGAAGCTGCTGTAATACCCTTTCCTAGAGAAGACACTACCCCGCCAGTTACAAAAATATACTTTGTCATTATTTCCCACTCCTTAAATTAAGGATAACTTTTATTCAAATCCAAATACTACTTGTTTATAAAAAAGAAGAATTCAAATAGAATTCTTCTTTTCAGTTAAGCTTATAGCCACCTCAAATATTCAAAGTATTTTAGTTGTTTCTTTTATAGCATTAACATTTAAGAGTTTATACAAATAATTCTTCTTCGTATCCTGCAGGTACATGCACCACATTATCTTCTATTTGTAGTTTATTTTCTATAAATAGTTTTACAGCTCGAGCTAATGCCTTTTTCTCGACATTAATAATAGCTTCCTTTAAGTCTTGCTCTGAATAGTAGGGCTTTACTTGAACTGCTGCCTGTGTAATTATAGGCCCCTGATCTACTTCATTATTGATAAAATGTACTGTTGCTCCTGTAATTCTTACCCCTGTTTTGATAGCATTCAATTGGGCTTTATCACCAACAAATGCAGGTAATAGTGAAGGGTGCGTATTAATCGTTTTATAACTATAACTATCAATAAAATCGCTACTAAATATTCTGCGATATCCACCAAGTACAATTAAATCAATCTGGTATTTATCAAGCAACGAAGCTATTTCTTTTTCATGCTCATTTCTAGTTGCATAATTTTTATGATCTAAACAATAAAAATCTGCCTCTTTTTGTATACCAAGCTGTTTTGGGTCAATCTCAGAATTGTTAGTAATAACAAGTGTAACCTCAGACTCAATTGATAAGCTCTCTAAACAATCCTCTACAGTTTTAAGTAAAGTTCCACGTCCAGAAAAAAGAAATGCTACTTTTTTCACCAGTTATCTCTCCAATCTTTTATTTACAAAAAATTCTTTTCTTACCTGCTCAAATTCAAAATTTAAAAACTTTTGATTAAGAATGATAAATTCTCCATTAACCATAACGTGTACTGGTTTATTTTTAAGATAAGTGTCTAAAAACAGTAAACTTGGTTCTTGAGAATCTACAAATATATTATCTTGATTAAAGAAACACAAATCAGCAATCATACCTTCTTCTATGCTGCCTAAATTATCTATTCCTAAAGCTAAAGCCCCTTTAGTAGTAATTGCTTCGATAATATTATTAGGATGGACTTTCTCGTCTAAGTTTGATTCGCCATGAAAATAAAGTGAAAATGCTGCTTCATAAGGAAGATTATTAAAAGGATTCACCATTGCAGCATCAGTACCCAATCCGACATTATTATGTAGGAGAGATTTAAATGGAAAACGTCCTGCTCCTACAAAACTGTTACTTACAGGACAGTGTATAAAATTCAAATTTTTATTAGATAAGATAGCAGTATCTTCGTTTGAGAGACTAGCAGCGTGAACTAATAATGTAGAATCATCTAATAAATCCATCTCATCCAATATCTGTATTCCGGACTTTCCATAATAACTTATACATTGATCGACCTGACTACTTCCTTCACTAATATGCATAGCAAATCTTTTCCCTTGCTCCTTTGCCATTGCGTGAAGTTTTTTCATTAAATCGGAAGTTGCAGTAAGTTCTGATGCTGTTGCTGGATGAACTTTTATTAAATCCGATTCGTAGTTATCTACACAGTCTAAATAGCGATTTATAATATTATCAATTGAAGAAGCAGTAGGGCTCGACTCTTTTCCAACCCACTGGTCATTTTGTGCAAAATGAATAACAGCCCTGATGTTGAATTTTTTAGCCTCTTCGGCATCTATTTCTGCTCTACTTGTAAATATACCCAGAGTAGTAATACCTTGATTTACGGAATTTAAAATTGAATATGAAGAAGATAATCTCTGTAATTCTTTCGTTTCAAGATGGTTATTTTTGTGAACTGTATCGAGAATTTCACTTATACTGCTAAATGGTTCTAACCCTCCATAGAGTTCTTTACTTGGATGCAAATGTGAATTTATTAAACCTGGAAATATTACTAAATTCTGAGTATCAACAACATTAGTACCATTTGATGAATTTGAAGGCAAAATTTCTTTGATTTTGTTATTAGAAATAGCAATATCGCCTTTACAGAAACGATGATCACTTGAATAATACGTTGCGTTTTTTAGGATAAAACTATCATTTCCTCTAATTTGTTCAAAATTAATGTGCATTGTAATTCACCCCCAATTAAATATTCTTCATTAATATGGAGCGTTTTCATACCCGATTTTTCTGCTGGAATGATATCATTTGTTAAAGAATCCCCTATTAATAGAATTTCTTGAGGTTCTACTTTTAAATCATTCAACATGTGAGTAAAAAAATATTGGTTAGGTTTACAGGATGGAAACTCACTTCCGAATTGAAAAAATGAAAAATATTTTTCAATGTTATGATATTTCATTTTATCAAATTGAATTCTTTCTAGACCGTTGCTGCATACCCCTAGTACAAACCCCATATTTAATAATTCATTAAGTAATGCTTTAGCTCCGATGTATGGTATACAATTTCTAATATAAGAAGCAGTATAATCTTTTAGTAAGTTTAGTAAATCAATTTCTATTTCGTAAAATTCACAGAGTAACTTAAATCTATTAGATAAAGTGGCCTCTATATTTTGAATTCCATTCTCGAAATTCTCCCAAGAAAGCTTGTTGAATTCTGAAAAGTTATGATGAAAGTTCTCATAGCTAATCCCATATACTTCAAAATATTTAATATGTATATCTTTTAAACCATTTTTTTCACCATTTGTATGATTGAAGATGGTCTCATCTAAATCAAAAATAATATACTTCATTTTTTCACACTCTTCTCAAATATACTTAAGCAGTAAAAATACACAATACAATGCAGACTATATCTTGTATTGTGTATTTTTTTAAAGGATCCTTATAGGCTATATTAGAAACCACGTTTTGAGCAGTTTAATGTATTAATTAGACTAGGCAATTCTATTTTTAATAGTTAGGAGTAATTCTCTTTATTAATTAGGTAACCTAAAGCACTTCTTAGCGCCCCATCAAATTCATCAACCCTAGTAAATAGTTTATTGGTGATGACACCATTTGTACCTATTAATGAGAGTTCCTTCACTTTCTCTGATGAATAAGATTTTTCGACTAAATCGCTTAATTTCTGTTCAGGTTTAATAGATTTAGCCAGTTTCTCCGGAATTTTAACTTTGGCACTACATCCAATTGCTTCCTGTTTATTTGCCGCGTCCCAAATAACAACGATTCCATACACAAAAGAACCATAACTAAATTCTTGAATTAACCCTTCCATCGATACGATGTAGTCAAAATCGTCTAATTTCACGTTATCTATTCTTGTTCTACACCCTTGTAGAGCTTCCTCATCATTAATTGGAGTTTCCGAAATACCAGAATCTACTGAAATTGGTATAATTTCGATATTATTATTAAAAACTTGTGAAAAAACATTAGTTACTGCTTTTATTTTAGCTTCGTTTTTAGATGTCAATACAATTTTCATTGTTCAAATTTCGCCTCTTTATTTATCCATTTTATAGTTTCTGAATCTTGAATATCGCTGTAAATATCATTTAGAACAACTTTAGCATTTGAAATTTCAGGCATTTTATCAACATCATTTTTTGCTCCATTAATAACTTCTAATGCTTTACTGCGTGTTTTTTCATAAATTTGAGTAAATGAGGTTTTCATTACTGTATTACCCAGCTCTAGATCAGCATACTTTCGTTCTCTTAAATCTTGGCATAGTAATTCATGAATAAAAGAGAAAAAGCCCATGTCATAAGGCAAACCAGTTACAACATCCGTGCTTCTTGACATAACCTCACAATGTAAATAATTATTTTTAATGAAAAATTGAATTGCTACAGTACATGGAAAATCTTTAGTCTCGGATTTGTGATAGTTCTGATTAATATTAATTATAGCCCGTCTGCTATCCTTATTGTCTAACAATCTCTTAATAATCCATTCATATTGATTTCTAAATCCCTCTACCTCTTCGTGAAATACGTAATATCCATAGTTAGAGTTTATTTTTCCATCTTCATCTACAAGAGTCATCCAAAACTTAGATGCTTTTCCTAGGCCATCTTCCGCAGTTAGACAACCTTTAAAATAAGCTACTAATTCTCTACATAAATAACGATTTGCTCCAGCACGTAATGAGTGTAATCTATCTTTTGGATTAGTCAATATATAATTTACACCATAAGCTTGTAATGCATCACCAGCACGTACACGAATTTCCGTACCATTATTTAAGATATGAGAAATCGCTTCTTTTACTAATTCATCTACACTTGATCCATATATATCTATATATGACATGGATTTTTCGCTTTCAACAGTACTAATTTCTCTTTCAATAGTAGCTATGCTTTTCACAATAAACTGACCTCCTAAATAATATGTAAAGTTTACTAAGCCTGTAAGAAGGCCTCTTTAATAAAACTTTTTCAAATACATAAAATGAATTTTATTAAAAGGAAAAATTTACATGTTTTTACACTAAATTATTCTACTGTACTTTTTAGGTAAAAGTCAAATAAAGTTTCAATTTACTTTTATTTTTATATTTTGAATAAATTGTATTTTAATGCAGGGTATTATCCATTATATTAAGTGCTTTTGGTAAAAAACTACATACTTTAAGAATAAAAGTTAATCTTAATAGTTAGAATCGTAAGTTCTAACCATGAAAATATTACATTATTTGATAAATATACTAATGTTTTTAGGAAATAATACTATTAAAAGAAGCGTGTAAAAATTATGAATTACACGTTTAAAGTTGATTCTATTGTTAATAAAAGTTAATATCTTATATAATAAATATAGGGATAAGTAGGAGGATTATGGAATGTATTCAAAAATTCAATATTCTAAATTGTATTCAACTGCAAATATTTTCCGAACAGGTAGGAGCGATTGTTGCATACTCTTTGTGCATGGCTTTTCTGAATCTAGTATTTGTTGGGAGGATGTCTCGACTAAGTTTAAAGGTCACGTCAATCTTGTCACTTATGATTGTATTGGCCATGGAAATAATGCATCTTTATGGAAGCAGGCCTCGTTTGAATCCTATACTGATCAATTAGACGAATTAATTAATTACTTACTAGAATATGAAAAATTCACTAAAATTATACTCGTAGGACATAGCCAAGGAGCTTCTATAGCTATGCAATATAGCATGAAAAATCCAAATAAGGTTTATAAGTTGATTCTAGTCTCACCTATTACATATATTGATAACGCTTTAGAAAGTTTGTGGAATAACTTTATTAAGTTGGTAGAAAAGGGTCAAATTGAAAGATTTTGGGATATAAATAGCAGCCTATTATTAGGCCCAAAATCTAAAGAGTGGTCACACTTTAGAGGAAATGCTATACAGAAGCGTTTAGAGTTTTTTAGTCAAGAGCATTTGCTTTCTCTAATGAAAGCTTTGCTTGATATTAATATTGAAAAAGACTTATCTATATTATCGAATAAGATAACACATTTGATACATGGAGAATATGATGCTATGTTTCCTAATTATTATAGTAAAAGCATTTTGAAATATTTACCTAATGCGGAATATATTGAAGTAGCAGGCGCCAATCACTTATTAATAGAGCTTGAGCCTCATATTAGTAGAGCTTTAATGGAATTTGTAAATGACTTATCTACTTCATCTTTGTAATTTCGAAAAATCCACCTAAATTGCAATATTAAATGCAACAAACGATAAACGTTGCTAAACCGGTGTTTTCTATATATGGCATTGGATATAGAGATACTTAATCACTACTTTACTTGGAGTGGCGGGCACGATAGCCTTTGCAGTCCCAAGCCAGTAAATTTGGGCTGGCTTCTTGGCTTGGAACTTATGCCCGCAGAGGCTCCATGTCAAGTAGCTGAAGATAGTACCTACTTTATTTTATCCTTTTAAATAACTCACATAAATACGCTCTATTTAAATTACATAAACTTTTTAACAATACCACTTGGGGTAATAACTTTTACAGATACTTCCCTTTTAGTACGTGTTTTTGTAATTAATGTATTCTCTGTTTCTTCCTCTGAGACAACCTTAGTAACAACTTCCATGCCCTGTACAGCGTGTAAAGTGTCTCCTTGACCAATTGTACCGTTAACTGCTCCACTGGCTAATAGTAACGCCATAGATCCTTGAGCTAAATTTATAATGGGGGCGCCACCTATCTCAAGTACTTTTGATTTTGTACGTTCTTTAAACGCTTGAAACCCCTTATTGACCTTAATTAAATCCACAAATGAACTCTTATCTTCAGTCCGCGAATAAAATGTTGGTATAGATGTTGTACCTTCTATTACAACCCATCTATTAGTTTCAGCTAATGCTTCTATCGTAAGCCCGTAATCAAATAACGCATATAAATAACCAGGCACCTCCGGTACAAATGTATCAATTGTAGTTATATCGATTTGGACTAGTCTTAGTTTCTCTACAATATCTTTTGAGAGATTCTGAGTAGCTTGCTCCATGCTTGTCACATCTACATCGAAAAGATGAATTTCATTACAAATTGTCGATATGTACTCTAAATCTAAATCATCGCAGTTGCCTGCACCAATAATTCCTATTCTGTTTACTTTCCCTTCTACACTATGTATTTCTTCAAATAAACCCTTTACTCCAATCCTATGGTTCCCCCATAACTCCCTTCTCGATGGATCACGATCTTTATTCACAATATATTGAAAATCTATCAAACTAATCTCCCCCTTTTATACCTATATTCTACACAGAACATACATCCCCCTTCATTCCTTGTATGAAGAATCATAAACTAAAATCTAACGAACAAATTTAAATTGAAAAACTTGCTATCCATAATGGGATAACAGGTTTTAAAGTATTCGGAGTTCTTACATTTCTTTAACACCCAAGAAGTGTGCCATTAAGAGAAGATATATCTAACCAATTGCCATCCAATAACAATATACCGTTACCTTCAATTCTTTGGTATTGCAGAGTATCGCCTTTTTTGTACATGAACGATTGGCCTTTAATTTGTATATGGGAGTCCGAAATAAATTCAAAAGCCCCCATTACATATTGAATGTTCTCATCACTACTAATGAATTCTTTAATCTTTTAATTAACTAAAATGGAAATATATTGATTATATTATTGCGTAATAAGGGAGGTACCATATGAACAACCAAATTTATGTGAACTGGAACGGGCATCATCTAAAACTGACATGATTTCAAAATCATAGAATTGACGATTTCAGCATAATAGCAAGTGTACATGGTGTTTGTTTTTATCAAGGGAATGTTTTGTTAGTTCATGTAGACGGGAGAGGATTTAACTTTCCCGGAGGACATATTGAAAAAGGAGAAACACCTGAAGAAGCATTTCATAGAGAGGCATTTGAAAGAAGGTTATGTTAAGGGGCCGATCAACTATTTGGGAGCAATTGAAGTCAGTCACGAAGAGAACCTCTTATTCAATGCTAATAGTAAGTACCCTTTAATCGGATATCAAATGTTTTATAGCATGGAAATTCAAGAATGCCTACCATTCCTTCGAGAACATGAAACAATTTCGCGTATTTGGGTTGAGCCGGAAGAAATACCTTATTTAATTAATGACCATGAGTTAATACACTTAATATTACAAGCAGCGTTAAGGAATAAACCTTCCTATTTATGAGGTGCATTTGACTATAGTTTCATACATCGGAAACTTCTAATAGTACTTTATTTTACCAGCTATACTAATTACTTATTTAGCCTCTAAATCATGTAGAAAAAGTGATTGATACAAAATTTTGAAACTTCACCTATAGATTATTATTTTTTTAATTTTATTCTCAGGCATTTCACTATACAAACATAGCTACTAAGTCATATTAATAGTAGTGTAAAGCTAACTTAGCTTTGCACCTCCTAGTTTGTGGTTTAGGGTCACTTTGGTTCGAGTGGCCCTTATTTATTTATCGTTTATTGTTATGTGAATTCCCTAATTTTTTTCATAATTATACTGATAAATATATAAGCATGATCCGATGAGTTATCTTAGATTTTATATGTTAGAATTTTCTTCAATGTACTTCCCGACATAAGTTCGAACAAAAACTCTGTGGCTTTTTAAGTAATAATTTGGAAAACCTTTTTCTTATTATATTCGTATATTTATTAGAACTAACATAAGTGAGGTGACGAAAAATGATTGCTGGATATATTACTTGTTTTGTTCTTGCTTTAATTATTATTTTTATGGGTTATCTGATCCATATTAAAAAGAAACTGTGGCTTATTGCGGGTTACCAAGAAGATTGTTTTATTGGTGATAAAGATAAACTAGCTAAGCTATTTGGTGTTTTCTCATACATAGTAGGTATCACTACTTTACTATTACCTTTTGGACTAGAATTTTGGGGTCTCATTAGTGCTATTATATATGCCGTTTGTATATGTCTAGGAACAGTAGCCACTTTGGTCTGGAAACAAATAATTAATAAACCACTATAAAGGTTCATTACCAAAAGTTATGGATGACTTTTGTTAAAACGTCTACTATGTAAATAGTTGATTGGAGTGGAGACTGGGCGACTCCTCGGGGATCAGCAATAGAGGAACGAAGGCTAAAAACATCACATCCTGTGATAACGCCTTCGTGACCAACATCGTGTTGGCCCGAGACCCTGCAGCGCAGCGGATGTTTTCTGTGCGAAAGCGTAGTGTTAACGTAGCGGCAGCACCAAATGTTTTCTGTAGCGAAAGCGAAGCGTCAGCTACAAATGTTTTGACTGTGCGAAAGCGTAGCGACAGCAACACCAAAAGCGGCTCATCGGACGCCCCTAGGAAAGCGCCCAGTCGGAACGGAAATCAACCACACGTTTTGGTGATGATCCACTTTAAAACATATAGAAATTATAAAAATATTCCCTTGAATATTTAGACAAGGCCCATATTCAAGGGAACATGTTTAGACACATTGTAGCATTCTAAACCATTTCGTTAGTTATTCCACCACTTTTATCTAAACGATTCTTTTCTTTTATCTCTACGAACAGTGGAAAACATGTAAAGGCTAAATAATAAAATGAAAATGACTGTTACTGCTAAAAAATATGTATCTTGAATCTTAAACAAGAAAGTATTCAAAGAATTTAATAATCCAGTTAACATCAACAATAACCAATAATTATTTTTTCTTTTTGATTGATCACCATTATTTAGATACCTAGCAGAAAGCCAGATAAAGAAAGGTAAATAGCAGACAATTGAAAAAATTAGAATAGCCAATCCAATAAACGACATAGTACAATCACCTCCTAGAGCCTTCCTTATTTATACGATTGACATTTGTAATAGTTTCAAATTTATTATTCTATAAAAATGTTGCTTACATATTTTATTCCCTAAGAATTTCCAAAATTTTGAGGAACAATATTCATAGCTATCCCATTTTAAAATTCAGTAATTCATCATCATTAATTTTTCGGATTTTTAATTCAAACTGAGTAAAACCAAGATGAATACCTCCCCTCCTTTCTACACCAAGACATATTATAGATTGTAGAAGGGAGGGATATTTCATGGGATATTACGGTGGAAATTATGGTAACTGTTGTTACGGAGGCTATGGCGGTGGCTTCGGCGGTGGTGGCTTCGGCGGTGGTGGCTTCGGCGGCGGTGGCTATGGCGGCGGTAGCTATGGCGGCGGTGGCTGCGGCGGATACTATGGTTATGGCCATGGCAGAGGACATGGTTCAGCATTCGCATTAATAGTCGTTCTATTCATTCTTTTAATTATTGTTGGCGCAACATTCGTCTATTAATTTTCCCAATACTTTCGTTAATCAGATGAATAACGAAAAAAGTTAATGCTATTTATCATTGTCACAATTAATCATTTCCATAAACTCTGTTGCTAAATTTCAAATACCTAGTAATAGAAGGATAACTAACCAGCCTAACATACTACAGTTAAAACAAAAAGGTCACTTTTGTCCGAGTGACCTTTTATTTATCATTTACTTAAATAATATAATAAAACCGCTACAATAATATTTGGTAAGGCAATGTATAAGGAATTTAAAGTAATTTTATTGCGTTCATCACGATGTTCTGTTGTTTCGGTAGCAATATTTGCCCTCATCCGATCCCCACTAACCATAGACCCTGAAAAAATCATTGAAATGACAATGAAGATACAGCCAACCGTGCCTGAAACTAAATAAATTTTTTCCATTCCCCATAACATCATCGATATCAAAACACCGCAAAGTGATAAGAAAACACCAATTAATACATATTTCACCCCATATCCCCCCTACGTTATTTTACGTTTGATTACCATTTTCTGTTTCATTTTTTTGTAATCATTTCTTAGTTTTTTTATATTATACACACTAAGAATAGGTATGGATGGTTTTTCTTCTAAAATGACAACTTCAAAAAATAAGCTTATTCAAGATTCAGATGTTATCGGCTCTAATTCTCCTCCAAATGAATCTGTTATTCCTTCCTCGAACCAACAAATTGAACCAGCACTAATGCCTGTTAAAAGGATTCCCCATGCCAAGCTGTCTTAAAAATGCTATCTAACGACCACAAATATCTTTTTCCATAATAAAACTTTCTAAATCTCGAGTTGGAGGTAAAAAAAGTGATAAGCGGGACGGAATACATTGATGTGAGTTAAAAAAAGAATTAAACTATGCAATATAATTTTCTGAGTCTCCGCTTGCAGTAGGAACAAAGCTGTTAGATTGCTGTAAAACATATGTATCCTTTTTCATTTTATTACTGGTATAGGTATACTATTTCTCCAATCCTTAATAAATGAGGATTGGTGAGGATTAAGATTTAAAGGTATTTCATCTCTCGATAAAAAGTACAGTTCGCTACTTTCATCATTGATTTGTAAAGTACCTTTATAATCGCTTGAGTAAAAAATTATTTGAACACTAAAAACTTTATCTCCATTTGAGTACTCTGCAAAACCATTTTTACCAGAATATAATCCAAACAATGTAATATTGTTCAGGATAAGATTTGTTTCTTCAAAAACTTCCCTTTTAACAGTCTCTTCAAAAGTTTCTCCGATTTCCAAGATACCTCCTGGGATTCCCCAAATATCACCGTCAGTCCTTTTTTGTAAAAGAATACGCCCCCTATCATCTTCAATTATTGCTCCACAGCCAATAGTCAATAGAGTTTCCTGCCCGATCATTTGTCTCATCGTTTTAATGTAATCATTCATAATTGATACCCTCTTTCCTTGTTGTAGATCCCTAAAACATTCTTTTTCACAATTAAAGACTAAAATAACCATAAACATCCTTATTTTACATTATTCCTTCGGATATAAATACACAGGGTTCAAATACAAAAAAGCAAGGCCCAGATTACATAAAAAAATGAGCCCTGCCTATATTTATTTTCCTTCCTTATTACTTAATTTTTGAATCTCGAGTAGTTCAGATATCGTTACAAATTTATATCCCTGCTCTTCAAGCTCTGGCAAGATTTTTTCTAATGCTTTCACAGTTTGCTCACGATTTCCACCGCCATCATGAAATAACACGACACTTCCAGGCTTAGCACCTTTTAAAACAGTATTGACAATTTTCTTTTCTCCAGGATTTTTCCAATCAAATGTATCTAAATGCCATGACCACATGACAACTTTATACCCTTCTTTTGATATTGCATCAATCATGGAATCCGTGTATTGGCCTTCAACGGGTCTAAATAAAACAGGGACATAACCTGTAATACCATAAATTGTTGCATGTGTTTGTTTTATTTCTTTCATCAAATTGGAAACATTCGTTCTAAAAGGATGCGTATATGTGTGAATGGCTAGTTCGTGACCTTCTTCATGTATACGTAAAGCAAGCCCTGGATTTTTTTCTGCATTTTCACCCACAATAAAGAATGTGGCCTTTGCATTGTACTTGTCTAATATATCTAAAATGTCAGGTGTGTACTTTTTATGAGGACCATCATCAAAGGTTAAGGCGATCACTTTCTCATCCGTATTAATATCCCACAAAATTTGTCCTGCCTCTTCATAATACTTCCTTCCCTTATCTGCAAAAGATTTTTCATTAACAAAAAATAAAAATAACCAGAAAAAGCATAATGTAATCAGCAGATAGTATTTCCTCAAGTTTTCACCTCCTGCAAATAATTATTTCTAATCATTATTATTTGAGGTTTAAACTAAAAAATGCTTTTATTTTTGTTCTTTTAATTGTATATAAAACCAATAACAATCCAAATTGAATGTAAATAACGCTACACATTCTAATCCTAAAAATGTTATATTATTTGGAAGGAGTGTGATTATTTTGATAATAACGGTGAAAGAAGAGGATTTCGAGTTTAACAGCTCCAATCTAAGTCAAAGGTGTTTCGAAGCACTCATTCAAATCTATAAGATAAGAATGTCCGAAGAAACTAATATCGGTGTAAAAGAACGTTTTTATGAAGAACTTACGGAAGGCCAAAGAGCATTATTTATGTTTTATGTTTATTATAACCATATTAGTAAATCTCTTATCGAATTTTATTGGTGGAGGATGATGAATCTTTTCTTTTACTCCTGGAGAAAATTGAACGGGAGCTGAAACAACATAATCACCCTACTTTATTAGAAAATTTTACAATCACTCGCGATGAATTAAATCATAACAAAGAGCTCCATGCATCATTTGAATCGCTATATGCAATATTCGAAAACATTTATCCAACTACTTTAGAAAAAATAAATACTTTGATCGAAAAGAATTTACAAGACTTTATACAAATTGAAAAGTAAGGAGTATTTTTCATGGCAACTATAGAAGATTTTGTGAATCTTGATATTAGAATTGGTACTGTTATCCAAGCCGAAGAACTTACACAAGCAAGGGTTCCTGCTATTAAAATGAAAATTGATTTTGGAGAAGATCTTGGCATTAAGCAATCCTCTGCTCAAATTACAAAACGCTATACGCCAGAAGGAATTATGAATACGCAAGTAGTAGCGATCGTTAATTTCCCTCCCCGTCGTGTGGCAGGCTTTAAATCTGAAGTTTTAGTAATTGGCGGCGTTCCTGTAGAAGGAGATGTGATTTTATTAGCTCCTGATCAGCCTGTACCAAACGGAACTAAAATTAGTTAATGCTAGGATTTTGTGATAAAAAATGAAACTATGTCACAGGCACAAAACTAGCCTTAATTTCTTCTACATCATATATATAATAATGTAAAGCTTATTTTGCCTTATACCTCCTGATTTGATACTAAGGGTCACTAATGTGGCCCTTTTATTATTTTGTAACATCTAAATTATAAGAAGAACAAATTCCCTAAATCGAGAGGATCATAGAAAATGAAAATTTATTATGATTGGTGCTACATCATTAAAATCTTCCAATAAAAAATAGAAAGGAGCGTGATAATGAAGAGAAAAAGGAGAGAACATTATGAAAAATAGACAAGCCACAACTAATGACTATGAAACTATTATAAATCTTTGGGATAGATCCGTTACCAAAACCCACGATTTTTTAAGTTTAAAAGATAAGGAAGACATTAAACAGGAAATTCCTATGTATTTCCCACATCTTGATGTGAGACTTTGGTATGTGGAAAATGAATTGATAGGTTTTTCTGGGACGAATAATCAGCACTTAGAAATGCTATTTTTAGAACCTGCTGAGATTGGAAAAGGTTATGGAAAACAATTAATACAACAACTCATTAGAGATTTTAATATAAGGTCTGTTGATGTCAACAAAGACAATGAAAGCGCAAAGATGTTTTATTTGAAAAACGGTTTTACTATTGTTAGTGAAGAACCAACAGACAGTTCAGGTCGCCATTATCCAATACTTCATCTAGTCTTAACGTAATTAGCAGAGGCCATCCCGCTACTTTATTCATAGGCTATGTTAAATTTTAATATTGATTTTCATATTAAAAAATTTAGGGATACCTAAATGGTTCCCTAAACTTTTTAATAATAATGCCATTTTGAATTTGTGCTTAGATTTGAATTAGATAATTTAGATACTGAATTTTGAAAGACTTAAACTATCATAGGTATCTGTCATTTCTCTTTGGTGTTTTTATTACTACGACGATCGACAAAAAAGAACCAAGCTAGTTAATTATCAAGATATTTGGTAGCCACACCTTTAAAGCTTGTCTATCCATTTGTTTCAAATAAAAGCATACCTTTAAAAAAGTTTGATTCAAAATATTCCCTAAAAATTTATTAATGAATATCATGTAACTTCATTTTATCCAATTCTTTCTTTCTTTTATTTTTTAGAGATTCCCTTCCTTTAGCCCAAGTTCCTAATAAAAACAAAGTACCAGCAACTGCAACTTTAATGAGTGAAGATGTATTGACATTTCCCGTTCTAGTTATCCACCATCCAAAAATAAAAACTAAATACAGAATAGGTACAATTGCTCCAAAGTAAACGTTGGCTCTTCTAGATAAAAAAGATTGAACTCCTATTATTACAATGGCTATTAAAATGGCTATCAACCATTTATAATTTGGATCCATTATTCATCATTCCTTTCGCTTTTATATTTATCAATAATCATTTTTGCCGTCTCTAAACTCAACCGTTCATCAATAACCAAATTTTTAATCATATTTACAAACTCCAGGTCTTCCGTATTGCTATTCAGTTCAATTTTTTTAATTAAAGTATCTAATTTAGTCCTTACAGTCGGATATGAGACACCATAAATTTTAGATATATTCTTTAAAGACCCAGAATTTATTATAAATTTTCTTATAAATTCAACAGATTCTTTATCTAAAGATAAAATCCAAGATGGTACTTCATCACGGTTCATATCACCCCTCCTTTTTAATAATGTTAAATAATAATTAAATAAAATTCAAGTAATTATTAATATTATTCATTTTTTTAAGGTTATTTTAAGCAAAACAGTTTTTTAGACGTAGAAACTTTCCGTTGGGCTAATGCGAGGTTTATCATTTATTCAAATGTTTTGTGGAATTATTGTCGTTTAAATGGGCATTGTTTTAAAAAATGTTGATCATCTGTAAAAGCATGGACTTGTCTTAATTATAGTAGGAATCTTAGGAGGCTGCCGGGTGGATATTTAATTGGTTTATACTTGTAGGCTAAGCAAAAAAGCACTAACATGCAAACCGTCAGTGCCTCCTCGTATTAAAACGACCCTTATTTCTTCACTTGTGAAAGTGTCATACCATCACCAATTGGAATAATAATCGACTCTAATTGAGGGTGGTTCGCTACTGCTTCATTGAATTTCTTCATTATTTCCGTATATCGTTTTGGTTTGGCATTTGGATCTGCCACACTTCCTGCAGCAAGCACATTGTCAGTAACTATGATTGCATCGGGATTTGCTAGCTGTACACAGTAATTTAAATAGTTTTCATAATTATCCTTATCAGCATCGATAAAGAAAAAGTCGAATCGCTCATTTCTTTGTACTAGTTTTTCAAGACTTTCCAATGCAGGTCCTGTTATATAGGTTACCTGTTCACCAAAACCAAAATCTAATTGATTCTTACTTCTTCCCTACATTACACACTTGCATATTTTTTTAATTTCCTGAACAACCAAAAAAGCGTTAACCCTTTTCGATTAACGCCCCCCTAAAGCTGAACAAAGTTCTACCAACCTTTAAAATATGTTTTTTCAGTCTCTTTTTGTCTCTTCTTATAATTAATTACGTATTTGTTTGAAAATCTAATACGCAATACCTACACGCGATTTCACATATTCTTTACTCTGAATTTGTAGATAGGCAAACTCTGCGGTATCTGCTACAGATATTTCTATCCCACCATCCGGTAAAAAGTCTCGTTCGATACGATAAGTGCCCGTATATTCACCATCCGGTAAGTATGTCGGACAGACGATTGTCCAATCAGTATTAGAGTTTTTCAATAAATGATAGGCTTTATGATGCTCCTCTGCCGCAAAGGTTGTTTTTCTTTTTGATTCGCTCGATTGATAACGTAAAATACTTGGTGTCAATCGACTTTGTAGAATACTAGCTGTTCCGACAGTTATCATTCTTTTCACATGCTCTTTTTCCATTGCATCAAGAATTAGCGGCATACTTTCAGTTAATGTATTTGTACCATCAGTGTTTAATGCACTAATTACAATATCTACATTCGCCATGACCTTTGCTATATCTTGTTTTTCTAAAACATTTCCTTGTACAATATGTAAATTTTCATCACTTATTTTTAGCTTATTTGGGTGACGAACTAAAGCTGTAACGCTATGTTTATCTCGTAACGCTAGGGAAACTATATGGCTACCAACGCGTCCAGTGGCACCTAAAACTAAAATTCTCACTATGATCACCTCTTTTCTTGATTATAGCATACAAATGTTCTGTAACGATTTAGAGGTCTCTTATCCTTAAGCGTTGTTAATGAACATCAGTAAGTCTGATATTAACGATAAATAGCTGAAGATCATTAGTTTCCGCGATACTATTGACGATATTTTGGATTTCGCTTTCTGTACTCTTTTCGAGTTTATCTAAATTATGTAATTGTATCGTTATTAGTTGATTGCTCGGAGTTTCAATTAAGTAGCCGATTGTACTATCTGGAAAATAGCCTGCTGCTCGTAACGCTACTATAATTTTTTGTGTAAAATTCGTGCTTTGTAATTTTTCACCAATTTCTTCACTATAATTTGTATCGGGATTTTTTTGAATGGGTCTTTCATATGAAGGTTGATTATATTTTAGCAATGCTGCAGTTACTAACATCAAGGAAAATAAAATAAAAAGGCCTTTTATTAATCCTCTCATATGTTCTCTCCATTTCATCTTTTTAATAGAATACGCTTATCATATTAAATAATGAATGAGTCTCACTGGCCCAATATGAAATATTTGTTTAATAATCCCCATAATATTTGCCAGACTAACATTTAGATAGCCTAGCAAGGGGACAATATTTACCTTAATCGTTTATTCGTTTACGATTACTTTCACAACAGGTTCTAATTTTCCTACATATGCATCCCCAACATAATCAACATCTATTACTATAGCTCGTGGCACGAAACGTTGAATGCTTTCCAAAAGACGTGCGGTGTTACGTCTTTTGACAAGCTGGAAAGGTGGAAGCGTGTCTAGTCTTAAACCATAATCTCTGTAAAAAGGGCAAGATATTACGAAAGTAGATAATATAAAAGCTACATTTTGTAATATTTCATCAACACCTGTAGCATTAAAATCAATATTGCTTGTGGCGGTCACTTGATGTGTCATCCTATCAACCTTTCTTCTACGATACATGGAAAGATGTTAGTAATCTTTCTTAATATGAGCTTTTCATCGAAAAACGAGCACTTAGTTATTTATGCTAAATGCTCAAAAGTTATGAACAAAGCACACATTCTCTATTGTATGTATACAATTCAATGTATCGTTAAACAATTGCACAGTGTCAGGTTCCACATTCATCCCGCTTTTATCATTGGATTTCACATTAAAACATTTTTATCTTATTAGTGCGTAATAAATTACATACAACCAACTTAAACAACCATGGATGATTGCCCATATAATGGAATGATTTACACTCCAGGAAATAGTAATGGCTAATACGGAGCCAAAACTAATTCCGCTCTTAATAACTGTTTTGTTTTCCATTTTCCTCACCTTCTTTACTTTGCTAATTTCAGAAGTTTGCCTCCTCATCATTATTCCTCCTAATCATGTCATCAATAGACGTTTGTTTGTAACATCTATCTTATAAATTTCACTGCTAATAAAAATCGCAATGAACACGCCATTCATGTAGTTTTGGATTAAAAAAGAAATAGAAATTTCCATTATCGACGATATTGAAATGTGCCTTCTCGTCTGAGGCAATCTGTAATACAAAGGGAAAGTCCTCACCGTAATCATGACCACTTTGACAAAACGCTGGATAGCCACCTATTTTATGAATAGCGTATATTTCCTCTACAATATCATCGAAGTATTCAAAATCCTCCTCGTGCTCTAACCTTAAAATTTCATCCTCCACATCAGATGGAATCCCACCTCCATCCCATGTTGGATAATCATTATCAATATGTTTTGGAATAAGCGGAAAAGCGCGAATACGGTCATGCTGCCAATTTTGCTGGATTAACCCTTCTATTGAGGTATATGCTCTTATTTCAAAAAAACGGCTAAGATCATCTTCTATGAGGTGATCAAATATTTCATCATTGATAAATAATACTAGCAATTCAATATGCTTTAGGGACGCAGGCACAAAAGAAAGGTCCTTTAAAAATAAGGTCGCTAGTGGCTGAAACCCTTGTGGCCTCTGTTCCTCAGGTAAAGACCATCCAACATAGCCAATCCAGCTTTCTAGCAAGTCATATGTAGGTCTAAACCCACCTGTTTCAAAAATTGTTGCCTGTCTCACTAGCTGTGCCTTAATATCATCAATTTCCATTAGCTGATCCCTCACTTCGACAAATACAATCTACGACATGATCATTAACCATTCCTGTTGCCTGCATAAATGAATAGCAAATCGTACTTCCAACAAATTTAAAGCCGTCTTTTTTTAATTGCTTGCTCATTCGTTCACTAATTTCTGTTGTAGCAGGTACATCAGCAATGGACGACCATTCATTGCTAATCGGCTGATGATCCACAAATCCCCAAATATACTTAGAGAAGGAGCCATATTTCTCTTGTATCCGTAGAAAGGCTTGAGCATTCGTCACAACACTAGCAATTTTAAGCTTATTACGTACGATGCGAGAATCCTGACGAAGCTCCTGTAGCTTGTCATCCGTATAGCGTATGATTTTCGAAGCATCAAATTGATCGAAAGCTGCCCGGTAGCCCTCTCTTTTTTGTAGAATTGTCCACCAGCTAAGTCCAGCTTGTGCCCCCTCTAAACAGAGCATCTCAAATAAATGCTGATCATCATAGACGGGAATACCCCATTCTTTGTCATGATACTCAACATATAAAGGTTCATCTAACTTGACCCATTCACATCTTTTCATTTATATATCCTCCATTTTATGTATTCATTTATCCCTATTATACAAAGCCAGCCATTTTGTGTATTTTCCTTTATAGTAACGGTTTAAAACCCAATACTTTCAAACAGCTACTTGATTTCAGGTTTTGTTTTATAGGCTTTCATATGATAATTAATTTTATAGAGCTCCGAAATTATGATTCTTCCCATCGTCCTTCAATACTCTAAATACATCCTTCACAACAGTTGCTATGTGTAGCAAAAAATAATGCGTTTGGAACGCTGTAATCGTATCAAAAAACTAATCTGTGTACGAAATGCTTGAAACACTTGCTTTGGTCACGATCACTTTTCCATTTGCACATCCATACTATAGATTTTACCACTTGGATTAATATTCGATAAGGATTGAAGTGTTTTTCCACCTCCACAGCCAACAATTAATACAAGATCACCAACATTTATGGCTTCCTGTTTCATTAGCCAAGTATTCATACTACTATGCCCCTTATTCAAAATTCGTAGCATCATTGAGCCTATGAATCCTCTTGGGTTGTTAGCTTGTACAATTAATCGTTGGAAAAGTGTCATTTCAAATTTCCCCTTTGTCATTTTCACTTTCAAAAATTTGTTCCGAGCTAAGGATTAAGATGTCTTGTGTAGCTAACCTAATTAAGGCTGCTTCCTTACTTTGATCAGTAGCACCCGCGACTGCATCCCCCACAACAGTTACAGCAAAATTTCTAGCTAGAGCCCCTTCCACTGTTGCAGTTACACAGCCTTCTATAAAAGCGCCCATTACTATTAATTCGTGGATGCCATTATTGTTTAAATACTTCATTAAGCTAGGATTACTAAATGCATCCGCTTTATTTTTTGAAAAATACACCCCCTCAGCTTTTAATAATCGTTTATCCATTTCCGCACCTTTACTCCCTTTTAATGCAGTGAATTTTCGTAAAAGGTTGGAAAGTACTTGCTTTCGCTCAAATTCATTCCTAATATAGAGGATAGGGACATTTGATCTTTCAGCTCTTTTTATCAGGTCATTAATGCCTTTTAAAATGGGCTCAATTTGATGCTTTGCCACAGGCATTCGGGCTTGATTACTAAGGTAATCATTTTGAATATCGAGTACCATTAACGCGTGCTTCAAAATATTTACCTCCCTGTATTTTTATATTTTTACGTTCTTAAAAAGCAAAAAGTTTCAATTTTTACCATTTTAAACAAAGGAGACTCAATATGATTAAACAAGCCACTAGAGAAGATGTTCAAACAGCATCATTTTTAGCACTTCAACTCTGGCCAAATCATACGTTAGATGAATTAAACGAAGAAATGGCGCAACTAATAAATGCTGAAAACGCTACGATTTTCCTGGCATATGTGGATGATAAAGCAGTCGGTTTTGCACAATGTCAACTCCGAACAGATTATGTTGAAGGTACCCACTCAAGCCCAGTCGGCTATTTAGAAGGACTCTTCGTAAAAGAACACTATCGGCAGAAAGGCTTTGCAAAGCTTCTGATTGAGAGTTGTGAGCATTGGGCTAAACATAAAGGATGTCTAGAATTCGCTAGTGATTGTGAAATGCAAAATCTCGAAAGTCTAGCAGTCCATCTTAAATTAGGTTTCACCGAAGCGAACCGCATTATTTGTTTTACGAAGGAATTATAAAAATGAGGTGATCCCCCTACGGAATAACCTTATTCGTTATTTTTGTTATCTGCGAGTATATAGACAGTTAATATTGCAAAAAAGAAAAAAATCACAAGTGCTTTTTTACACACTTGTGATTAATATTTGTTCGATATATAAAGGATCTATAACAGGAACACAAACCTTAAAAGTCCTTTTATTTTGGCTATTATATGTACTATTTATTAATTTAAATATGTATTGGCTGAAATGTTTCTTTCGCGCTCGTCCATTACTAGGTGAATAATAAATGCAAGTTGTTGCTCTATTCGCTCATTGTTAAGATACATAATGTTCGCAATTGCTTTTTTTTGTTTTTCTTCTAATCCTACCTTCTCAAGCAATAACATAATTTCTTCTTTCGAAAGCCCAAACATACTTTTTTCACCTCCAATTTAATCATTTATTATTTTATAATCATTATTCACTTTTCTCAAACAGCGAACTAATACAACCATTCCATGACCTATTTTCACTAATTATAGGATAACACATGGACTTAATTAATCCAAATTTTACTTTATTTTAATAAAATTCCAACTTCTACAAAAAAACATTATTATTCAATAATAATTTTCAGTGAAGGATGTGTAACGATTTTTGATATTTATTAATTCTATTATAAAAATATCAATCCCATTTGTCGAATTTTAGTATTCTACAGCACGGCTTATAAGTCTAAATACGAAAGCATGTTTGAATGAATAAGGACAACAAATAAAATGCTCATTTTTTTAATACATTTTTATCTTTATTATACATCATCTGTCGTTACACATTGCTTTTAGCTCACAAAAAAAGTAATTTCAAAATAATCGAAACTACTTATCCTTCTTTTGTATTCGGTTAATTTACACTGTTTTGTTAATATTATTATCCGGGGCATTAATGTTAAATTTTTGTAAATTTTCAACTGGTATTTGTAATTTTTCATCCAATTTTTGGATACCAGCTATTTTTGTTTGATTGAATATAACATTCTTTGTCTTGTCACTAGTATTGACTGGCAAATTAACTATTCTCGACGTTGTATCAGTCTTCCATATTGTCTTGTTAGTATACCCTTCGATAAATAATTGGCTCTTCCCCTGTACAACAGCCGGTATTTTTACAGCCGTTAGATCTGTATACACCATCTCAAGTAAAGATTGATTGGACATCGCTAAAAATGGGCGATCTGCTTTATCAATCGTACAATGCTCAATACGCCCGATTGACTTATCAGACCAAACTATTGCATATTTACCTTCATAACAGTTGCTAAATTCACTATTCGTAACTTCAAAAATAGCATCAATACAAGTAATCGCATTTCCGCTAATGTGGTCAAACGTACAATTATCTGTAAAGAGTCGAGCATTATTTATATAAATATGATGACTTTCAAGCTCTTGAATTATTGTATTCTGCAGCGTAATTTTGGCGTGATCATTGCCATAAATACCACCTGCCTGCCCAAATTGGATCTTACACTGATTGAGCTTTAACCCGCTTGAGTCAATAATAAAGTGAAATTGTGGGTGTTCTTGGAGATCACACTCTGTCATCGATACATCGGCTTCGTTGACAATCGTAACGCCTGTCGCCCTTCCCTTATTTATCCTACATGTACGAAACTCCGCTTTACTATTTTCAATTAACAACTGAGACTTCACATGACGCTGGATCTTACAATCATACATGATCGCCCTAGATTTCTCACCAACATATAGCCCGTTTCCTACTCCATCAGAAAAGATAGAATCTGTCACCATCAATTCACTTTGATGAACAACCAGTTGCGTGTCTTGATGATGCTTGATTTCACAGCCATCCATCGTTAGTTTCGAGCTATCAAAAACTTGCACCCCTACATCTTTCCCTTGGTGAATAAGTGTATTGGTCATTGAAATTGAACTGAAGGCTGCTACAATTTGTGCCTTTTTATGTCCATGAATTTCACAATCCACAAGCTCCATTTTTACATCACGCATTGCATAAATGCCATTCGTTTGCCCTTCTAACAGCATACAATTAGTTAATGCGATTTCACTATTTTGCACATTAATTTGAGCTTTAACATGATGCTGGATCGTTGTATCCACTAGAATAACGCTTGAGCCATTATCAATACTTAAACCAAAATGATTGATTGGGCTTGCTAAAATATCGACATTTTTCATCATTAAACTACCGAAACTTACGGTCACTTGTGTCTGCACCATTTGTTGCTCAATGACACAGTTTTCTAGCTGTAAATCTCCCTTTACATAAATACCCTGCCCTTGAGTAAAACGCAGGTTTCGCATATTTACAAGTGTCTGATAGCGGATAAACACGCCACCTTTAATGGTCACATTCCCCACTCCATAAAGTGTCAGCCTTTTGGAAATTTCGAAGCTTTCTTCATATATTCCATCCCGGATTTCAATCAAATCCCCCGGCTCTGCCTCTTGAATCGCCTGCCCAATACTTTGGTATCGGTGCATAATACTTCTCTTTACAACAAGTGTCGCCATCTCTACACTCCTATGTCGGTTTTCTTTTATTTATATCCCCATTGAACTTCCTATTATTCAATTTTGTACAAATAATTTACAATCGATTCTTTTATAGAGGGTAGATAATACATATATTTTCTATTTCATCCTTCTAAAGCAAACTAAAAAACCAGCAATTAAACAATTTTCTCGTCATTGCTGGTTTAACTGATTTTAAATTTTCGGTGCAGCTACTTATGATTCCGTAATAAATGCAAGTCCAGAATTACAATAGACATAATTACAATTTAAATTTCCTAACAAGGTCGTTTAAACTCTCTGCCATTTGTGCTAAATTGGCTGATCTATTATTGATTTCATCCATAGAGCTGGCTGCTTGTTCGATTGTTGCAGAAGTTTGCTGTATGCCTGCAGCGGATTGCTCCGAGACAGCGGCAATTTCGTCCACTGATTTATTAATATTGACAGTGCTTTGTACTACGTCTTCTAGCTTTGTCGTCATGCTGTCAATGTTTGCTGACATTGAGTAAACAGCTTCTGCAATCTGGCTGAATGTTTCATTTGTGGAGGCAATTTGAGTTGTGCCTTTTTCAACCTCTTCGTAGCCATTTTCCAATGAGGATGTCACCGTGTTTGAATCTTGTTGAATTTTTTGTACGATGCCTGTGATATCGTCAACCGAGACTGCTACTTGTTCAGCAAGTTTACGAACCTCATCTGCAACGACCGCAAATCCTTTACCATTTTCTCCAGCTCGAGCCGCTTCGATCGCTGCATTAAGTGCCAGTAAATTCGTTTGTGCAGCAATACCCTGTATCACTGCCACGATTTTTGAAATGTCCTGAGTTTGTCTACTTAGTTCGTCCACCTTATGAACTGCATCCTTCACAATATGATGAATGGATGTCATTTGCTCAGTAGATGCGTCCATTAAATCTTGGCCATCTTTCGTTAAAGCCATAACATTTTGGGAATACTGCTGAACATCCGTACTGCTATTATTGACATCTGTTATCTTTAAGGTGAATTCTGTCATTGTTGTAGCTACATCTGATGCATTACTTGCCTGCACTTCTGTACCACTCGCGATTTCAGTGACTGTGTCAACAATTTGTGCCGTAGCCGTTTTCACCTCTGTCGCTGATTGCATAAGCTCTTCACTATGCGCAGCTACATCATTAGACACTGTTTGAATTTGCTTTAATAAACGGTTCAAAATATTGGACATCGTATTAGTTGCTTCTGTAAGCCTCCCTACTTCATCTTTGGAATTCACCACAAGTGCAGGCTCACTTAAATCACCTTCAGTAATTCGTTGCATACGATTTGTCACAGCGATGATTGGTCTAGAAATGATTCGAGCACTTAATAATGCAATCACGATGGACACGATAACAATCACAATACCGACGATTATACCTGTAAGCTGCTTAGTCTCCCCTGCACTGACAATGTCTGCACCAGTCGCATTAATCGATTGCTTACGATGCTCTGCTAACCCCTCAAAGCCTTCACGTATTTCCGTCGCCTTATTACTCATAGTTGCTAAATTTTTCGTCGCTTGTTCAATTTGGCCTTGATCATAAACAGTAAATACTTCTTTTTCAATATAACTGCTCCATTCTTTAGCCATTTCCGCAAATTTGTTGAAATCACCTGTCTCTGATATTACTAAACGTTGTTTCTCATTCTCATCCGCACGCTTTACATTATCTTCAAAAATTTTCTTATACTTTTCATCACCAGAAAGTACATAACCTCTAGCTGCTGCAATTCTTAGCCCTATCGTCTGAGCTTCCTCATAATCTGTAATTAGTAATTGCATTTCTTCATCAATAATTTGTTCCGTTGCGCTGTTGCTTTGGTTGACTGCATAAAAATTGTAACCAATGTATAAAATCACTACTGCTACTACAATGCTAAAGGAAAAAACGATTCTTTTACTAATTGACTTAAAATTCATTTCAAATGCTCCTTACTTTCCAAATGCAATCTAATGTGCATTGTCATAATTTGCACACCATTAGTAATTTAACACTCTTGAGCCAAGTTTGGATTGATTTGGAATTTTAACTAGATTAAATGAAATAACTAGTTGATTTTCATGTAATTTTTAGCAGATAATAATTTCCATAATTTTCGGACAGATGGACTAAATAAAAAATTACACAACAGGACTTTTGACACGCAAAAGGAACAGCCTCAAAAGTAGACTGTTCCTTCTATTTAAATATTAATCCCAATAATTAAACATAACATCTCCGATTGTTTTACTATCAAAGTGTGAAATGTATTTCCATTCTACCTCCGATAAACTGTGCAACTCCTTATCCTCCATCAACAATGTGTTTAGTGTATCGGCAGTAAGGCATTTACGCATCGGAAAATATTTGTGCAATTGAGCTTTTGTTAAAAATTGAAAGCTTAACTCTTCATCAAACTTTGCAAATGCAATATAAGGCGTCAGCCTATGATGAATGATCGTCAAACGCTCATCTTCCAGTTGAATCACCGCTTGCATATAAATAAAATGAGGCTGATCAATAAATTGTAGAGCTTTTGCTCGTTGTTCACTTGTAACTAAATGATAAACCATCGACTGGAAAGATCGCATATCCTGTTCAATGAGATGGTCTGCATCAAAACCTGAAATCCCTTTCGTTAATCGCAACGAATCACCCCTTTATTATTGTGTCTATATGACCTTCTAGTAAAGATAGGCAGATTCCTTCAATAAGACTCTATTTTCTTGTTATTTGATAGTTAATTTCTAAAAAAGGTAGACCGAAAATACGCATTTTGTGCACAGCCGTTAGTGTTGTTTCATCTTCTGCCTTTATCTTAAAATGCTCCTGTAAAGGTAGTTGAAATAAAAAATGATTGATGGCTAAATAAATCCCAGCATCCCCATCGAGATTACTCGTTAAATATAAAGCACCATTCTCATCATATAAATGTAACACGCCAATCATTGTTGAAAAAGGCAGTGGAAGTGCAATATTCATATAGGTGGTTTGTCCTGTTGTATGCTTTGAATAGATTGCGACAAAGGTTGTTTGTTTGTCTATTTTACGAATCCAGGCACGTGAAGATGGACGTCCATCGTATAGCTCATCAACTTTAACAACCTTTCCTGTCATCTCAATTTGCTTACTGGAGAAGGGTAAATTCAGCTGTTGCATGAAGCGACTTAAGCCTTGATAAATCAAAGCAAACGGTTTAAACCAGATTTTCCACCTTACAGATGCCATTAAACGATACTGATTTGTTTCTTCATAAAAATGTGGAATGATGGGTGGCAGCTTTGTCGTATCCACAAAGTCACTAAGCGCATCGACTAAACCAGGGTGCGGGTCTTTTCGTTCTCGCAATTTCCCCCTAATTTGGCTTACTGGAAAATGGAATGGTTGAAATTTAGTTTCGGGAATAGCTATAGCCCAAGCTAGTACCCCTACACTACCGAAGAAAATACCATTCATAAATCCATGAAATTTTAGCATTTCTGGTATCCCTACATAGCCAAATGCATACATAAATGACCATATTATCGTGATACATAGTGACCCATAAGAAATGCGTAATAGTAAACCTTGTCCACGAGGAAGTTTCGTTTTTAAAGCAAGGAAAAATAAACTGTAAATCGCCGCGATATAAAGTGTCACTGAAATAATTTCTATTATTGTAGAGAACGTTATACCTATTGCAACAAGAAGTGGACCTGTCAATAATATAACAACGACTGCATTGTACCATCTACTCTTATGTATTCGCCCAAAAAGACCTATAGAAATAGTTAATAAACAAGCTGAATAATGAAAATGGATGGCTGTTAACCATGTTATTAACGATGAAAAACCTGTATCGATGTTTGCGATAAAAGCAAAAAACCATAGTCCACCGATCAATATATAAATAAGCCCCACGTCAATTGATATCTCCGCCATGTTTGTAAAGCCTCGCTGTAAAAATCGCTTCACACCTTGTATAGCTATAAACGCCGTATAAAGAACATAAATAAGTACGAGAACGATTGCTATCCAACCTTCAGACCACCAATGTAACAACGTAATAGCAAGCATCATCGCGACAATAATAGCATCGCCGGCTTTGTTAAAGGAAATGACCATTTTCACCATCGCTGGAACAAAGATCAGCTGTGCAACTGTGAGTAGCAACATATATTCAGGCTGCGGGCTAAACAAATAACAAACGACCGACAGCATAAGCCCTAATAGCAGGACAGGACTACTTAGATTGTTGCGTAAATTCACCAGCATACATCATCAGCCTCCCTATTATTGGATTATGAATGGACACATGAATCGTAAACACATTCCTTTTGTCATCAAATCCTTCCTCGACGATAACACGCCCCTCTAATATTTTGGGTATTGAACATTCTATTTTGGAAACTACAAATCGTTGGACTCCGGAGCGAATGACCAATTTCCCCTCACCTGTCACCGCAAAATGCAAATCTGAATAAAAAAGAGCTGGTGATCCTAAGTAATCTTTCACTATTTTTCGGATTGGATCAATCGTCATTCTCGCATCAAAATGTCTAGTGCTGTTTGAAAAATGGAAAGTACGCTCCCATAACACTTCAAGTTCCCCATTTGGTAATACTCGACAAGTATTACAAATTGAGAATGGAACATCGTCACCTGATTCTGGAAACAGGAATCTAGTTTTGGTAGCTATCGCATAAAAAGGACGCAGCCACTTTGCACCAGATTGAATTTTATGCATCACGCCAGTAGCATAAAAAGGCTGATCTACAGGTAACATATAACGCTTCTGTAGCATTGGATGGAGTCGAGTAAAGTCCTCACCTAATAAAGTTTGATAAATCGTCATGCTGTTCCTCCTCGCTTTCGTTTACAGCTTTTGGCACTCGGCATATCTTTACTTAAAATCAACCCGATAATGGACAATACCCACAATGCTACATTAAGTGTTACAGGATTAAATGGAGCAGAAGCAATCGTTTTATCTGCTAGAACGGCACCCAATGTTAAAAATGGAAATAGCAATATTTGCACGCCAAACAATAAACGCTTTCCTCGAGGCAATAACCAACAAAGTGCAAAGATGATCTCTGCAAGTCCAATCCAGTTTAGGATTTGGCTAGTGTTACTCTTAGGTGATCCTGCTAGTTTTTGCAATGTTGTAGATTTGTTCGCTGCAACATTTCCGCTCGGCTCGATTGCAGATCCGCTCTGCTCAACGCCCGATCCATTCAACTGACTATAATCCCCGCCTAGTAATTCCTCAATCATCATCACCTCAGTAGGATGTTGTACGATAATTTTCGGTACAAGACCGTGGTACAACCACACAAAACAAAAAAGCACACTGATAAGCATTGTTAAAAAGAAGCGACGATACTGAGAAAAAGGATTTTCTCCTTTTTCAAGCCATCTTTTTAAAACATCGAAACTAAGAGCTGTAGCCCAGCCCATTACGGGACGAAACACAGCATCAAATAATTTCCCTAGTTTCCCGTAGCGAACATCATAATCATACTGCGTTAAAAATGTGAGCCCCTTGTCGTTAGGAATGTATTTCCAGTACCCTTTCCCCTGTGCAATTGGAGATATTTTTTTGGGTGTGCCAAAATGTAACGAAGATGTTTTCGTGCCATCTTTTTTATGATGCTCTCCTTTACTCTCACCCCAGCCACTAACTGATATGCCCGGCATCACCTTCGTTTCATAGGTAAAGTGCTGAGGTTCTTCAGGAGATTTTTTATCGATATATGTAATAGAAGTAAAACGTAAATCCCATTGCTCATGCAGCTTAGGGTTTTGAGTATATTTCCAAGCCTCATTGATGGGTGTTCGTATATCCACCTCCACATAAATAGGCTTTTTCTTCATCTTTATATCCTCCTTCAAACAAACTTATTGGTTATTTTAGTTTACTTTCTATAATCCTCCATAACCACCACTCTATTAATGGTATTATAGCAATAAATTAATTTTTCACCATAAATTGGACTTTACCCATTTAATTGGAACAGCACCATAACATAGGGTTGATTTGCATTCCTACTGAGCGCATTCGCACAGATAAAACTTTGTTACGTTAGCATTTCGCTTTTGCACAGAAAACTTCCGTTTCGCTCCAGGGTCTTGGACAAACACGGTGTTGGTCACGAAGGCGTTATAAAAGGTTTATCCGTCGGAACGAAGATCAACTAATATACATTGTAAAGTCTATAACTAATGTAATCTCCTGTTTTTGGGAATGACCCACCAAATTCCCATAAAATAAAAAAAGTTGAATCGAAATGATAGTTTGCCAAGTCTAATAGTCAGAAGGAGGCGTTTTTCATTACTACACTGCAAGAATCACTAGTACAGTTAGCACAAAACGGAGATGAGCAAGCTTTTTATCAGCTTATTGAGCAGGAGCAACATAAGTTATATCGAATGGCTTATGTTTATGTCCAAAATGAAAATGACGCCGTAGAAGTTTTTCAACAGTCCATTATCCGTGCATATGAGGGCTTACCTCAATTAAAGGACCCTCAATATTTTTCTACCTGGTTAACGCGCATTATTATCAATTGCTGTAAAACCTATCTTGCCAAGAAAAACTCGGTACAGCTTGTAGAACCACATACATTAGAGGATCTTAAAAGTACATCACCTACCTATATCGAAGAAGAACTTGATTTATGGCATTCTCTCTGCAAGCTAGAGGAAAAATACAAAACGGTTTTACTATTACGTTTTTATCAGGACTACTCGGTAAAGGATATTGCAGTGATTTTACAATGTCCTGAGGGCACTGTAAAAACTCATATTCGCAGAGGCTTACAAGCTTTACGACAACAATTAAAGGGGGCATATATTGATGAATGGGTTCAATCCGTTGAAAGGAGTTATTAATGCGATTCCAATCCCCGAAGGACGTTTAACAGAAGTGTTACGTATTGAAGGGATGTCAAAAATCTTTCAACAAAAGCATCATACGGTCAATGCATTAAAAAATATCCATTGTACGATTTATGAAGGTGAAATGGTGGCCATTATGGGGACGAGCGGTTCTGGTAAAAGTACACTGCTCAATATGATTAGTGCCATCGATGAACCGACTGAAGGAGCGTTATTTTTATTTGGAAAGGAAGCGCATGATATTTATCAAGAGCCAAAAGCATCGAAATTTCGTAAAGAGAATATCGGTTTTATCTTTCAATCATTCCATTTGTTAAAGGATTTATCAGTTGAAGATAATATTGCGCTCCCCCTTATCCTCAATGATGTGCCAAGTAAAGAGATCAAAGTCCGTGTTCAGCAAATGATGGAGAAGCTAAATATTGCCGCCTGGGCAAAGCATCGACCAAATGAGCTTTCTGGTGGTCAAAAGCAACGGGTTGCTATAGCCCGCGCCATCATTGCAAATCCACCAATATTACTGGCAGATGAGCCGACTGGTGCATTGGATGTGAATACGACCGATGAAATTTTAGAGCTGTTAGTAGACTTGCAAAAAAATATGAATCAAACCATGTTACTCGTGACACATGACCCTTATGTGGCTACTTATGCAAATCGCGTATTATTCTTCCATGATGGTGCCATTGTGGACTCCTATCAAAATAAGCAAACGGCAGAGGATTTAGATTGTATTTTAGCAAAGTTCAAGCTTATTACTAGAGGTGATGTGTAATGTTTACGATGCGTACTATTGCTCTGAAGCTATTTCGTGCAGCGTGGGCCAATGTATTAACGAGTATTAGTATTATCACCATTTCCATTTGCCTTGTCATGACAATGAGTGTTTACATATGGAATGCCCATAGTCAAATGAAAGAAGACATACAAGCACAATTTGGCGAAATGGATTTAATGGTCGGCTATAACCCCGATCAAAATAGGTTGTTAACTTCACAGCAAATTGAAAGTTTCGAAGCAATGACTGGTGTTACAAAAGTTTCGAGTGTGTCACTTGCTCAAACATATGTTGAAAATGAGAAAAATACATCATTTTATACAGTTGGTGTGGAAAATGATGACTTAGTGAAAAGCCGCTATCATTTTAATGTCGATCTTGGTCCGAACGAAGTTGTGATTGCTGAAAATGTGGCACGTCTTTTTCACAAAGAGGTCGGCGATACGCTAAACGTTACTTTCAATAAAACGGTTGGAAACTCTGTTGAAGCAAATATAAGTAGCTTTACGATACTAGAAATCCTTCCACCCCTTAAAGGCACAGATAGTCCTAATTTTATCCTTATACAAAATGATGAGTTGAAAACTTGGATGAATAATAGTAATGCACAAACAGCTGGTATGTTTGCACTCATTAAAACGGAAGATAATGTGGCTACCTTAGTGGGTACGGAATTGAAACAGCTTGATGAAACTTTACGTGTAGATGTTATGAGTGACTACGATGAATTCAAGAGAAATTTACAAGCATTAATCATTTTTATGGTAGTACTTTCATTCTTTATACTACTTATTTCAAGTGTTTTACTGCTATCAACATTCCAGCTATTATTTTACAAAATTAAAGAACAGCTTATGGTATTTCGTGCACTTGGCGCCTCCACAAAGCAAGTAGGACGCATTGTACAATTGCAATTATCTACAATCATTGGCTTCGGCGTATTGCTGGGGACAGCGGTCAGTTTATTGGTAATAAAAAGTTGGCTACCACAGCTCATTACCTTGATGAAAATGCCGGATTCAAAAACTGATTTACCGATGATCTTTGTGTTGGTGATTGCTATTGTAAGTTTTTTATTGCTACAGTTAATCACACAATGGCAAGTTCATAAAAGCTCAAGTCTATTACCTTTACAAATCGCAACAGAGAATGAAAATTTAAGTTTACGATGGACAAAATGGAAAACGATTGTTGTGAGTGGCGTTGCGTTCATATCACTATTCTTGTTTTTGAATGCTTATCAAGTCGGTAAAAATAGTGGCAAAGGTGCACTAATGATATTAATTGGTACATTACTTGTTAGTGGAATTTTCCTTTATATAATGCCATACCTCTTTACAGCACTATTCAAAATTACATTAAAGCCTATTCGTACTATGCTCGGCAAAGAAGCATACTTAGCGTGTCAGCAGCTTATGCCACAAGTACGAAGAAATATGCCGATTATACTTAGTATTATCGGGTTAATGGTCATTTTAATATTTGGTAGCTCTTTATTTAAATCTGCTCAGCAAAGCTCCTATGAGTATATTAACTCACAATATGAAACATCGATTAAAATTGATAATGAATTAAATGACCCAACCATTACACCGGATCTAATAAATGAAATTGAGGCATTGCCGAGTGTGGCCTATGCCTATGCACGAAGTGAAGCACCTTGGATCGCGCTTGAAGGCGAAAATGGCTGGGAAGAAGGTAGTAACTTCGAGGCCGTTGATGTTGAAAAATACGTCCAATTAAAAAAGCTTGATGCTGTTAAAGGAGATTTGAAAGATGGAGTGATCATTACAGAAAGATTTGCTAGAAAACATCAATTAGCAGTTGGTGATCGTATAATGGCAGGGACATTTGATGAAACACTTCAACAAAATGTGCCAATTGGTGAATTGCTAGTAATTGATGTAGCTCTTGATTCTTATAATAAATATATAGATTTATTTGTGGATTGGTCTTCTTTTATAGTATCTTCTGATCCAACTATCATTACAAACATAATGGTGGAAGCAGATGATACTGAGCAGGCATTAGCTGATCTTTCATACTTACAAGAGCGTTGGCCAGCTTTAAAAATTACTGATAAAGAGACATTTATCAAACAAAATGATGAAATGACCTTCCAGCGCTGGAGCCTTTTTGTTGGAGTCTTTGTTATTTTAATTTCTGCTACTTGTCTCGGCGTATTACAAACACTGCTTCACTCCATTTACTCAAAACGTGCCGATTATGCAATTCAGCGGCTTATAGGTCTTTCACCGCGAGGAATAATCAAGCTGATTTTGACGCAAGTGTTATCCTTTGTACTTTATGGACTGGCTGTTGGGACATTTCTTGGACTTCTGTTTACAAAATTAATGTTTACGATTGACGGAGGATCTTATGACTTCGTTACATTAGGTGTTACGAGTATCGTCTTTTTAGTCGCGACACTTACTGTCTTTACACTACAAGGTTACTGGATAAGTCGTAAAAAATTAGCGAATGAAATGCTTGATATTTAAATGAAAGCAGACCCTCTTATGTAGCAGAGGGTCTGTTTTTCATTTATCGCTCAAATTTTTCAGTTTATCAGACACTTTTTCAAATTTATCGACATCTTACGCTCCTACAAACAGTACTGCTTGTCCGATCGCAATAAAAAATGCTTCATGCTGTATTGGGCTGTTATCTTCAATTTGAAGCATAATCTCGAAATGAGTCTCGCAAAAGACAGCCTGCCAGCGTGCAATTGGTTGATCCTCTAGAGAAAATATAGACCAGTCCTCCATTTCCTTGTTCAGTTTTATTTGTTGGTCGCCATCCGTGATAATTAAATCAGGGATCATAATTTGCCAGCCATCATAGGCAATCATATACTCTTTGCCTGTGACGAAATCCTTCCCTATAAAATGCACTCGACCACGACGCGACATCTTCTTACATGTGAAAAGAGGCTGTCCAGCGACATCACTAACATCAAAACGTACAAAATAGCGATAGTCCATCGTGCGGTCAAATGCCTTTTTCAGTCCATTCGAATAAACACGTTGAACAGTCGACGAGACTTCCCCCGCTTCATTTAAAATGGCTACTGATTCTGTTGACTCAATGGCCGCTGGTTGTGTGTATGTATAAATCTTCAATCCGTTCGCTCCTTCATCAGTTGCTTTCTATAAACTAACATAAAATAAGCGCCAAATACAAAGGTTGTATTTGACGCCTGAATGTTTATTTATTTGGCTTAGGTATTTCTACTGCGAATGGTTGGAACTTTACTTCTTTTAGTGATGACTTATCGAATGGTATTTTTGTTTCTACGCCATCCTTATCCATTTGTACACCGCCCCCGTCTGAAGGAAGCATTAAATATGGAGTAATCGTTAATTTTTGAACATCGTTTGAAATCGGGTCAAAAGACTTGATGCTGCTAAAGTTCCATACACCATTATCGAAATGACCTTCACCTCCACCAGAATGCGAAGTAATCTCCTGGCCATTCTGATCGGTAATACGGAATTCTATAAACGATGCACCTACTTGTGGATTATCAATTGTCCCCTTTTCAGTAGCTTTATAGTCAAGTGCTATACCTGATGGGCTTAATGAAATTTTGGACACATCCAGTTGAATGCCCTCTGCTTGCTGCTGATGATTAACTGGTACATCAATAATATTCGTAATCTTTTTAACAGGAACTGTAAATTCCCATTTCTCCCCTTCTTTCCCTTCTAACATTAAGCCCATTTCAAAGGAATCCGGCATCTTTCCCATCACAGCAAATCTTGCAAGACCTGTATGAACCGTTGGGCTTATTACCTTTTCATTAAAGCTTCCAGATGCCACTTCAGGGTTTTTACCATTAATAGTAAAGTCCAGTCCTGCCCCAAAGTAATCCTTACTTAATTCCTTTTCAGAATTAACTGTAAATCCTACCGTAATATTAGATTCATCATAAAGAACTTCGTCTATCGTTACAGAAATACCATTAATTGAATGATTTTCTCCAATAGTGCTTGTTAATCCTTGTTCACTAGCTTGTTTTAGCCCAGGTAAACCTGAGTTACTGAATACCGACCCGACAATTGGTAGCTGTGATAATGTGCTTGCGAAAGTTGGTGATACATACGCGGCAGAACCTACCATAATACTAAATGCGGCTGCCGTACTTGCTACATATAATAATGGTTTTCGTTTGCTTTTTCTTTTAATTTGTACAGGTGTTTGAGTCATATTTTTTTGCTCCTCTGCTTGTTTTATGCCATTGGCAATCGCTGCTCGTACGTCATCCCTTGGGAATTCCGGAAGGGTACGGTTTTCATTAAATGGCTTTTTCATTAAACGTTGCACTCCTTTCTAATTCTCGTTTTAGTTGTTTTTTTCCACGATGCAAATACGTTTTAATAGTGCTAACTGGCTTTTCCATTACTTCTGATATTTCTTTAATCGGTAAATCATGATAATAAAATAAAATGATGGCCATTTGCTGAGAATGATTCAAAAGCTGTATAGCATCCGATAAATCGATTGGATTCGCCATAACATTTTCTTGCTCCTGTAAACGACTTAATAATTCACTTTCTTCATAAGGAATGATTTTCTGCCCTTTTTTAAGCAAACGATAGCATTCATGTATTAAAATCCGAAACAGCCATGTGGAGAAAAATTCCGGATGCTTTAGTTGATGCACGGTTAGATAGGCTTTACATGCTGCTTCTTGAATAGCGTCCAATGCATCCTCTTTTTGGCTAACATAAGAAAGCGCGGTATAAAATAATTTTTCTTCCTCTAAAATGAGTAGCTGCTCAAACGATTCCTTATTTCCTGTAATAGCCTGTTTAACGATCGATAAGTCATGTTCCATGCTGTTTCCTCCTTTCAATACTTAGAGTAATTAACCCAATCAAAAGGTTTCACTTTGAAAAAACTCTTTTTATAAACTTCTATCCAAGAGAGCGAGAACCGCTGATAGAACACGGAACATCGCTGATAAAAGAGCCATAATCGCTGATTGAACGCGGAACATCGCTGATAAGAGAGCCATAATCGCTGATTGAACGCGGAACATCGCTGATAGAAAACGGAACATCAGTCAGTCCTTAATATTGTGTAAAATTCTATACAAAGTTTTTCAACCCCGATTTTAATTTCCCTAAATTTTTACAGCTTACGTTGGAATTCGCCGCTAAAACTTTGAGTTTCGCCGCCAACCACGCAAAGAACGCCACTAAACCCTAGAATTGCACCGCCAACTAAGCAAAGAACGCCGCTAAACCATAGAGTTTCGCTGCTAACAAGCTTTTTATCAGCGATTGTAGGTGGTTTATCAGTGATTTTGCTGTTTTTATTGCTGATATGAGAGCGAGAACCGCTGATAGAACTCGAAACATCGCTGATTTTGGCTCTTTTTTCCATTACTTTGATTCTTTTATCCACGTATTTGACTCTTCTATCCACGACTTTGATTCTTCTATCGTACACTAGCGTTCTATCCATTACTTTTGTCATCTAGCCGTCACCTATGTTTCTACAAAAAAAGTAGACTACTCACTTAAAGTAGCCTACTAAACTTTTCCTTATTTATCCAATTTGAAAGTAACGTCGCCTAATCCGATTTCTGAATTGACCTCTATTTTTACATCTGCTTTGTCATACGCTTCATTTACATAAACCCCTTCTCCTTTAGAAATGAGGCCATCAATACTTGATGTGCCGATGCCTTTTTCTGTCGTAAGCTTTACCCCAACCTTTGACGGTAAAGTGACAGTAGTGTTCCCAACACCTGTTTCAATATTCGTTTCGAAGCTTTTTTTCCAATCGCCACCTAAATTTACTTTAAGATCGCCAACACCCGTGTTAATATCTAATTTTTCAAGCTGCAACCCTTGTAGATCTATTTCTGCATCCGACGCTCCCGCTTCGATTGAGAGATCCATTGGAATATCTTCATTTAGTTTAATATCCCATATATTTTTTATTTTCCCTAAACGCACGTTAGTTGAGCCTTTATGATCAATCGATATTTTTCCTGTCTTGCCACGTAGGTCATATTTTACTTTTGGAGCAAGTTTATCAATATTGTATTGAGCAGTACCTTCAATCCAATCCTTAGCACCTTTTTCTACTGTTATTTCTCCAATTCCAAGTTGTAATTCAACATCTAACTTTTCTGCTTTATCCTTTTCTACTAAGATCGTTTCATCTTTGGTTTTACCTGGTATGACTGAGTTGCACCCCGATAGCGCAATTAATGAGGCCCCTATTACCAAACCAAGTCCCATAAATTTTTTCAATGTAATTTCCTCCCGCTATATAATATTCCAATAAATTCATTATATAGGAATTTTCATTTATAAATACGACCCTCCGCTTTAAAATCTTCTAAGACCTAAGACGTAGTGAGCTCCCCTTCCATGGATATGTCAAAAACCCCGTATGAAAACATCATATTCATACAGGGTAGCTGTTAATAGGTGAAAATACGTGAATCATTATAGAGAATAGAAGTATTTCCTTCATGATCCAATGCATGTATCACCAATTGAGAAGTAGCTATTTCTGAATTTAGAGGCACTGACATTAATTGCGCATCATTCGAATCAACTGCTTTCTCAATTCGCTCGGTCCCAGTGTCTACTATTACTTTTTCAATGTTATGATGGTTAAGTAATGGAATAACAAGATAGTGAATGTCTTTCAAATAAATAGAAACCATGGTATCTACTTCGCTCTGTATATAATGATCCAATGCATAGCCTTTGCCATCATGCTTGAAAATTGCTATACCTTGAAAGCGATTCTCCGAAAAATAACCAATTCTATACTGTTGTATCGTTATTGTATCATTCATTTTAACAGTATCCGGATGAAAAGGTCCAAGTTTTACAGTATTTCGAATTTCTGCTTCATTCTGTACGTAAATGCGGTACCCAATTCGTTCAGACATATTCCCCAAAATGGCAATTATGATGATGATACATAGTAATACTCGCCAAAACCATTTTTTCATAAATGCTACTATCGCAAAAATAAATAAGAACACAGAACTCACTAATCCTACTACCATCCATGGTCGTGTTAAGGCGCTATAGTCTTTCACCTTTCCAGACTTTTCTGGATAAAGATTTGAATCGATAATTGCCGACGTCGTTGATTGGATATCATGTTGAAAAAGCATCATCTTTAAGCCAATGATCAGACAAGCTGATACGACTGCTGTTAGGATAATTGGCATTAACGGTGTTCGTCTCTTCGTTTTTTGATTGATTTTTTGAAACGTTTTTTCATGATTTTCATGCGAGAAGTTACCTTCCTTATACATTTCGTTGATGGCATTACGAATCCGATCCATATTCGAACCCCTCCTCCAATAGCGTGATGCCTACCATTTGACGCGCTCGCCTTAATCGTGTTTTGACCGTATTTTCTGGTAGCTTTAGTAATTCTGCAACGTCCTTTAAGGAAAAATCTGCAAAGTGAAATAGTAGTAGTACATCTTTGTATTTCGTCGGAAGTTTCTCAATCGATGCCACTAGCAATGCATCCGTCTCTTCCATCAATACTTCTTTTTCAGGATTATTGGAAAGGCTCTTGAATTTGCTCCAATAATCAATGACTTGTATTTTTTTATAACGCCAGCTTGAAAGATAACTGTGACAATTGTTAATCGCAATTCGATATAAATATGTTTTGATGGAAGCTTCTTCACGAAATTGCTCCATTTTTTCATAGTATTTAACAAATGTGTCTTGTACCAAATCTTCAGCCACTGTCCAATCTTTAACATATGTAAAGCATACGCGTAATAAATAATCCCCGTACATTGTCATGGCTCTAGATAAGTGAGCGTCCTTTTGTTCTTTTAACATTTGCTCGCCCCCTTTGCTTTTACAAAAAAACATTTACAGTTAGACTGATGAACAATGAAAAAGTTTCATGGAAAAATCAAATTTCTCCATGAAACTTACATGTTAAAAGTTATCATTTCCCTCCACTAAAGCTTGTAAGTTAGCGAGAGAAGCCTCGTAGCCCTTCGTATTAAAAGTGACCGTGGTGCCATTTTTTTCTTCCTCTAAGACAATAGCGATCAGTGTTTCTTCTATACCTAAGTAAAACGAAAACTCTCGATTTGGCGTTACATTTTTAATCGTTAACACCATCGGTAATTTTTCCGCAAGCTGATTTTGTTCATTCGGCATTATCGAGAATATCATCTCTTCTCCTACCTCTAATTCGGGGATTTCCCAAGTTGAATCAGGGGCATACCATTGCGTCAGCAGCTGTTCTTCTGTGACAGCCCGCCAAACTGTTGCAATACTTGCATCAATCCAAATCGAACTTTTTTCTTGATCCATCATCGCATTCCTCCGTTTGCTGAAATCGCGCTTTTTCTATAACTTTATCCTATTATAGGAATAAATAACAGTTACAACTTTAATTCTTTGTTTTTAGGTTTTGCTATGCTTTTCCGCAACAATCCAACATAAAAAGCGTGTTTTGACAATTGCTTGTTTAAAACACACTCTTTAAGGACATTTCTTATGTTCTACGCATATAAGCACGGACGGTTAGTGGCGCAAAAATGATGACAACAATTGCAGCCCCAATAAGTGAAGCTGACAAATCCCAACCTATAGCTCCCGAATTTGTAAGTTCTCTGACGGCTGTGACGAGATGTGAAATCGGATTAATTTTCACAAACCACTGTAGGAAATTTGGCAAAGTCTCTGCTGGAACAAAAGCATTAGAAAGAAATGTCAGTGGAAACAGTACTAGCATGGAAATCCCTTGTACACTCGAAGCTGTACGTGCAATGACACCAAAGAAGGCAAAGATCCAGCTAATAGCCCAGGCACAGACAATAACTAAAAGCCCCGCAAGTACAACGTGGCCCAATCCCCCTTCTGGTCGATACCCCATGATATATCCCATAGTAAAAGTAAGCACAGTTGCAATAGTATAACGAATCGTATCTGCCAATAGAGCCCCTGCCAGTGGAGCAATACGTGCAATCGGTAATGATTTAAATCGATCAAACACCCCTTTATCCATATCTTCCCGCAATTGGACTCCTGTAACAATTGAAGTAGTGATGACCGTTTGCACGAGAATTCCTGGAATGATGACTGGCAAATAGTTTTGCACATTACCCGAAATGGCTCCCCCAAAAATATAGGTGAACATGAGGGTGAAAATAATCGGTTGAAGCGTTACATCAAATAATTGCTCTGGTGTACGTCGAATTTTTAATACGCCTCGATAAGCCATCGTTAACGAATTTCTTAAAGATTGATTGAAGCTCGGCTTCTTTAGCAATTGACTTTTCATACTCTTTCCCCCTCTACTTGCTCAGAGCCCTTGAGTTCTTGGGGGACATTTTCACCAGTAATGGTCAAAAACACTTCATCTAAGGTCGGTTTTTGTACACTAAACTCGTCAAGCTGAATTCCTTTTTGACGAAGTGCGATTAGTAAATCAGTAACAGCGTCAACATTTGCCATCGGGGCCGTAATCTTCCCAATGTCCTGTGTAACTGTTGTTTTTACTTTAAGTATTTGTTCAATGGTTTCACGAGCCACTATGATCTCCTGGTGATTTCGAATATTCAAATGTAAAGATGATGTACCTACAGATGCTTTTAGCTCATCGACTGTTCCCTCCGCAACTACTCGGCCATGATCAATAACGGCAAGTCGATCTGCCAGTTCATCAACCTCTTGCAAATACTGTGTCGTTAATAGGACGGTTGATCCTGTATCTACTAATCGACGGATCGTGTCCCACATTTGATTACGTGTTCGTGGGTCTAAGCCTGTAGTCGGCTCATCTAAGAAAATCAATGGTGGCTGTGCGATCAAACTCGCAGCCAAGTCCAAGCGACGGCGCATACCGCCAGAGAAATTTTTCAATGGACGTTTAGCGGCTTCTGATAAACCGAACTCTTCCAGTAATTCAGCTGCTTTATTCCGGGCCTCTGTACGTCCCAATCCTAACAAACGAGAGAAGATAATCAAATTTTCCGTTGCACTAAGTGACTCGTCAACCGAAGCATACTGACCAGTGACTCCAATTAATTGACGTACAATGTGAGGCTCTTTCACTATGTCATAACCGAATATTCGTGCCGTCCCAGCATCTGCTCGTAGTAGGGTTGCAAGCATTCTGATAGTAGTAGTCTTTCCTGCTCCGTTAGGACCAAGTACACCATAGATAGTGCCAGCACGTACGTTTAGATCGACACCATCAACAGCACGATTTTCTCCAAAATGTTTCATGAGACCATGTGCTTCAATGGCCCACTCACTATTCGCTAGCGAGCGTTTCGTTCTATTCATTGTATTTCCTCCTTCGCTTATTTCCATCGTTTCATTTTTCTTGAAACAGATGAAAATAACTTTTATAGATTTTATTAATTGTCTATAAACGGATAATACAACAAATTTGTGAACTGAATGTGAACCGAATAATTTAAGTCATTCATTGAATTTGATTGGCCGTTTTTGAACTCTTCATATTTTTGGTCGTCCTATATAAATTCATTGCACCAAGAGCGACAACTAATGCAACAATATCCAACGCTACTTGATAGCTTGAAAATGTCGTTACCATTAAACCATATAATGAAGGAGCGATCACAATAAAAAACTGATTCAACGTCAAGGCTGCACTCACAGTTAGACCAACATAATGTGGATTCGATTGCTCTGTCACACAGGCGATAAACAATGAATACCAGCCAAGTGCTACGAAGCCCAATAAGAAACAACCTAATAGCATCAACAATTTCGCATGTAGCATAAGCGGCAATAGGACGATAAGAATAACTGCACTAGTCATTACGATCATTAATAAAAATTCCCGCTTCTGCGCAAAAAATTGGTCACTAATCCACGCAATGGCTACTCTTCCAATCATTCCACCGATTAATACAAGGCTTAAATATTGCCCCGCCGCTGTTAAGGAATAACCTCCTTCTTCATGTAAATAACTCATAAAATGGGCAACGAGTATCATTTGTAAGGTCATCATCACAATTCCAACAATATAGATTGGATATAAATCTTTATTATTTTTAATAGCTTCGAGCTTCTCTTTAAAAGTGACAGAGGTTGCAGCTACTGCTACTCGATTTTTAGGCTCCTGATAAATCAGTAAAAAAAGCAGTCCCCCAGCAATAGCTACTATGCCTTGCACAAGATGCACCGATGTTAGGCTATGGTGATAGTACATATATGTGAGAATGGCTGATGCTAAGGCTCCACCGATTGGGATGCCTGTTTGTCGAATGCCAATTGCTAGCCCGCGATGTTTGTCTGGAAACCATTTCACAATTGCGGTGCTGCCCCCTGTTTGTGCACTTCCGTACCATACGCCTACAATTAATAATAAAAATAACAACACTGCATAATTATTGACCAACATGAGAAGTAGCGCTGAAAATCCTAGTAAAATAGATCCCCACCCTATAATTTGTTTTTCCCCTCGTTTATCCATTAAATAGCCGAACAAAATCATCGAAAAAATTGGCCCAATATTAACAGCAGAAACGATAAAACCAGTTTGAAACGATGATAAACCCCATTCAATTTGATAAAATGTGGCAATTGGCCCCATGCCATAAGTTACAAAAGTTGCCGCAGTTTGTGACAGTGTAGCTACTAATACAATGATCCATTTATAATATGTATTCATAAAATTCCCTCCAATGCTATTTCACTGATTCATTGACTTTACGTATTTGAGTTTACGCTTGCTCATTGAATGCGTAAAATGGAGGAAAATGATAGTAGCTATCAAAAAATTTTATAGGTGTGTGACATACAACATGAACATAGAAGAAATAGCATTAAAGATCGAAATTTTAGAGAGGCAAAATCTTAGTAAATCCGCTGAAATTACAAATTATACGCAATCTGCCTTAACCTCTAAAGTAAAGAAAATGGAGGCGGAAATTGGTCAGGAGGTGTTTAATCGTACACCGCAGGGGCTGAAGATTACAAATGTAGGAACACAATATTTAAAATTTCTAAAACTTATGACACAGGAGTACGATGACTTTTTACAAGTGATTGGTTCAGCGCAAACGAAGACCAAAATTAGCCTGGGCACTTCCCATACAACGATTAAAATTTATGGCGCATCCATTATGAATGCCTTGCAGACAAATAATATTTCTTTAGATATCGATTTCACTGTGGAATCTAGCACTTCCTTAAATGAAAAAATACATCATGCTGAAATGGATTGTGCACTGACGAGTAATCCTATTAAACACTACTCTGATGTAAATTATGACATGATTGCAACAGAAACATTTGAAGTCATTTCGAACGATTCACATATTATTGATTTTGAGAAACGTTCGTCTGTCACACTCCTTGTGTTAAGTAGAGGCTGTATGTATACACGGGCGATGGCACAGTGGTTAAAAAAGAATCAAGTTCCATTTACGATGAAGGAAATAAAATCGGTCAGTAGTATCCTTGATTTCCTACAAATAGACAATACGATTGCTGTGTTAAATACAAAACTAATTGACCTTTATAACTATTCCAACATTCACTATTATGATTTGCCGAAGTTAAATAAAGTGATAGAGACTGTCTTTATTTACAAGAAGAGCGAGAGTCAACAATCTTGTATTTTTCAATTAAAACATGTGATTGAATCGTTGTTGGAAGACCCTATTGAGCAAAGCTAGTTTGTTCAATAGGGTCTAAATCAATTTATCGGAATGATTTTATGAATTGTCGGAACAATTTTAGGATTTATCGGAACAATTCTAAGATTTGTCGCTCTAATTTTTAGGTTTATCGCCCAACTTTTTATTTTTATCACCCACTTCTCAACAAAATCAAAGAACAGCTAATCCTTGTGATCCAAAATAAGGGGGTTGAGTCCAAGCAGCAACCTGCAATCTAACTAGACTTCCACCCTCTTGAATCGCAAATACGGAGACCGTTCCCTGATTTCCGTTAAGGGTGTAAAAATGCCGTCCATCTTTACTCACACCAACATCCATTGGCAGTCCTGGAGTTGTTCCTATCGGTGTACTAGTAATCTGCCCTGCCACTGACAGGGCACCATTGGGATAGATCCGGTAAGTGGAAATAGTGCCACTTAAAGTATTAGTTATGAATGCAAAACGTTCATCTCTTGTCGTGATTACCCAGCATGCTGTTTTATATCCGTTTGGTACAGAGCCACTGATCACTTGAAGAATCCCGTCGTTGCTCATTGAATAGGATGACAGGGCATTTGAACTTGCTTCAGTAACTAAGAGGATTTCAGAGGATAGAAAATAGGCACCCAATGGACCGTCACCATAAGAATCATTAACGATTGGTTCTGTAACCGTACCATTTTGATTTACGTTGAAAACACTAAGACGGTTTGAAGTATACTCAGTTACTAGGAGCTTACTACCATCATGTGTGAAAAGAACCTGAGCGGGCTCGGCATTGAAAGTGCTGAGAGAACGTGAGGAGTCAGCAATAGGAGTAAGGCGCCCGTGTTCATCTATGCGAAACCCTTTGATGTTCGATGCATAATTGTTTGCGGCATTCCCTACATTAGCAACATAGACAAGATTACCAAACACATCTACACTATTAGGCTGAGCACCTCCCGATGGCTTCACGTCCACGAGAACGGGCACACCGCTGTCACTAATGATAAAACTGCTAATACTATGACTGCCTGCGTTCACTGCAAGAAGAAAACGACCATCACGGGATAAGGTTAATGCTCCTTGTGACGTAAGGGGATCGACACCGTTGTTTGGGGTTGCCGCCGAGACTTTCCTTATGCCAGTACCTCTACCATTAGTTGGATAGGCACCCACAAAGACGAGCATTCCATTTGTGTCCCTGTAAAAGGCAATGACTTGATTCATGACTTCATTATTCGTCATCATGTAAACCATACTTACACTTGCAGGGGAATTTTTGTTCATATAATCTTTCCTCCTTTTATAGCTTTATATGGTTCTTTAACGGTTTCGATTCCCTGTTTTTTATTTAAAAACAACAATTGGACTGCCGAAACAGCTGTCCAATTGTTGTGCAGTAACACCTAGCTTTTTTCGATGTAATAAAAAAAACGCGGCAAGTGAAAAAGCCATGTTTTTAGGTTGAAATAGAAAAACAAAATAATGTCCCTTCTTCGTCTGAATGGAGTGAATAGCTTACTTGAAGCATTCTAGCGATATCATCAATGATCTTCAAACCAAGACCTTCACTTACACAATTTTGTGCAAAGCCAATACCGTTATCCATCATGAAAATCTTATTATCTTTTATTGTTATCTCGAGCTTTGTAGCTTTTGAATGTTTCAAAGTGTTTTGGAACACATTATCGAACATTCGTTGTAGCCATAGTTCATTACTCGTCCATGTTAAATGGGTATCTACTGGATGATATATTAATTCAATGTTATGCATTCTATATAAATAGCTCCACTTTTTTATCATCGTTTCTAACAAGGTCGTGAGTTGCACTTCCTCCGTCACGATATAAGAATTCTCCATTGTGTCTAAGGATTGCAAATTAAATTCATTCGTTAAGCTAGCGATATAATGTATTTGCTCATTCAAGGATTCCACCAATTTAGGTTGCTCCTTAAAGGTATCTTCTAGATAAAATAATTGTAAACGAATAGCTGTTAACGGGGTATTAATATCGTGTCTAAGCTTTTGTAATAGTTCTTTTTGTAGCTCCTGCTGTTGTTTAAGCTCTAATTCCCGATAAGTAGTTCGCTCAATTAGTATATTAACTGACTGAATTAACTGTCCAATTTCATCCTCACTGCCAACCTCTAATGTACTTAGGATTCTTTCATTACTCGCTAAGTCACGGATCGTTTTGTTTAACATATTAATTTTCGTTAGTAATGTATTGATCGATTTCGAAAATAAAAATGCTAGCAAACATAATGATAGGAAGAACACAATCAGCATCGTTGGATAGGCGAAAGATTCATGGAATGGAGTGCCTTTATTTCTAGTTTTAAAAGCGAATTCATAAATAATAGACATCGACACACTAATCCCTAATAAGACGATTGGAACACTGACTATAGCAGTAAATAATAATAATCGATACTTTGTTTTTAATGTCATTTCTTTAAGTAGGTATTTAATCGATACCCTTCTCCGTAAATATTTTGTAGGATGGTACCTGATGAATCATGAATTTTCGTTCTGATCTTTTTGATATGGACATTGATTATATTTTGATTTCGATCTTCAAGCGGCCATAAATAGTCAAAAAAATGATCCTTCGTTAACACCCGATTCTTGTTGTCAAATAAATAAAAGAAAATTTTACGCTCGATTGCTGTTAATGAAATTTCATCATGTATATTATTTTTAAATAATTTACGATGCTCTAAATCAATCAATAGATGCTGAATTTGCGCGAATGTTCCATATTGCTGCTCTAGCATTTTCTGCATTCTTAAAAGGAGCTCTCTCGGATCAAATGGTTTTGTCATATAGTCTTCTCCAACGGTTAACCCTTGAAGCTTGCTCTCTATATCATTACGAGCTGAAAGAAAAATAATGGGAATATTTAAGCCTAAACTTTTAATGTTCTTTGTCAGCTGGTAACCATCTTCCCCTGGAAGCATAATGTCCATTACGACTAAATCGATTTGATGGATAAGGTTCATAATTTCTCGTCCATCAGTTTTCCATACAACGTCGTAACCTTCACGTTGTAGTATTTTTTGCATCAAATCGCCAATCATTTGGTCGTCTTCTACTATTAAAATCGTAAATCCTTTCATTACCTCGGCCTTTCTGTATTGCCAACTTTTTTCTTCATAAATTTTATAGCAAGATTATAAATTTCATCAGGTTTGTATAAATAAATACTATGAGTACCACTTAATTCTCTCACTTCCGAAATGTTAATTTGCTCGGCAAATTCCGCATATTTCTGGCTGTGGTACTTCGTAAATTTTGAATCTTTATTTTGTTCAGCAATAGCATCTATTAATAATATCGGTGTGTCTTTTGGTTTCGGAAGCGCTTCTGATTTTAAACTATTTTCGTACACATGCAGTAGCTCATTTTTCATATCATCATTAAAAACTTGTTTATAGGATAGTGCCTTATATATTTCTTTTTCTTCCTCCGATAAAAATGGTTGCTTCATTACTTCTGGATTATACACTTGCGAAGGTGTTAATCGATGTACGCCTAATTTCGTTAGTAAATTCATCCCCTTAACAGTCCATAAATCGATTACTCCCATTTTATGCTCCGCATATTGACTTGGCAAACCTATATCAAGAGCAATAATCCCCTTAATTTCTTCAGGATATTTTTGTGCCCAATATATCGCTTCAACCCCCGAGATGGAATGTGGTACTAATATATAAGGAGGCTTATTTCCACTTTTCAGAAGCGCTTCTCTCGTCTGTGCTAAAATTGTATCAATATCTCGTTCGTCACTTGAGACATCGCTATACCCATATCCCGCTCTATCAATAACAGCAATCTTCTGTTCTTGAGAAAATTTACTGTACAGCCCTTTCATTTCATAAATCGGTGCCGCAACTCCTGAGCCTGCCATAAACACATAAGTATCCTGACCATCCCCCTCAGTGTAAACATTGATTTTTTGATGATCGACCTCAACAAGTGTTCCGTTAGTATCTAAAAGTTTGGATTCCTTACTAAGCTGATATCGATCATAGCTGAATATCGCCACTAGTCCAATAAGTATAACTGCAATAAAGTAGATAGCTATTTTCTTAACTATTTTTCTCATATAATTCCCCTTTCAGTTGATACTGTAAGAATAAACAATAAAAATAAATATCTAATTAATTTTTGGCAGAAAATAAAAAAACTGTCTAATAAGTTTTTACACACTTAATAGACAGCCTTCTATATGTTATTCTACTTGCTCAAGCAAAAGTTTTTGCTGGAGATTACTATAGATACCTTGTTTTTGCATGAGCTGCTCGTGATTGCCCTGCTCAACAATTTCACCTTGTTGAATAACAAGAATTTGGTCAGCATTTTCGATTGTTTTTAGACGGTGCGCAATAACAAAGCTTGTGCGTCCCTGCATTAAATGCTGGAGACCTTTTTGGATATCGACCTCTGTTTGCGTATCCACACTGGATGTAGCTTCATCCAAAATCAAAATATCCGAATTTTCTAAAATTTCCCGGGCAATAGCCAATAATTGTCGTTGACCTTGACTTAAGTTTGCCCCACCTGCTTGTACAGGTGTATCATATTGTGCCGGTAAATATTTAATAAAATTATGGGCATTCGCGATTTTCGCCGCTTCTTCCACCTCTTCATCTGTAGCATCAAGTTTACCGAAACGAATATTTTCACGAATCGTTCCAGAAAATAAATACGTATCCTGCAAGACAACACCCACTCGTTGACGGATCGTTGCCATTTTGTAATCCTCGATATTATGACCATCAATCAAAATTTCCCCTGCATCGACATCATAAAAACGAGTTAACAAATTGATAATCGTTGTTTTCCCTGATCCGGTTGGACCGACAAGTGCAATCGTTTCACCCGCCTTGGCTCGGAAGCTAATATTTTTCAGTACTGGCTTCTCTGGCACATAGCTGAAGGATACATGTTGAAATGACACATCCCCTTTTAAGCTTTGACAATCAAGGGCATGTTTTTTATCAGCTACTTCCGATGGTTCATCTAAAATTCCGAAGACTCGTTCCGCCCCAGCAATCGCTGACTGGAATGTGTTCAAAAGGTTAGATAGCTGATTCAGTGGACGGAAAAATTGACGTGTATACGTGACAAATGCGGCAATAACCCCAACCGAAACGATACCCTTTACCGATAAAAATGCTCCTGTGCCAATAACAACAGCTAAACCTAAGTTATTCATAAAGTTATTAATTGGGCCTAGTAAACCAGAAGTAATTTCTGCTCGTTGCGCCGAGTTACGGAGATCTTCGTTCTGTTTATGGAACGTTTCAATCGTTTGTTGTTCTGTTCCAAAAAGCGTCACAACCTCCGCCCCCGTAATCATTTCCTCAATATAACCGTTCAGCTTCCCTAAATCACGTTGACGTGCCGCATAGTTTTTACTACTACGTTTAATAATCTGCTTCGTCGTAAAAACAATTAGGGGAATAATAATCAGTGTTACGATTGCTAGCTGCCAACTTAGAGAGAACATAGCAATACTAACACCAATTACCGTTAGCACCGACGATACGATTTGTGTCACACTTTGTGCAAGTGCCGTATTTAAATTATCGATATCATTTGTTACACGGCTCATTAAATCACCGAGTGCTCGCTGATCGAAAAATCTCAGTGTTAATGTTTGTAGCTTTTTAAATAGTTCTAGTCGCAATGTCCGAATTGTTTTCATCGCCACATGAATCATGACATATGTTTGTAGCCACGTAAAAATAGACGCTGCAGTATAGATAACTGCTAGCACAACACCTAGACGAATCGTACCAGCAATGTCCTTTTTCATAATATATTCATCAACGATATGTCCGATTAAGTACGGCCCTGCTAAACTTAAAAATGTAGAAGCTACTACAAAAAAGATAGAGAAAAAAAGTCCTATTTTTTGTTGCTTCAAATATTGCCATACATGATTAATCGTTGCTTTTTGATTTTTCGCCTTTTCAGTTGGACCAGCCATACGTGGTCCACGTCCAAAATTCATTTGCTTTGGTTGACTTTTACTCATTGTTGTACACCAGCCTTTTGCTGTGAAGCGTAAATTGCTTGGTATGGTTTATTATTTTGCAATAACTGTTGATGTGTCCCTTGACCTACAATTTCGCCGTCCTCTACTACAAGAATTAGGTCCGCCTGTTGAATAGAAGCAATTTTAGACGCTACGATAAACGTCGTTGTATCTTTATATTGATTGCCAATAGCTTGCTGGACATGTTTTTCAGAGGCGCTATCAAGAGCAGATGTTGTATCGTCCAACACTAAAATAGCTGGTTGTCTTACGAGTGCACGCGTTAACGCTAATCGCTGCTTTTGACCGCCAGAGAGATTGGTTGCCCCCTGTGAAAGTTCATATGCTACTCCTTTATCAAGCCGGTCCACAAATTCAGTGGCACATGCTGCATCAAGAGCTTGCTGTAATTCCTCTGACGTTGCATCCGCTTTACCAAGACGAATATTATTGTCAATTGCACCTGAGAACAGTAATGCTTTTTGAGAGGTAAAGCCGATATGTTTACGTAAAGTTGATATTGCATAATCATTTAGCGGCTTTCCATCCAAATATATTTCTCCACCAGTCGGGTCAAATAAACGTGGTAATAGTTTCACTAATGTTGATTTTCCACTACCTGTTTTGCCGATAAGACCTACCGTTTGCCCCGGTTTTACTGAAAATGTAATATTTTTCAGCACATCCTCCGCCGATTCATAATAACGATAGCTCACATTGTGAAAGTCAATCGCCCCTTGAATTGGCGAGGTAAGTGGATTTTCTGCTTCCTTTACTGCTACTTCTTTATTTATAACATCCATGATACGCTCTCCTGAAGGAATAGCTCGTGCAATTTGCATTAGCACCATGCTAGAAGTCATCAAACCATTTAAAATAATCGTTAAATAGTTAATAAATGCGAGGATGACCCCAACCTGTAATGTACCAGCTTCTACTTTAATTGCACCAAGCCAAAGTGCTGCTACAATGCCTAGATTGACAACAAACATTGTAAACGGCACAAGTACACCAACAATTTGCTCTGCTGAAATAAAGCGCTTCGTCAGCGTATCATTTAGCCCGCTAAATTGTTCAATCTGTTGCGTTTCACGACGGAACGCCTTCACAACACGAATCCCTGCTAAATTTTCCTGAAGCTTCGTATTAACACCATCAATCGCTTCCTGCACTCTTCGGTATAGGACACCTGAGTACTTTGTGAAAAAGTACATCGCAATAATTAATATCGGTACAATAATAAGAAGTATAGAAAATAGCTCGCGTGCTGTCACAAAAACAATAATGACCGCTCCAATAAATAATAGAGGACCACGTACAAAAATACGCAATGTCATCATAAACGCACGCTGAACACTTTCCACATCACTCGTTAAAATCGTAATGAGCTTCCCTGTTGTAAAAGCGTCACGCTCCTTTGCCGAATACGTCATCATTTTTTCATACAGTGATTGACGAACATCCGATGCAAAATGGATCGCTGCCTTTGAACTATAATAGGAGCAACCTATCCCTCCAACAAGTCCAAATACCGCACTCATTAGCATCCAAATGAACATTTTCAGCACATATGGATTGTCGCTATTAGCAATACCTGTATCGATCATATGCTGCATAATAGTCGGCTGTAGTAAATCCATCGTTACCTCTAATACCATTAATAATGGCGCGATCAAGGTAAAAAATTTATAGGGTCCTAAAAACCCTCCTAACTGTTTAATTGCCTGCATTCTTTCGTCTCCGTTCTTCTCTTTAACACCTTAATTATAACTGAAAATCATTCTCAAGTGGTAATTAATTTTTCGTGTCTCGTAATATTCGAGACACGGTCAATATCATGCGAATAACCCTCTATTTAGAAATAAAGGGTGTATTTTCCCATTTTTCCATTATAATAATTATAAGTAATAATTGGGGTTGAATTCCGTTCCGACTGAGCGCTTTCCTAAGGGCGTCCAGTGGCCCACCGCAATAAAATTATCTCTAACTTTTGATATGAGCCCTTAAATTAAAGCTGAAACGAGGATGAATCATGGAAAACACTATACATAAAGCATTACAACTACGAAGACAAGGAAAACTACAAAAATCGAAAGAAATGTTTTTGACATTATTATCAATTGATCCACTCAATCCTTCCCTCCATTATCAATGTGCACGAAGCTTTGATATTTTGGCTGAAGAAACAAAGGCAATGCCATTTTATGAAAAAGCGATTGAATTAGGCTTAACAGATGACGAACTAGAGGATGCATTCATCAAATTAGGAAGCATTTATCGAACGCACGAACGCTTTTCAGAAGCTAAAAAACTATACCAAGAAGCAATGCGTAAATTTCCTAAAAAAGAGCAAATGGAAATATTTTATACAATGGCATTATATAACTTAGGAGAGCATGCTGAAGCAATGGGTTTCTTAATTAACAACCTTGCTTATACGACAACTAATCAAGATATATTAAAGTACTATCGAACAATTACTTATTTAGGTAATCGATTAGATTCTAGTAGCGATGAAATTATCAGTCTAGAAAAAAAAACCATTGCAAACAGAGCCTTCTACAAAATCTATCGTAGAAAAAATTACAGAGGGTCTTGAAAATTTCGGTATTGGCGGTTTTTATACTAGTAGTGGCTTTGAATATGATGAATATTATCGTTTTTTTAATGATCGAGATTTAGAAACACGGCGATGTGCCCTTGCCGCTTTTACAGTAATGCTCGGTGCATGGCATGCTCTCAGTGGCTTTACTTTTATTCCACAACATGACCGAAAATATTTAGGTGGATATGATCCAAATGAACCATTTCATGAATTGAATAATTACATCGAAGCCTTCGTTGCTCATCATCAACATATAAAACGAGATTTCCCTGTGATGTTTACATATATTATTAAATTTTTTATTTCTATTGAAGAAGAAAGAAAAGTACCGTATGAAAAATGGTTTCCAGAATTAGATGCTCATCTCGTTCAACGATTGAGAGATGAAGTATTACTTCCCAATAAATTACTTTTACAAGCCCCTACTGAATACAAATACTTTTTAAGGGAAGCTGGTATTTCACCATTTTTCGAAGAAAATTTTTTTGAATAACTGTGATAAGCCATGTAGGTAACAACTGGCCAAATACTCGGAAAAGTAGGAAACTCGAATAATACAAGTGAACCACATTTACACATTCACGCCGAAAAGGATGGGAAAGGTGTACCGATAACATTTAATGATGATTTTTAGTGCGAAATAGATTGGTACGATAATATTAACGATAAATAAAAATGGTTAAATTCTCAAAAGAGGGTGGATCACGAATGTCTGAAAAAAATCAAACAAACAATAGTTCTGTAATTTCTTTAACGGTTGGAATTCTATCATTGCTAATACCTTTTATTGGTTTAATCTTAGGCATTATAGGAATAATATTTTCAAGTAAAGCTGTAAAAGAAATTAATACAACCAATGCAAGTGGTAGAGGATTAGCAACTGCAGGTTTAATTTGTAGTATAATAGGGATCATTTTACAAATCCTAGCAATTTTGGGGTATGTAGCTTTTTTCTCAATGACGGTAGTTAAATATTAACAGCTAAATAGAGCGCAATTCGTGCTCTTTTTTATCTGTGCGATTTTCAATACTTTTGTCCCCCTAAAGGGAACTCGTTTATTTGACCCGAGCAATTTTTTTCTTTTACGTAAGCGTCTCCCCCTTTTCTCACAAAAAAATCCACCTCCATGTTTTTCCAACATGGAGGTGGACTTAGCATTACAAATCATCAAAGCCGTTATCTTCTACATTAACCTTTACATACTGGCGAGAACGCTGCTCGAAGAAATCTGTTTTTCCTAAGTCAACATCCTCATACGCTTTCACCCATTTCAAAGGATTTTTGCGATAGCCTTCAAATGGGCGCTCCACGCCAAGCTGATTGCAGCGTATATTGGCATAGAAATGTACATAATCATGCACATCTTCTACATCTAGACCATCAACTTTATCGCCAATTACTTCATTAGCCCAATCGACTTCTAGTTGAACAGCTTCACGGAAGATCTCTTGTACACGAGCTGCCCTCTCAGGTGTATCGTATTGAGGATATTCCTCTAATAGCTCCTGATAAATCTTCACAAATAAATCCACATGTAGCTGCTCATCGCGGTTAATATAATTGATCATCGTTGACGAGGCCACCATTTTTTGATTGCGTGCTAAATGATAGAAGAACGCGAAGCCAGAATAGAAGAATAACCCTTCTAAAATTACATCATAGACAATCGCTTCTAGCATATTTTCAACAGATGGTTCCTCGGAAAATGCTTGGTAGCCTTTAATTACGAAGTCATTGCGTCGCTCTAGTACCGGCTCTGTACGCCAAAAGTCAAACGTACGATCCTGCTCATCTTTGTTCACAATACTTGATAACACATAAGAATAAGAGTGATTATGAATAACCTCTTGTTGCGCTAAAATAATCATTAATGCATTTAAGCTTGAATCTGTTAAATAATCCGCTACTTTCCCTGCAAAATCAGTTTGCACACTGTCTAATAGTGCTAGTAAGCCAATAATTTTTAAAAAGGATTCCTGTTCATCTGCTGATAGCTGTGGAAACTGCTTCACATCATTGCTCATATTAATTTCGAACGGTGTCCAGAAGTTACCGAGCATTTTTTTATACTTAGGATAAGCCCAGCTAAAACGCACATCATCCCAGTTTAAAATGTTAGAAGAGCGCCCGTTGACAATTCCTGTTGAACGGTTCGGTGCATCCTTGTCCATAATTTGTCGTTTTGTAATAGTTGTCATTGTTACTTCCTCCTAGCTCGCGCAAGACTCACATTCTAGCAATTCTACAGACGTTGAGCGCACGTAATAAGTCGTTTTTACACCGCTCGCCCAAGCATTCATATGCAATGCTAGTAAATCTTTCGCCTTAATCGTATTTTGAACATATAAATTAAGTGAAATGCCTTGGTCGATATGACGTGCTCGTGCAGCATTTTGCTTGATTGTCCAATTTTGATCGATGAAATAAGCAGATTTATAATACCAAGTCGTTACAGGTGATAAATCTGGTACTGTTACTGGAATTTTATAATCCTTCTTCTCCTCTGAATAACTCTTTTGGAAAATTGGATCAATCGTAGCCGTACTGCCCGCTAAAATGGACGTTGAAGAGTTCGGTGCAACTGCCATTACATAGCCGTTACGCATGCCTTTTTCAGCAACCGCGGCGCGTAAAGCGTTCCATTTATCGCTGTCATAGCCACGTTTGTCAAAATACGCACCCGTATGCCAATCTGAGCCATCAAATAATGGGTAAGCTCCTTTTTCACATGCCAAATCGTTAGAAGCACGAATCGTTAAATACGCAATTTCTTCATATAGCTTGTCCGCAAATTCTACAGCTTCCTCTGACTCCCATTGAATTTCTTTCAGAGCTAATAAATGGTGCCAGCCAAATGTGCCAAGCCCAATACCACGGTAGCGTAGGTTCGTACGCTCTGCTTGTTTTACTGGAATTGTATTTAGCGCAATAACGTTATCTAACATACGTACTTGCACTGGGATTAATCGTTCTAGAACACCGGCCGGTACTGCTCTACCTAAATTAATAGATGATAAGTTACATACAACGAAATCTCCAGGCTTGCGACGTGTTACGATGACATCATCTTCTAGTGTAATAGATTCGAATTCAGTAGCCGACATATTTTGGAAGATTTCTGTACACAGGTTCGAACTGTAAATCATCCCTTCATGCTTATTCGGATTCATACGATTTACTTCATCACGATAGAACATAAACGGCACGCCTGTTTCTAGCTGTGAGCGCATAATACGCTTCATAATATCTATAGCTGGTACGACTTCACGACTTAACAATGGATTCGCGATACATTCCTCATATTTAGTACGGAAAGAACCGTCACCCTTTTTCTCATCGTAGAAATCCTCTAGTGAGTAGCCCATAACCTCTCGTACTTCATGTGGGTCAAATAAGTGCCACTCCCCACGTGCCTCAACAGTTTCCATAAATATATCCGGTAAGCATAGCCCTGTGAAAATATCATGGGCACGCAGACGTTCATCCCCATTGTTTAAGCGTAAATCTAAAAACGTAAAGACGTCTTTATGCCAAACATCTAGATAGACAGCAATAGCTCCTTGTCGTTGCCCAAGCTGATCGACTGAAACCGCCGTATTATTAAGCTGTTTAATCCATGGTAAAACGCCACTTGATGCACCTTTAAAACCTTTAATAGATGAGCCTCGGCTACGAATTTTACCCATATAAACACCAATACCGCCGCCGTATTTCGATAATGTTGCGACATCTGTATTCGTGTCATAAATGCTTTGTAAACTATCATCTACTGTATCGATAAAGCAACTTGATAGCTGTCCATGTGTTTTACCTGCATTCGATAATGTCGGTGTGGCAACAGTCATATATAAATTACTCATTGCCCAATAAGATTCACGGACTTTTTCTAAACGATTTTCTGTTTCATCCTGCATCAGAGTCATCGCAATGACCATCCATCGTTCCTGCGGTAATTCCACTGGTATTTTCGTGTAATCACGGACTACATAGCGGTCCATTAATGTTTTTAAACCAATATACGTAAACAACTCATCTCGACTTGATTCTAGATAAGAAGCGAGTTCCTGAAGCTCCTGCTCACTATATTTTGTTGTTAAACTTTCATGATACAATCCAGCTTCTGTATAGTGTGCTAAATGTTCTGGGAAAACTTTATAAACATCTTTCACTGAAACTCCACGACGCATTGCAAATTGATCATATAGTTTTTCTAAAAAAATTTGAGCTGCGACAAATGTCCAGTATGGCTCCTCCTCATCAATGAGGCTAAGCGTTTGTAAAATCATCGCATCTGCCCATGCTTCAAATGTCGCATTGTCGTTTTTTCGTAGCCATCGATCCGATAATCTTACAAAACTTTCGAGTTCATCCTCTGTGTAGTTTTTCTTGAGCTTAGCAATTTGTTGCTCGATTTGAATTGTCATGTAACATTCTCTCCCTTTCCTTCTCCAGCAACACAAAAAGCGATCACGCAACATTTATCGGTTACGTGATCGCTGTAAAATCGGAAATGGAAATGAAGGACATGCACACAAAGAAGTGAACAAATCTCTCGCCTCCACTTCTCAATCCCCGAAGAATGTGTTGCTGTCTTGAACAACTCGGCAGGTCTCCTGGCTCATGCTTCCTCCAAACGATAGCCTTCCCGTTCTTCACAGTGGCCAATTCATCATTTGTCAGCACTTACAGTTGCGGGGACAGCTTCGGCCTAAGATGACTCTTTTTCCGAATTCCCTTTTAAACCATATTGGTACCGCTCGTCCAAAATACTATATATAGTGTTTTAACTCCTAAACAAATCTAACATATTGTGTTTATTGTTGCAATAGGTGTTTTGCCCCTTGCAAGTTATAAAGTGCTACATTTTCTCGAAACAAGCCCAATTACAATGCAGTTTTACGTAGTTTTTCAAAATTTCTAGGAAATTTTTTTTGTGCTAGCTGCTCTTTTTCTGGCTGAATTCCTAGCAAAACTACTGCACATGGACCAGCCGATTTCTCGACATCTAACGAACTTTTAACCTGTTGCTCGCCAAAAAGTCGGGTAAATTCGGCTTGTAGACCTTTTGATCCAACTGGCCATACTTGCTGCACTATTCCCTCTTTCCACGCCTGAAAAATAGGTTGGAGCTGTGCCACATCTTCAGGCTGTGCAAGGATTTCATTGCCTACAAGCGGTAGTCCATAGGTGTACCAACTAAGCTGTTCATGCTTAGTTGCTGTGCGTTTTTGCTGCTCACCTAGCATCGTTATAGACAAACCTGATTGTAGAGTCGGCATATTGGACTCTGTACTACCGTCTATTTGCGGACAATTAAGACCCGTCTCATCAAAAACCTGCTGAATGCCTGCAACGTAACGAGACCATGCAGCATCCCCTGAAAAATTAGCGAGTATAATATGGCTTGGTAAAGCATTTGCAGCAAGCTGCTCTATAAAAGTAACACGCGCCGTTAAGTATGCCGTTAATTTGTCTGGAGCAGACACAACATCTTGTGGTTTTTCACCAATAGCTGCGGCATTATCAGATGTTGCAATCAACCCACCTATTTTTATTGCATTTCTCAATGTACTCGACCTTCCTTACGCATAAACACTTTAGAGAGAATTGGCATCGCAATGGCAACAATCACTAGATTTATGAGTGTTGCCAATGGAAGACTAGTCAGTGACGCCCAGTAAAATGCAGGACTAATGATAAAGTAAAATGGTAAAGGTGCAACAACACCATTGAAAACAAGTGCCACAGGCCATTTCCAGAAATGCATTCCTTTTTTATGCATTACCCCAAAGACCCATACAACAATAAACATTTCTACTGCGATAATAATATGTAGTGGCCCATATGGAAAGCCAGTAGTTAAGGCTGAGATAAAATGCCCAATGACTCCCGCAACCCCTGCTAATACTGGAGATAAAAATACAACGCTCAACAATGCAGGTGCAGAGTCAAGCGCAGCAGTTGAAATAAATGTTGGTATTTTAATGACTGCACCTACTGCACAAATTGCCGCTACCATGGCAGTGAGCGTCAATTTCATTAATCTTTGTCGATCCATCCCATTTCCTCTTTCCTTTTATATTTGGCTCGTCATGATAACGTAGGTTGATTTCCGTTCCGGTTGGGCGCTTGGTCGCTAACGCTTCACTTTCACGCAGAGCAAAGCTTCCTGGGGGCGTTCGATGAGCCGTTTCGCTTCGCTGCAGGGTCTCATTTGTAACGCTGATCCCCGAGGAGTCGCCCATCCTCCACCCCAATCAACTTATATGCATGACATACGTTTAGCAAAATGTCATCCTTAAATTCCGTTGTTGGATCAATTTATTAGAAATCATTAATATGGCTCATTACCATATCGTGGGGTTGATTTCTGTTCCGGTTGGGCGCTTGGTCGCTGACGCTTCACTTTCGCGCAGAGCAAAGCTTCCTGGAGGCCCAGCCTCACTCCGATCAACTTATTTACAAAGCATACGTCCTGCAAATCTCATCCCCAAATGAAAGGCCTAATAAATTTTTTTAAAACTATATTATTTGATTTGTTCCCCGATACCGTACCAAATGCGTACGACTTGTTCAGCTTCAGCGAATAATACCTGGTACAAACGCCCACATGTATCACGCAACAATCGTGCCTGTTTTTCCATTGGCACAACTCCACGACCCATATCGGTCACTATTATATAGACTGCACAATTTTCTTCAAGAGTCTTTAGTCTTTTCAAAATAGTTTTGACAAGAGGTTCATCATCCTCAAGATCTTGTGTCACGAGCCATTTCTCTATGTTTTTAATAATTAGTACATCACAGGCTGGGCTGACATCAGGTAGATTGCCATCTACTAGCTCAACTTTTTGACCTGCAAGCAATTTCATGACATAGTCGGTTTTTCCACTATAGGCGCCTCCGATAAAGACATGCATCTCGCTCCCTCCTCCCAAGCCTTTCTTGTAAACGTTAAAGAAAACATTTTATCATGCGGTGTTTGATACGACCAAAAAGTTTGCTCAGTCGGTGCAAATTCTACAAGAAGTGCTCGAATAACTCCACCATGGACAACGAGATGATAAACATCTTCACCTTTTGGTATCTCAGTGAACCCTTCAATGACACGCGCACAAAAAGCATCAAGACCTTCCCCCTTTGGCGGCGGTGACTGTACGGGGTCATCTAACCATGCACAATAGCGACTATCTGTTTTCAAGTCCTCATATGTTCGTCCTTCAAATGCACCGAAGTTCGACTCACGAAATCTTTTATCAGACACATATGTTGCATGCGGAAAATAATGGGCAGCTGTTTCCCTACAGCGCAGCAAATCACTACCATACACCTTCGTGACATCTGAATCTACTATAGTCAGCAAAGATGCATCAGCTAATGAAGAATCTGTCCAGCCGATATATCGCTTCTCCAAATTTTCCATCGTTGGGGCATGTCTCATCAAGTAAACAATAACAACGTCACCCACAGTACAACCTCCATTCCTTCAATTGATGCACCGAGTAAATCTCCAGAAACGCCACCAAAGTTGCGCACTGTAAATTGACGGAAGACTAAAAAGGCAATCGTTAATACAGCCATCAACACTAGTGGAACAATTGAGAAGCCTATGACAAACAACAAGCTACTATACGCCACAACTAATGTGATAAGCATAAAGCTAATAAGTATTCCCGGCTTAATATGTGTTTTAAAAAAGGAGGCAAGCCCCTTTTCTTTCGAGCATTTGAGCGACATAAAATAAAAGCTCATGCCTATTCTAGTTAATAACGGAATAAATACAGGCATCCATAGTGCAAATTTATGCTGTACGAATAACTCATGCAGTATCACAAATTTACCAAGCACTAGAAATAGCACAGATAGTACTCCAAATGCGCCAACACGTGGATCATCTAAAATTTCTAGCCGCTTTTCACGATCTCGATACGAAAAATAAGCATCCCCCATATCAATAAAACCATCTAAATGCAAACCACCCGTAAATAAGGCAAATAATCCGACAATCACAAAAGTAAGCAAAACCTCACTGCTTGCCGTCCATTCTGTTAAACTATAGATCACCGCCGCCACTGTAGTACCCATGAGAGCCCCTATCCATGGTAAAAAGGCGAACATCCCGGTAATAGTTGCCTTTGTTAACGGAATTTCTTTATGTACCGGCAAAACTGTAAAAAATTGAAACGCAAGTTGTATGCTATGCCAGAAATTTTTCATCGTCTTGCCTTCCTTCTTTTTATTTTCAAAGCGTCATTTATGATTTCCATTTCTTTACGACACCATAATTTATTTCATACGCCTCATCCGCTATAGAAACGAACCATTGATGTAATCTCCCAAGGGTTTGTCGGTATAATTCTACTTCCTCGCTAGAATATGGAGGCTCATCGAATAATTCGTTTGAGACGATAAAAAACGTCACCTTTTTCTCAAGTAACGTCTCTACCGCCTTTTTTAAAACATCAAGCTTTTGCTCTAAACAGCAAGGTTGTTCCACACAGGGAGTTCCCGTATCAAAACCCTCGTAAAAAGCATTTGTCAGCCATGTCGTAACACAGTCCCATAACACAACATCTCCATCAGTCAGTTTATGCAATGTTTTTGCTATGTCATAAGGTGCTTCTATCGTCAACCATTCAATATTTTGTGCTCGTCTATCTGCTTGATGACGCACTATGCGCTTCTCCATCTCATGGTCCAACGCTACTCCAGAAGCAATATAAATAAGTCGTCGCGCTTGGTTAAACTCTGTTTGATAGTGAGTAACAGCCGCTTTTTCAGCAAAGTGGGATTTACCACTACGTACCCCCCCTGTAATGAAAATTAGTGGCATTCGTTAAGCCTCCTGTTGTAAATGTTGAATGTTCCCGATATCTTTCACGAGCCATTGTTGCTCGACTTTCTCAATAATCGTGACACTTGTACCATTAATAAATGGTTCTGCCCATAGCTGATTGATGCTTCGCCCTAAAATGGCGTTAATGATGCATTTAATCGTTACAGCATGGGACACAATTAAAACATTATTCTCGGGATATTTTTCTGCAATTTTCGATAACGTAAACATGGCTCGTTCTGTTACCGTACCAAAGCTTTCCGTATGGGTTGCGACGAATTGTCCTGGATAATCGGTATATAATTCATAATCAAGGCGATGTATAGTCATAATGTCCTCGATAGTTTTTCCTTGCCAATCGCCTAAAAAAATTTCCCGTAAATTATCCTCATAATAGATTGGAAGCTGTCGATTATCTAGAAGAATATGCATCGTTTCCTTAGCACGGCCACTTGAACTACTATATGCCGCTGCAAAAGAGCATTTTTTCATATAATCTCGAAGTTTTTCTGCCTGTAAAATACCATCCTCGGATAATGGCGAATCTAACCATCCCTGTAGTCGATGCTCTTTATTCCACATCGTTTCGCCATGTCTTATTAAATAAAAAGTTGTCAACTTTCTCACCCCTAATTTGCAATCAATTGTGACCCGGCATAATTGGTGTCGGGAATCGGCTTTGTGCTTGGGCCTGCAGATGTTTTTTGCGCGGCAGCAGCAGATGTCTTTTGCGCGGAAGCGTAGCGGCAGCAGCAGATGTCTTTTGCGCGAAAGCGTAGCGGCAGCAGCGCCGATGCAGGTCAGTTAGCCGTTATCGCATGGATGCGATGATTTTAGGCTAACATCCCCTAAGCACTCCTTTCGATTTCGTGACACCCGCTGGAGGCTTTAGGCCAATACGAAGTTGGTCACTCAGTCGTTGCCACAGGACGTGGCGTTCTTAGACTGAATTCCTCTATTTATTTCAGTGGATGTCTCGAAAGCGTAGCGACAGGTACTGATGATTGGACATCCGCTGAAAGGCGACTTAAAACCGCATTCATTTCACCACCTAACCACGCCTCCAAACAATTCTGTAAATACGTCATAGCCGCAATATCTTTAATGCCAATTCGGAACCATTCACCATTTAAGCCCATAAAGTTTTTTGTATGGCGCAGGACGACGCCCTTTGATAAACAGTATGTGAAAAATGTATCTGCTTGCTGATTTTTTGGTAATGTAAAACATACAAAATTTGTTACACTATTCGTCACCTGACAACCATGTTCTTGTAAATAGCTCTGTAGCGATTCCCGTTGATTTTTAGCATAGGCAATGGCTTGCTCACAATATTCATGTTCATCTAAACAGCCTGTGCCTATAACAAGGGCAAAAGCATTTAAGTTCCAATGCGGTAGGATAGACTTTAGATCAGCAACAACTATCGGGCTTGCCACTAAATAGCCTAGGCGTAATCCTGGAATTGCATACATTTTGGTCATCGAACGAACGATGATTAAATGAGGATTTTCCGCCACATATTGGATCAAAGAACAGGCTTCATCTACCCAGTCAATAAATGCCTCATCAAAGACCAGCTCACAATTGACCTTTGTACCGTGAGAGATTAATTCGAGAAGCTCCTCTTTCTTAGGAAGCACCCCCGTCGGATTGTTCGGTGTACAAATATATAATGCGTCTGCGTTCGCCATTTCACGCTTCAGATGTTCCATCGGCAATGTGTAGTGGACAATATCCTCTACAATGACAGGCACAATTTCAGCGCCTACTGCTCGTAATGTTCGTTCATATTCTGAAAAAGTTGGATGTACGATAATAACACGCTTATTGGCGTAGCGTCTAACTAGAACACTAAAAAGCTCGGATGCACCGTTACCTAGTAATACAGAATCTTTCTGAACATCATGAAAAGCTGCCACCTTTGATAAAAACGGCTCACCGTCCGGATCTGGGTAACGTTGAATGAGCGGATAAAATGTCCGCCAACGCGCCTCAACAAACAGGGGTGGCCCTGCAGAATTAACATTTTCGCTAAAATCATACACCTCTTCGGGCATATTAAGTCCTAGCTGATGATAAACATTTTGCGGATTTGCTCCGTGATTAGGTAATTGCAAAAATTAACACCTCCACTGTTAACATAACAAGCGTAAAGAGCAAGGTCGCGATACGCATATGAATCACAGACGTTGCAATATGCTCTTTTGTTAATGGAACTAATTTCTCGCCCATTATCGCTCGATAAGAAACGACACCCTGATATGTATTTTTTCCACCAAGCTGTACCCCTAATTGAACAGCTGTAGCTGCTTCTAAATAACCACTATTAGGACTTGGATGCTTTTTCGCATCCTTTGCCCAACGTTTTAAGCGCTTACCGAGAGATACATTCGTTTCATTTTTTGTACCTAGTACCATCAGTAGACCTGTTAATCGACTTGGAATAAAATTTAGTACATCGTCTAGCTTTGCAGCAAACATACCAAAATCTTCATATTTATCGTTTTTATAGCCAATCATAGAGTCTAACGTATTAACGGCCTTATAGCCCCATAACCCTATTGCACCAAATAAAAAGGCATAAAATAGTGGTGCGGTTACACCATCACTCGTATTTTCTGAGACCGTCTCCACAACACCTCGTACAATCTCATCCTCTTCTAACTTCTCCGTGTCACGTCCGACAATCCAAGAAAGCTTTACACGAGCTTCAGCAAAATCGCCTTTGACGAGCGGTTCATAGACTGCCATCGCCGCTTCCTTCAAGCTACGCTGTGCGAGTCCAATCCCAATTAATAATCCCTCAACCAATATGCCAAATAGTGGGCTAACTTGATAGCTTAATAGCATAATGGCCGTTACAACAAACATCGTTGTGCCTACTACAGCGAGTGACATGACCATGCCACGGAATTTTCTCATTCTTCCTTTATTCCATAATTCTGTTTGAGATTGAATGAGCTTCCCAATCCAGCGTACTGGATGAGGCATTTTAGGAGGATCACCCAAGATTAAATCAAAAACAAGCCCAATGATACAGGCAATCACTAGTGCCATCATAAAGGATTCTCCTCTTTGTCTTTTTTATATTTTTGAATGGCCTCGCGCATCGTTTCATAAACACCATGGCCAATGACTTTTCCTAGCATCGTAATCGGTCCAGCATATTGATGGTAGTCGCCTTCTTCTGTTGAAGCAATTAACAAACTATCCGTTGAGGTACCTGTAGCTTGTGTACCCGTTGTTGGATCTGTTATACCCTCATCAATAAGTGCTTTGACCTTAGCCTCTGTCGTAGAAATCATTGCCTGAAATAAAGCTTCATCCGACAATCTTCCATTTATCAGTACCCACGTATTAATAGTCCCAGCATGATACTGCTCCTGACGATGAAAGGCACGTGTAATATCGACGGCATTACCAAGACCTGCCGTAATCATAATGACAAGTTGAATTCCTTCATATGTAAACTCACGAATTGTTGCATATCGGGCATAGACGGCCGTCATCATCGCAACTGTATTGTCAATCGGAAAGCCCTCAGACTGCAAAAACCGTTGTAATTCTAACTGCGGTTTGCGTTCATCATACGTATAAGGCACTGAACGATTCATCAAATGTGTATAAAAGCCAAAGCCCGGATTATGTACTGCAGAGGATACGACCTTCATTGGTGAATCTGTTTGGATGGCAACATAATGGTCGGAAATATGAATATCTTCCTTACGTAGTACTGGCATTATCTCGCCTCCTATTCAATGTATATCAAAAAATAAAAAAACAAATTCTTACAAAGAAGAATTTGTACTGTTTAGTCTTAAATTAAAAACCTATCCCAAATATAAACCTTTTGAATTTGCGTACAGCATCACAACTTCATAATACTTGAATTATTTATTTTTTTGAAATTGTATCACAAATCCACATTTTATCACAATTCAATTTTGAAATATTCCGTTATTGCCTTTGTTTTAAAGTTTTAAAACGAATAATTGATCCCGCAATGATAAACACCCAGCCAATACCGATATAAACAATTTTCATTGTTTTTGTCGAGGACGGTAAAATATCCATGATCGTTAAACAAACAAATAGTATACCAATCATTGATAGCAACATACCAATCGATAATTTTTTCAACAGAAAGACCTCCAATCAATGTACGCCCTTGATTTTACCGTATTCCCGTCAAAAAGAAAACACTAATCCAGTTTAAGGATTAGCGTTTACACCACATTTACGGGCAGTAATTGATCTGTACCGAAAGCACAGCGGCAGGTGCAGGACTCCCATTCAAAATTTTAGCGAAAGCAAAAAGTTAGGTAGAACATTAGCTGCCCGTACAGTGGGGCTGAAGAACCCCCACTGATTAAGTTACACTTTATTCCCTTATACTCTCACATGTGCAAAAAATTCCCCATAAAGTGCTTGTAAAATCTGATTTTCATATTCTTGTAGCACACCGAATACTAGACTAACTTCAGATGAGCCTTGATTAATCATCTCTATATTTGCACCTGTTTTTGAAATTGCAGTTGCAGCACGTGCCGCTAGACCCGTGTTATTACGCATGCCTTCGCCTACAATAACAATCATAGAAAAACCATGACGCATTTGCACATCATCTGCATTCAACTCATTTTTGACACGAGCTAGAATTCTTTCTTCATTTTCAAGTGTAATTTGATTTGAACGCATAATGACAGAAATATCGTCCAAACCAGACGGTGTGTGTTCATATGAAATATTTTCATCTTCTAAAATTTGTAGAAGCTTACGGCCAAAGCCTACTTCCCTATTCATCAAATATTTTGACACATATAAAGTTGAAAAGCCACTGTCTGCCGAGATACCTGTAACCGGACGTCCAGTTACAGAGCGTCTTGGCACAATACGAGTACCCGGGGCTAATGGATTATTTGTATTTTTTATGTTAACTGGCACCCCAATCTTGTAAACAGGCATCAACGCTTCATCATGGAAAACAGAAAAGCCTGCATAGGATAATTCGCGCATTTCGCGATACGTAATTTCTTTAATTTCCACTGGATCATTCACAACTTTCGGATTCGCGGAGAACACACAGTCCACATCCGTAAAGTTTTCATATAGCTCTGCTTCAACAGCAGCTGCCAAAATAGAGCCTGTAATATCTGAGCCACCACGGTCAAATGTACGCAGTATGCCCGCTTTAGTGTAACCAAAGAAACCTGGGAATACAATAATTTCCTTGGTATATTTTAGGGGGGCTAGATTTGCATAAGCCTCTGGTAAAGCATACGTTCGTTCAGGTAAATCATTGACGATCAAACCTTCTTTTGGACTTACGTAGCGTGCCGGCATACCGATTGAATTAAAATAAACAGCGATTAACTTCGCGTTATTGTCTTCCCCCGCCGCTTTGATGCTATCGATAAATAATTCCTCATTCGATTTATCACCTTGTACACGTTCACGTAAATCTTCAGCGATCACGTCACAAATTGTATGATCTAATTCCAAACCATCCGCAATCGCCATAAAGCGATTGACAACGATTTGCAATTTTTCTTCAATTTCTTCATTTTTTAATGCTGCCATTGCTAGGTTAATTAATAAGTCAGTTACCTTTATGTCGTCACCAGAACGCTTCCCAGGTGCAGAAACGGCTACGATTTTACGTGCCGGATTAGATTTTACAATGTTTGCCACTTTTTGAATTTGCTCTGCGCTTGCTACAGATGTTCCACCAAATTTACATACGATCATAACCATCAAATCCTAACTTTTTAAATTAAATGTATTCCTCCAAAAAACAATTGAATGTACACAGTGTACAAATTATCGTTCCCCACGTCAATACAATTTAAAAAATTCACGCAATTAATCGAAAGAAAATGGACAATTTTCACACTGTTTGATTTATTATACGGATTTCGTAGGAAATAGTTAAGGATTTTGCAAATTTTTTTCGTAAAATTCCTATAATCGTACAAATATTCGTCTGAACTAGCTGAAATCATCAAATTTACAGAATTTTTCAATGTTAGATCTGGCATAACAAACCAAATCACGTCTTTTCGAAAATAAATGTGGCAGTATTTTCTTATATAAAGATAAGATGTATCAATTCAACAGCAGAATGTGGGACTTTATTACAACATCTACAAGCCGAAGCTCTTCGGACATGACAATCCCAAGATAATTAGCCAATCAAGGTTTCATGCCCCTCTCACTTAGTGTCGTAATAAAACCAAATAACGAAAAGTACACCATGCAAGAACCATTTGTACATACTTAAATTAGCAAGTGTTTTTCAGTAAACTTGAATCAACTATGCCTCGGATAATTGTGTTCGGAATCGGTTTGTGCACGCACAAAAAAAACACCTTACCGACTCCGTAATACGCCGGAGGCTCTAACTTCTTTCTGCGACACCCGATGAAAAGTGACTTAAACCACATTCTTCCTACAAACTATAGGGTGGCATATGAATACTGACAGAAGTTAAATTGTAGTGTCTTTCTTCTATATTAATTGAAGAAAACGCTTTCCCCATTATGATATGCAGAAAAACTTGTGATGTTTGTGCTATTTCAAATGATGTCAAGTAATTCTTTTTTTGATTTTTTATCTGTTTTAGGTTGGTATTGCCTTTGATTTGCGTTGGTTTCAGCTTTTATTCTATGGAGGGCTGACTTCGTAGGAACCGGAGCAGTATTTTGAGGGACCCGATCACTTTTTTCTTGGAAAGGGAAGAAACAAAAAAATAACGCTAACATTAACTTTAATTGATATTTTTGAGGTATTTTCGTTTACTTTGTAAAACTACACGAATGACAAAGCAGATCATTTTATAGCGAAAAGCCCTAACATAACGTTATGCTAGGGCCTTTTGTATTGTATGTTAAATCAATCCAATTACATTTAAAAATACGATAATAATTGCAATTGGTGCTATATAGCGCAGTAAGAATAACCATAATACAAATAATTTATAGCCTTTATTTTCACTTACACCTAGTTCTTGCATTAACACATCTTTCTTCATTTTAAACGGTACGAAAATCGCCACTAATAGTACACCGAGTGGCATAAGAACATTACTTACTGCAAAGTCTGCTAAATCAAAGACTGTTTTTCCAAACAATTGCACATCGCTTAATACGCCAAATGATAGCGCCGATGGAATCCCTACAACAAAGATTAGTAATCCGACCATCAATGCCATTTTTTCACGTTTCCCTTTACCTTTTGTCGTTAAAGAGGCCACGCTAATTTCCAACATGGAAATGGCTGATGTTATAGTTGCAAAGAAAAATAGTAATAAGAAAATAATGAAGAAAAATTTTCCGAATGCCATTTTACTGAAAATCGCTGGCAAGACAATAAATAATAGACCTGGTCCTTGTGATGGTTCCATTCCAAATGCGAAAACTACAGGGAAAATAGCAAGCCCTGCAAGCAATGTAATCACAAGCGTTAAACCGACGATAGAAAATGCGGAACGCGGTAAACTTTCTTCTTTCGGTAAGTATGAGCTATACGTAACCATTACTCCAACACCGACAGATAACGAGAAGAACGATTGCCCCATCGCATATAAAATAATTTCAGATGTTACATTTGAGAAATCAGGCTGTAAGAAGAAGCGAACCCCTTCTCCAGCTCCATCTAATGTAAGAGCACGAATAATTAAGACAAAGAATAAAACAAATAGTGCTGGCATGAAATATTTATTTACTTTTTCAACACCATTTTGCACTCCTTTACTAACAATAAAAATAGTAATAAGGATAAATAATAGCTGTGACCCAACCGCTAAAAATGGATTGGAAATGATTTCATTAAAAGTGGCTTCGTACGCGCCATTTCCTTCCCATAGTCTACCTGTAATTGCATTCCATAAATATAGTAAAATCCATCCTCCTACAACACTGTAGAATGAAAGCAATATGAAACATGTTACAATTCCTAATTTACCGACCCACGGCCATAGCGTCTTAGGAGCAATATTTCTATATGCATCAACAGCCTCTTTTTGCGTACTTCTTCCAACTACAAATTCCGCCAATAATAATGGTAAACCAATTAATAAAGTAAAACCGATGAAAATAAGGAAGAACGCACCGCCACCTCCAATACCGGCCATATACGGGAACTTCCAAATTGCGCCAAGACCGATTGCCGAGCCTGCTGCTGCTAAAATGAAACCTAATTTCGATGTCCATTGCTGTGATTCCATCTTTTAATCTCCTCTCTTTTTCTATTTCTTTTTTATTACAATTCGGTCCTTATTCATATTGGTCTATCGTGAGTCCTTTCAAATAAAAATCGCCTCAACGAAAACGTAGGGATAATAAAAAAATCACGATACTACCCTAGTTATGAAGATACAACAAGAATAAAACCTTAACAAAAAACGTCCCTACGCAAATACGTAGGGACGATTAAATATCGCGGTACCACCCTAGTTATGAAGATATAACAAGAGTAAAGCCTTAATAAAAAACGTCCCTACGTAAATTACGTAGGGACGATTAAATATCGCGGTACCACCCTAGTTATGAAAATACAACAAGAGGAAGACCTTAATAAAAAACGTCCCTACGTAAATACGTAGGGACGATATATATCGCGGTACCACCCTAGTTGTGAAAAAATTTCTTCACCACTTTATTTGATAACGGTATTCACTACCGTCTTCCACTTCCTCACAATTTGTGATTTATGAAAGATGCTCCAGGTCGAAATTCATGATAATCTATATACTGATTCGCACCAACCATCAGTTCTCTGAAATAGGGAGATTTTCACTACTTAATCCTATCATTGCCCAAATATTAATTTTCCGAATTGATACTATCATTTTTATCACACATTAAATACTGGCGTCAAGTCATTTCGAAGATTCCATCCGTCGTTTTGGCCGTTCTTTCCGTCGTTTCGATCGTTCCATCCGTCTCTCTGGCGATTCTTATTAATATTTTCGTAATCTATTCCCTCTAATAAAACCCTTGATATAAACTTCCTGTATTTACATACAGATGTTCTAAGCCTTCTAAAAAGTATAGATCTCCTTTATTCGAATATTGATTGGGACCGGCTATTGTTTAACATCTTACATATTTTCGTTTGAAACCAAGTCTTCCTTTATCTACGTCCTTTTGAATACTTTCATAAGCGTGTAGGATACTACTTTTTTTATTATCCCGTCTAACTTCTACTGGACCTACTTCCTTTGCAATTTCGACAGCCTTTTCATGGAGCGGTAAATATGAAAGCCCAACAGTGTATAGAAAAGTATTCATAGCAGATTTCGTTCGTTCTGGCGATTCGTGAATCGTATTTTTCACAATTTCAATCATGTTGGCAATTTTACTCTCGGAAAATTCATCGTCTAAGCGATTCCCTAAAAGCCAACAGTAACAACTCCAGCCCGCTGACATTCTCAGCTCTTCACCGCTTGCGATCCATTTGTCAGCAACTTTTTGTGCAATATCTGCTTCTGCTAAAGTTACTGCAACCACATAATCCGATAGCATATAAAAATATGCCGCATCCATCCACCGATCAAAATCTGACATAGACATCGCCTTTGGATCTGCAATAATGCCTGCAAAGTACATTGCGTCGTAATTCCCTGTAGCATACAGTTCTTCAGCTAACGGTTGATTTATTTTTATTTTCTTAGCTATTGGCTTCATTGCACCTGTTGCCACACCAAAAAGTGGCTCATGCGCACCATTGGACATATACATTTTTTTAGTTCGTTCCTTGCCAAGAGCCTCAAGCTCCTGCATTACCATTTCTAAATTCATTTTTCGCACTTCCTTCTTGGAGTATTCCCTCTAAAATTTTGCCATAATCATTATCCTATAGACAATTAATGATTGAAAACTAAAATGCTTTCATTATTTTTTTACAATATGTGTTAATATTTTAATGATAAGGGGTGGTACTTTGGTAAATTTTTTTACAAATATTCAAAATATATAGTGTTACTCATTTTTATATTTGAAATAATTTATTTTGGAATTCCCGATTATGTAAAGCCTGTTTTTGTTTATGAGTATTTGATATTTTTCGGTTTGTCTTATTTATTTGCTATTATTCAAGATTTTTTTAATCCAAGCGCAAAAAAAGATATATTATTACGTGTTGTCATCATTATGAGTTCTCTTGTCATATTGATTACCTCTATTTACTATAAAGCAACGTTTTCACTTATTTTTTCTATGATAATGTTAAGTGCGATTAGTTTCACATTATATTTAGCAATCAAGCAAAACAAAATGAACAAGCAACAAGATTAATACTTGTTGCTTGTTCGGCTTGATGATTATTTAATGCTATAATAGACTTCTTTGCCATTTATCTTTAAAAGCAGTATATAATTCTCTAATATGCAAGTAACTTTAAAAAACTCGATAATAGTTTTTGAATAGCCCACTAACCTTTTACAATTGTTCTTTGAGCCTTTTTAATGATTCTCTCAGTCGCCTTAGTTGGAGATTCTTTTTGCCATTCATCACATAGGTTTTTTACCCACTCAGTTTGAGTTTTGCTAGCATCATTTAACCAGTTGCCGACAGAATCTTGAACATACTTAGCTGAATCGGATTTAAGCAAATTTAGAATAGGAAGTGCAATTTGCGGTTCTTCCTTTAAAATTTCAATATGCTTTGTCCATACTCCGCGAGGACGGATTGATTCTAAACTGAACCTACGAATGTTTTCATCTTCACTTTTCGCCCACTCTGTTAACAAATCTACACTTTTCTTAATATTTGCCGAAAGATCCTCCCTAATTGACATCCATGCAATTTCCCGAACACCAAAATGATGATCTGCTGCGAAAGGTTGGATATACAACAGCTTTTCCTCTAAAGAATAATCATTTTTTTTATTCATAAATGCCGCCCAACATCGGACACTATCAGATACGTGATGAGCGCATATTGTAATTAGCTCTTCTTTTTTTGTTGCACTCTCATCCATTAAGACTGTATCTAACAAACTTCCAATTAAACGTATGGTCTTCATTCCCGTTTCAACTTTTTGCTTTTCTACCTCAGTTAGTATATATTCTAACTTTTCTTTTAGCCCAATGGATGGTAGAACATTTTTTAATAAAGTAATATGCTGAACAGCTTGCCACTCCGTTAAATTAACACTCTCTATTTTTCCTTGATTCAGTAACATTAAAACATCACTAGGGATTTCACTAGCCTTTCTAGCTCCCTTTCTATGTATAATATCTTCTTTTACAACCATTTTAACCCACCCTCCTATAACTAAACTGACCTGTTTTTTATTTCACCTCTTTTTACAGACTATTCCCACCATTCCCTCTAATCGACTGAACCTTGGCATAATTGTGTATCGAGTAGCTTGAAAGAGACGCCTATGATACGATTACACAATAAGTAACTTCATTTGTTTTTATGAACGTTAGTAAAATCTAGTGAACAACAATATAAAAGGATGGTAATCAATTGAGCAACGAGCAAAATAATAATAAATTTATATACACATATGTCCATCATGTTGACGAGTACGATCTATGCAGAATGGAGATGCGTTCATTTTTTAACCTTGATTCCCAATCAAACTATTTAATAAGCAATATTAAAATTGATCCAAGCCGTAGCCCCTTTATACAAGAGAGACTTGAAGTGCTATATGAAGATAATAGCGTAGAAAACATCATGACAATGGTGAAGGATATAAACATAAATGAAGCAACTTTTAAAGTGATTTGTTTAAATAGTATGGATATAGGTGAGACGAAGAAAATCCCTCAATCAGAGCGTCGATTGTTCGAACGTGAGATAGGATTATGTATTGACGGAGAACCAGACCTAAATCAACCTGACATTGTATTTGCTCTTATGTTAGTAGATGGGATATGGCATTTTGGAAAGTATATGAAGAGTGAATCCATTTGGCTTAAACATTTACACAAACCAAACAGTTATTCAACAGCACTTAGTACAAGAGTAGCTCGTGCTGTTGCGAATATCGCAGTTCCCCAGCCTCAAAATATTCGGGCGATCGACCCTTGTTGTGGTATTGGAACAGTAGTAATTGAAGCCCTTTCCATGGGAATTAATATGGAAGGGCGAGATATATATTACAATGTTTGCAAGGGTTCCCGCGAAAATATCGCTTATTTTGGGTTAACAGGCAACGTTACAGTAGGTCCAATCTCAGAAGTAACGGAACACTATGATGTCGCCATAATTGATTTACCTTATAACTTATTTACGCATTCATCACCAGAAGATCAATTTGATATTATAAAACATGCTCGCCGGATTGCCGATAAGGTTATTGTCGTTACAATTGAAACAATTGATGACATGATAGAAGATGCAGGTTTGATTATAAAAGATCGATGCGTTGCTAAAAAACAATCGTTTTTACGTCAAATTCTATTATGTGAATAACTTAGTTTTTGGGATACGACATAAGTGGCAATTTGCTGAATATCATTTTTAAAAAAATCTGCTACATAAAACAGAGACCTGGACAACTACCTAGGTCTCTGTTTGTTAGTTTTATTAAAAATGCCTAAGCTTCTTCGGATCCATTCACAGCCCTGTTTAGTAGTCTATGTCCAGTAATCCAAACCGCCACCCCAGTCCCCCACAATATCAGAGCTGAGCCAAAACCAACAGATGTCCACCATACCATAATTTAATAATTACCCCAGGGAACTTTTATAGGGAAAGTAAACAGCGCGATTACCGAAAGCAGACAAAGAAGTGAACCCGTAATATAATAGATCTTTACCTGGAAAAGGTGCGCTAGGGGAAAGAAATGAGCACCGACAATAAGAGCCATAACAGGGACAAACAAATCCAAATGATTGGTAGATCCATAAATTCCAGCAGCGATGGCTATCAACACGCCTTCTAAACCGAAAATAATACCGAACCACATATTCTTTCGTTTCCAACGCTGGGAATCCCCTTCCGCCATCAGGATGCTTTCTCAGCAGATTCAAGTTTGATTTTTATAAAAAATGAATCGCTCAAAAGATCATGAATAATCGCGTCCGATTGCGGTATAAATATTATATTTTTGCTAAGACAGAGTTAAAAAAATCGTTTTTTTCTTCGACATTTCTTTCCGCGAGATCCTATTCTACAAAGGATTCTGTTATTTTCCCATCTAGTTTTTTAATCGCCAACATCGAATTATCCTGAATGATGCCTGTATCTACAAAACCAAATGAAGCGTATAATGTTTTAGCTTTGACATTACTTGTATGATAAAAGAGGGTTACATATTCAGCTTCCCCATATGGCATATTTTCAATATCCATCAACATTTTTTCAAAAGCAAGTTTGCCATACCCTTTCCCCTGGTGACTCTTATCAATCATAATATGCCAAATAAAATAGCTCTTCTTCCCGTAAAAAACTTCATTTTCAAATGATTCATGATCCAACACATCATAAATATACATCAAAAATCCAACCGCAACTTCATCGACATAAATGGCAAGAGGAGTCGCTGGTATCCCGTCTGCGTTCAACATATGAGCATCTGCAAAGCTTCTGAGGTTAGTAGTTTCTATAAAGTCTTTCTGGTTTTCTCCAACTTCAAGTGCTATTACTTCATCTATGTTATCCCTGGTTATTTTTCGTAATTCAATCATTTTTTTATCTCCTCTCCTAAGACAAGCTATTTCCACACGCAACCTAAAACATTCCAAATATCATATCCGTAATTCCTAAAATAGGGTACACAAAATATTCACCAATGTTAATTCTACTAAAGGGTTTTGTAACCTTTAGTTCTAAGAAATAGATAGGAGAAATAATAAACAAAACTCAAATTATTCATTAATGGATAATTAGTTGATTTCATTTATTTTCTTATTTTAAAATTGTTAAATTCCATATATTAAAACGATACATCAAACAGATACATTCAGTTTTTTACATATAATGATACAATAGTTATATTTGTCTACATATTTCTCATCTCATGGATTTTTTGCAAGGTATTAAGGTGTAATGATTTATCTTCGGGCGACTTAGCGAATTTATACCACTCCACAAGCCTGTATCCGAACATAGCAAGAATTAGTTCATAGATACAATGATCGGATATATGGGACATATCCGCATATTCCGAAAAACCCCTGTAATATGCCGGAATGCATTTTTGGTAGTATTCAAGCATATGACAACCGTCCGCTTCATCAGTTATTAAACTCGCGATATCCTCGCCCATGTACCCCATCCGGCGGTATCCCAATCGATAAGTACGATTTTACTGTCCGAATAGAATACGTTTGCCACCCAAAAATCTCTATGGCAAAGCACTATTGGTAACTTTTCAATTCGACTAAATATTTCGTCCGCATTGTTATCTAAGTCTATGAGCATTTTACACAGGTGCTTCGGAATTTCACAGTCATCGGAGCGTATATAATGATACAAAACATTCCATGACCGATAACGCAGATAGTAGTTTTTCATAAACTCAACCTTGCTTAAATTGGATAAATTTCGCAATACTTTTGGTCGTTCAGTGTACAACTTGCCTTGGAATCGGCCCAATTCCTCGGCTATATGTTATCCCCTGTCCCATCATCACCAATAGCTATTAGGTCACCAGACATTTTTGATTTTGCCTTACGACATCATCCCAAGTTTTTGTAGGATTCTTTTGGTCTTTGATAGGAAAAAGAGTCCATTCGCCGATTTCGGCATTATTAACTAATCTAAAAAGTGCCTTGTATTGTTCAGGAAAAACTGCACCTAATTTTTCTTCTGCTGATTGTATATCAAAATCTGCAACTCCAGGTTTTCTTGTTGAAATTAAGTCTCTAAATTCTTTCACTTAAAATTTACCGCCTTTTCTTCATCGACACATATCATCTACATAATAAACCTACGTAACAATCCATTTATTGAACAAATTGTATTGGTAGTTCAAGAAAGGAAAAAGAGCAGCGTATATACTCAATGATTTTTAATCAACGCTGATTTTCTCAGCCAACTCCAAAATAATTCCCTCTGGACCACGAACGTAGCATAATTTGTAACTTTCTTCATATTGCTGTATTTCACTAAAAATATCCGTACCCTTCTTTTTCAATTTGGCAACAACACCTTCAATATCTTCAACAGTAAATGCAATATGTCGGATACCTAGTGTATTTGCAAAGGGTTGCTGAATATCTTTTTCATCTGACGGTGTATAAAATTTGATTAGCTCTATCCATGTCTGACCGTCTGTCGTTCCCAATCCTACACACGCTACTTTAGCGTCATTAAGCCCAACTGCATATCCCATTAACTCTCCTTCCATTTCCCATTCCCCTTTCACCTCAAGTCCAAAATCGAGAAAAAACTCTTTAGCAGCAGAGAGATCATTTACGATTACACCCACATGATCTATTCTTTGGATCTTCATCTTTCATACCTCCATTGTTTCTGTTATTTTGCAATATCCTGTATTTAAATTCTAGTATTAACAAAGTGGCGATTACTATAATAAAAAGATACCAGCATTGCCAGTGGCTTTATTTCATGGCTTTATTTCATGGCTTTAGCCATATTATAGAATGTGTTGCAGAAAATAGCCCTGTTGTTATACCTACCACAACACCTAGATACGAAAATTCCTTTTTGAAGTCATTCTACAAAACAATCCATTCCCTCAACGGTTCTTTCTTCTTTGTATATGTTGTTCTATCGTACTTATATGTAGAGGCAAGTTCTTTTTTAATGAAGCATCATGGGGGTGTAGCCTAAGATAATCTCGAAACAATAATTTTTCAATCCACTCACTGCTGTTAATTTCACAGATATGCAGATGACAAGTACCCTGTCCCCATAATCCCTTCCTAAAAAATCTTCTATCTTTAAACTCAGGTTTATGAACATATTCATATTCAATTTCACTAAGAGGAATAACAAAGTTGGATACTTCATCTAAATCTTGCACGCTCAAGATAATATCAATTATTGGTTTCGCTTCCAATCCCTTTATAGAAGTGCTTCCAATATGTTCAATTCCCACAACTTTATCACCTAAGATTAACAATTGGTCTCCTTATTTTGTTCCTACCTTTAAAATATACTTCTAAATCTAATTCTATAAAGCTAACCTAAAACCTGCTTCAACAAACCTGCACCGTTAGTAAAAAGCGTCTTTACTTGTTGTAATTTAAAGTGGAAAGCTTCACAAATAATAGAAAATAGATTATACTGGACTAACTATCATATTCAAAGGAGCATTTCCTATGACCGAGAATAATCAATCTGAAGTATCCCCAAAAAAAATCAGCCTGAAAGAGGCAGTGAAACAGCAGCTTGAAAACAAAAAGAACCATTCCTCTGCTAATAAAGGAAAAAAGAATGCCGACCTTTCAACAAAAAAAATGAAAAGCCAGCAAACGAAAAAAACAAGCAATACACGTAGAAAAATGGGTGTCTGATATACCGGCAATATCGGAAAGACATATTACCAGACAAAGCTGTTTTGAAAAAGCATTCACCGGAATGCTTTTTTTAATTATTTTATTCTTTTCATTTTATAACTTGTTTAGCTAAATGCTCTGTTAGTTGAAAAAGAAAAGGATGGGATCTCTGTGGAATCCCTTCTTGAAGTATATCACTCCGTTTGTTTAAGTACATTTGAAACCAACAGTTACCCAAAGTGATTATGAAACCACCAAACAATAAGAGTTATACTCACTATTCCCCAAGCTGTGGTACTCACTATCCACCAAATTATGGATTTAGCTTTTTTGAACTTTCCTCGTCTTCCATATTTACTTTTATAAAAGCGAGCTTACTTTCCATACCTTTTTTCATAGAAGTGAGAACAACAAATCCGATTATTATGAAACCAACAGTTATCCAGAGTAATAAGTCCACCTTTTATACCTCCCTTTTTTGTGGATTACTTTCTTTTCAATCTTCTTTATTCAATTATCCTGCTCCGTTAATACAATAAGAAAAAAGAGCTGTCTAAACAGCTCAATGATCTTCAAATAAAACACCCCATTAATTGAAGAAATTATCTAATTAAAAATCTTTATTCCATTCATCATCTAAAATGACACCTCTTTCATCGATATAACTCATAGCAAATGAACCGTGTTGTAATTTATCTTCGCTTTTTAGAAAAGCTATGAATTCATTTAAGATTTGTTCGTCATCTTCACTCTTTTTGCGAGTGACTATAATACGAATAATCGGTGAAACATCAAACTCTTTATAACTTTTAGGATTAAGAGGGTCGATACCTAATTCTTGCCCGATATTATTATTGGTAAAGGAAACGAAGAAATCAGTTGTTTCTCCAAAATTCTTTTTAATAAAAGGACGTATTTCACTTTCTAAGTCATTTGCCCATTTATCCGCCATGTAAGTGTCCACCATTTGATTTGTTTCAGCATCAAAATAAACTAAAAACTCTGTATTCGTTTTCTTATCCCTGACCTTAGCCGCATATTCAAATTCAAAGTTCCCCATATTATCATACAGAGTGTCATATATCTCGAAGTTATCATTAAAATTATCTTCTAAATATTGTTCAGCTTGAATTCTTACTTCTTCTTCTTTATCTTTATCAGGTTTCATTTCTAATATAAAGACAACTACAAGTATTCCAATTCCTAATAATATGACACCTAAAATGCCAAGCGTGATTTTAAGATATTTATTCAAAACATCCCCTCCCTTATTTGATAATTTACCCAAAAACCCTTGAATACCTTTTAAAGTATCCTGCCCCGTTAGAAAAATCACTCCTTATGTCTAGAATTCTATTAAGTTGGCAATAATCCCTTTTATATTACTATTTTAGGGGGAGTGGAATTGTTACTGTCAAAAGCATGGACTTTGTTTGAAGTGGATAAACGAATAGAGGGCTTTTCGCCACAAACGCTGAAGGCCTACCGGTTACAGTCTTTGCTATTAATTGGTTATTTTAAGGATATAGAGATGGACTTGCTTGACACCAATCAACTGAAGGAATATCTTGCTATATCCGGCAAGCACTTAAAACCAGCTAGTCTTGCACACCGTATTCGCTTTATGAAATCATTTTTTCGTTGGTCTCATGAAGAAGGATACCTGAGTAAGAATCAACCTCCAAAATTAAAGAACCGAAAGTAGGAAAGCGGATACCCAAGTATTTAACCGAACGGGAGATTGAACACCTCCGTGAATCCTGTCATTCCGTAATGGAAAAAGTAATTTTCGAATTCATGTTTTCTACTGGTTGCCGAATTGGAGAAATAGTTACGTTAGAAAAGAACCATATTAATTGGTCCAATCAATCCGCAATCGTTAGAGGAAAAGGTGATAAGGAAAGGGAGGTTTATTTTAATACGCGTTGTGACATATGGCTTAAACGATATATTGAAAGCCGTACTGACAATAATCCTGCCATCTTTGTGACAGTAAGACAGCCACATAAAATGAGTGTAGCCCAAATGCGATACATCATCAAGCGGATATCAAATCGTGCTGAAATCAATAAAGAAATTCATCCACACCAACTTAGATACAGCTATGCAACTCATTTGTTGAACAATGGCGCTCCCATAGAAGTCATACAAAGTCTTATGGGGCATGAGAAAAGCGAAACAACTAGGATCTACGCTCAATTAAGCGGGAGGCTAAGGAAAGAGTATTATCAGAAGTACTTTTAAATGTAAAAGGAGCAAAGTCTTAAAAGACTTTGCTCCACTTGACAAAAGCACCCCGTTAGCCATCCATGTAGCGCAAAAACCAGCGCTACACCACAGAAAATGAAAGATGATTAAGTTCTTTCATGGGAGTTCAATAAGGACGCTTCTTCAACAATCGCGCCCGATCGTATTATAAGGTCAACCAGAAAATATTTCTGGTTGACCATTTTTTATATCGATATATGATAACGGTAGCCGAGGTAGAACGTTCGCGCCCGTGGGGCTAAGACCCCGTCCGCAAAACAGTTCGCCCCCTACTTGTAGAAACATGTTTGAGGCTGGTTGGGACAATGATCTCGTATAACAAGCGAAGCTATGACACTACAAAGAGGATTTAGGGGTTACCGGCAATTATCATTTTGAAGGAGGAATTATAATGAATCCAGTCATCGGTCTGGATGTAGCAAAAGGTGAAAGTCAGGTTCAAGCTTACTTGGAAAGAAAAAAGCCCTACAAGAAAAGTTTCAAAGTAAAACATGATCTTGATGGGTTAGCTAGTTTATTAGATTTTATTAAAGAATTAGAAGATATTTCAGGAGGGTGTCCCCCTCTTGTTATGGAATCAACAGGCCATTATCACACACCTATTGTTCAATATTTTGAGGACAAAGGCTATTTAATAAATATCGTAAACCCACTCATCTCTTATAAAGCAAAAAGTTCTAGTTTACGAAAGGTAAAAACAGATATCATTGATGCTAATCATCTGTGCGAGCTGTATTATAAGGAGGATTTAGAGCCTTATAAAAAACGTGGTATCCAACTTGCGAACTTACGTAATCTTACGAGACAGCACGATAATATTACAGGCATGTTTGTACAAACTAAACTACAATTTCTGGCAGTTTTAGATCAAGTTTTTCCTGAATATAGTAATGTTTTTGGAGACTTATATTCGGATGTTTCTTTGAAAATACTACATGCATTTCCTACTTCAGAGGATATATTGAAAGCCAATAATGAAGTATTAGCAACTAAAATAAAAGAATTCTGTAATTCTTGTTCTTTACAATGGGCAAACAAACAGGCTGAAAAGCTAATGACTGCAGCAGCTCAAAACCCTTTTCAGAAGGCTTTATATTCTAGTCTTGCCCTAAGCTTAGATATGTATATTAATATGCTCTTTGAATATAAAAAACATCTATCCATGCTTGAAAATGAGATAGATGCTTTATCAAAAAGTATTGAAGAATCTAAGATTATCCGATCAATTCCCGGTATCGGAGAAAAAATCGCTGCCACGATTGTATCTGAAATTGGGGAAATTGAAAGGTTTAATCATCCTAAGAAACTAGTCGCATTTGCCGGTCTTGATCCAAGTGTCTTTGAATCTGGTACATTCAAAGGTACTTACAACCGAATAACCAAAAGAGGCTCTAGCAGACTACGGCAAGCTTTGTATATGGCTGTTAAATGTGCTATTCGTGACTGTCGAAAACAGAAAACAACGGATGAAATCCTTCCTCGTAATAAGAAATAACGGGCGTTTTATGATAAAAAACGGGAAGAAGGAAAACCATTTAGAGTAGCTGTAATAGCTTGTGCAAACAAACTCTTACATTGGATTTATGCACTTTTAAAAAGCAAAACTTCTTTCCAAGACTTAGCTTGATTTAACAATTTAACTAAGTAGACCTGAACTTTCCAAATCAAGTATTTGGACGGTTATTTGGTATACACAAATTTAGTATAACATGATATTTTTAATGAAAATCATTGACAACTATTAGCTGGTTTTGTTGAAGATTGGTTTTCTGTGTTCCCAAACTTTCATTTAGGGACGTTTTTTGAATTTTTAAAGCATGAAAAACAACGAGGATTGGTTCGAAAAATTGATTAATATATCATTTAAGCATTAATGAAATAGAATCCGATTCTTGATTAATAATGATATCTTGTTGTTCAGAAGTGCCATCTGTATAAGTTACAGTTACGTTAATTTGTATGTCACCTTCAATCGTATCATAAGGAGGTATCGCTAATGAATATTTAAATTGTTCCTGCTCATTATATTTGACTGTAAAGGTATTGCCTATTTCTTTTATAGCTTGAAATATTTCTGAATTTGGTTCATTGGTTATATAATTAATTTTTTCTAGTAATAGCTTATCCCTGTTGTTTACCTCTTCCTTAGTAAGTGTTACATCTTCTATAAAAATTCCTTCATTTATTTCATATTGAATAAAGTCAATATTTTCTCCAGAAACATTGAGCATAATATCGGTAAAAATTAAATTCCTACCGTCCCCACTTATACTATTTAAAACACCTACTCGATCTATAGTAGATAAATCAATGGTAGTTTTTGCTTTTAAAAGTTCATGACCTATACTGTCATCTGCATAAACTGTAATTGTAAAATTTTCCGTTTGAGAATCACCATACTTATTAATAAATGGCAAACCGATAAGAAGAAACATGAGAATTCCAAACACACTTGCGACAGAACCCCACTTTTGAAAATTGATTTGGCTCGACTTTTCTCGCTTTGCATCTTGGTAATTCATTTTCAATCGATTTTCCATCGCTTTAGACATCTCCATCGAATTAACAGCATCTTTTATTTTATGAAAATCCATCATTCGTCCTCCTCTCGATAATTTTGGCTAATAAGCTCTCTACCTCGTTGTAATCGCTTTTTAACTGCTGCTGCTGTAATGTTTAGTATTTTTGCTATTTCGTCTACTTTATAGCCTTCTACATAATGGAGTAGTAACACAATTTTATGTTTGTGAGGCAATTTCATAAGGGTGTCAAGTAAACCATAATTTTCTTCATTTTTACAATATAGCTGCAAATCATTTATATCTAAGTGCCTACGAATAATATTGTACCTTCGCATATTTTTACAGCGATTTGTCGCAACTGTAATCAACCAAGCTTTTTCGTGTTCGGAATCGTTAAAAGCAGGAGACTTCGATAAATATTTTATAAAAGTATCTTGCACAGCATCTTCTGCATCGGATTCGTTGCATAAAATAACTAAACATATCCGAAATAGCATATTGCCATATGTATCAACAATTCGTTCTAAATCTATTGCTATTTCAGTTGAACAAATAGATTGTTGCAAAGCTAATCACCGTCCCTTCACTTACTACACACTTGAAAATGTCATTTGGTGACTTTTTATATTATTTTTTACAAATATTATTACTAATTAATTTTACTGTAAAAATTAGCTTTCTATAAAGCTACGAGGCACTATGTGAATAAGATTCGCTTAGTGCCTCTTTAAGTTCCCATAGCGTCCTTTGGTAACCTTTCATAAAAGAATGTTATTCAATAATATGGCCCGATTGTTGAATAAGCTAATAATTTTTTTCTTCAACTAAACTGCATCGTTAGTTCAATAAAGAAAAAAGAGCTGCATATGCAACTCAATGATTTTCAAGTAAAGCTACCCGTTAGCTGAACAAGACTCATTATTTTTATGACACATCATTATCCTACTAAGACAAAAGCCAGCAATAATGCTGGCTTTTTCATTTTTCACATCATTTTTTTGAGGTATGGAATCTTGCAGGTTTTTTAATTTTTTATTTTCTTTGTAATAAACCAATAACCACATTAAGTGACATCATTTTTTATGTGTAGGCTCTGTTTAAGGTAAATGTTGATATTGGAAACCAACTCGAGATCTTTGTACAATTCGAATGGTTATATGAAGAATAAATTTAATTGGAGCTTCAAGTGTATGTACATAATTATAATTTTTACCCCTTTCGTTGATTCGAAGGGGTTTTTGTATCTTTGTGCGGTTAGTTGAACAAGACACATTTAATTGACCAAACTTTTTATAAAAAGGAATATTCATTCAAAAAGAAAAGAATCCATTTTGATTAATCTCTTGTCAAAATGGATTTTTTTTATTTACTATAGAACCTAGATATACACAGTTTTTACCAAACTTTTGAAAAAATGAGTAACAAAGGCTTGATAATTTATTTAAAATGATTTATATTGATATCAAATGATACGTTTGTCTATCAAAAATGAACAGAAGCGAGGTAAATAATATGACTTTTGAAGAAAAATTACAAGCATATGCAGAACTTTTGGTAAAAGTCGGTGTCAATATTCAACCAGGGCAATATTTATTAGTCAATACATCAGTGGATGCATTGGATTTCGCCCGTTTAGTTGTGAAAGAGGCTTATAAGGCTGGGGCAGGACGTGTTCATGTTAACTTATCAGATGATGAGATGGATCGTGCTTACTTTGAGCATGCCTCAGATGAAGAATTTAATCGTTTCCCAGAGTGGATAGTCAAAATGAGTGATGAGCTGATTGAACGTAAAGGAGCACTATTAATGATAGATGCTGGAGACCCTGATAAATTTACAGGTATTTCAGCCGATCGTCTAGCTACCTATCAAAAGGTATCAGGAGCTGCTCTGATAAACAATCGCAACGCAGTAATGAAGGATTTAATCGCTTGGTCGATGGTAGCAGTTCCCTCACCAAAGTGGGCATCGAAGGTGTTCCCAAACTTAGCAGCTGAGGAACAAGTACCTGCATTATGGGAGGCTATTTTTAAAACTGTTCATATCGGTGAAGGTAATGTTGTTAAAAACTGGCGTGAACATGTAACAAATTTAGAAGCTCGTGCGGCCCTACTGAACAATAAAAAATATGCGAAGCTTCACTATAAAGCGCCAGGTACTGATTTAACAATTGCATTAGCGCCACAGCATAAATGGATTACTGGAGGTGGTAAAACGTCAGATGATACGATCTTTATGGCGAATATGCCGACAGAAGAGGTATATACATTACCGATGAAACAAGGTGTAAATGGCTATGTAAGCAATACAAAACCATTAGTTTATCAAGGGAATATTATCGATGGCTTTAAACTGACATTCGAAGAAGGAAAAATTGTTCAGGCTGAAGCACAGGTAGGACATGATTTATTACAGGAGCTTCTGAATGTGGATGAAGGCTCGTGCTATTTAGGTGAGGTAGCACTTGTACCACATGAATCGCCAATTTCAGCATCGGGGATTTTATATTTTAATACATTGTTTGATGAAAATGCATCGAACCATTTAGCGATTGGTAAAGCTTATCCAACTTGCTTAGAAGGTGGAAGAGATTTAGAAAACGATCAGCTTGAAGCGTTAGGTGCCAATATTTCAGTAACACATGAGGACTTTATGATTGGCAGCAGTGAGATGGACATCGACGGTATTTTACCAGATGGAACTGTAGAGCCAATTTTCCGTAAAGGTAGCTGGGCATTTTAAGTTTTTGATTTAAAAAAAGGGAGTAGAGCAGATGAAACGATTACTAAGCATAATTGGTGCAACTATATGGGTGTTTCATCTGCTTTTGCTTAGACTGAAAACTACCTCTTTAATTAGAAGAAAATTGCATTCAAAGGAGATAGGCCAATGAATTTCTGGGAAGTTGTATTGATAGTTGTAAATTTTAGTCTATTGAGTTGGATACTGTTAGTAGGCAGGGAAACGAAAAAGTGGTCTAAATTAGCTACTTTGGTTGCCGTTGTAATGGTTACAGTTCAGCTATTAGCAGAAGGTTTTAGATGGCAAATGATTCCGGCTTATGTATCCCCAGTTATCTTGTTTTTATGCTATTTATTAGCTGGGCGGAAAAAGGGCTTTAGAAGCTGGGGTATGTTCATAGTTAAGACTTTGTTGTTGTGCACCTATGTGTCTGTAGCAGTTGCGCTACCCTTACTTATGCCAGTATTTTCATTTGAGGAACCAACTGGCCCACATAAGGTCGGTACGAAGCTATATCATTGGGTTGATCATGAGAGAAATGAACCATATTCGAAAAATCCATCCGATCGACGCGAACTGATGGTGCAAATTTGGTATCCTGCAGCTGAAAAAAGCAAGGGGGATCGAGAACCTTATATTCGTAACATAAATGAGCTCTCCAAGGGATTGGAAAAAACATTGTCCATTCCAGCATTTGCATTCAGCCACCTGGGCTTGGTAAAATCGCATTCGTTTAAGGATGTACAACTATCAGACTCAGAGAATCACTATCCCATCTTAGTTTTCTCTCATGGTTATACTGGTTTTCGTAATCAAAACACGTTTGAAGTTGAGGAGTTGGCTAGTCAAGGATATATTGTTCTAGGTATCGATCATCCATTTGATGCTGCAGCTACCGTTTTTCCAGATGGTCGAACTGCTTACATACAAACCGACAATTTAACTGATTTTAACGAACGCGATCGCCACATCAAATTATGGAAAGACGATGTCACTTTTGTACTTGACCAGTTAGAGAAGCTTAATCAAAACGATGAGACCGGCTTCTTTACAGGAAAGATTGATACCTCGCGAATTGGGATGTTTGGGCACTCTTACGGTGGGGCTACCGCAGCACAAATACTTGCAGAAGACTCTCGTGTCAAAGCCGCCATCGATATGGATGGCACATTGCATGGGGAAGTTTTACCTGAAGGTGGGATTGGAAAACCATTTCTGCTCATGAGTGCAGAAATAGATGAAGATTCTGATGAAGATTCCTATAAAGACAAGGTTCGCAATGAACGTGGGTTAGCTGGTGGTGGTATGTCAATGGTCATTCCCCATACGGATCATGGAAGCTTCACTGATTTTCATTTGTTCTCCCCTCTATTGCGGAGCCCAGGTGAAAATCCAAAGGAAGTTCATCGCATTATCAACGAATTCAGTCTGGCATTTTTTGATCAGTATGTAAAACAGAAGGACGACGGTTCCACCCTTAAAGGGCTGACGACCAAATACCCGGAAGTGAATTTTAAAGTAAACCGATAACTAGAAACTAACTTGGCAATTAAATGAAGTACAATCGTCAAATTTTTAAAGAACGAATTCAACGAAAATCAACTCAAAAACAATTAGGAAAACTAGCGGGAGTTACTCAAAAAACGATTTCAAGTATCGAAGCTGGTGGCCAAGGAGTAAAAATTGGTACCTATGAAAAGGTATTATCAGAAGTACTTTTAAATGTAATAGGAGCAATGTCTTAAAAGACTTTGCTCCACTTGACTAAACCACCCGTTAGCTTAAGTATTTTCTTTCACAAACTTTTGCTTGGTGTTAATACGATTTAATAACCTTTTGTTCAATTCCCATAACGCGGTTTTATTGCTATCCCATTTCAAAAGCGTTACTGCCTCTTCAAAACATAGCCATTTGTAGTTGAGGTGCTCTTTTGATAAAGATATATCTTTTGTAGGAACTTTAACACCAAAAGAAAATTCTTTTAATACATAAACGTCTTCTCCCCAAAGGAAGTTCCCAACTACATCTTCTACTGGTAGTGAAGACATAGAATCTAATTCAATATATGGATAATCTCTTGTAATACCAGCCTCTTCAAATGCTTCTCGTTTAGCAGATTCAATAGGAGTCTCACCCTCTTCTCCACCACCAGCTAATCCCTGCCAATATCCATAATCACTTCTCTTAAAAATTGCATATTCAATAGAATTGTCAGTGATTATATAAGGAAATACCAAAACTTGATAAGGTGCCCTCATTGCTTATCTCCTCCCAAAAATAACCTTAAAATAAATTTGACCTTTCTTCAACCAACCTGCACCGTTCGTAAAAAACGTCTTCACTTGTTGGAGAAACGTCACCGTTCCAATTTCATTCCATAGAATACTTTACCTATCAAATCATAGGGTATCAATTTTCCTAATGCTTTTTATTTGATGTTATACATTAAAATTAGACGATACTTTTTCATCTATAATTTGAAAATCATAACCTTTGAGAGGTGTTTTTGAATTAATGTGAATGATTACTTCAAATATTAGGGAAATCAAACCCCATATCAAACAAATAAAGTGTGTATATTCGCTTGGGATGAGATAAATGAACGCCATAGTGAGGAACACACCTGCCATCACCATAATGAAATATAGATACTCTAGATGAACCCAACAAAGAATTAGTAAATGTGTGGCGTTAATAATACAAAGGACTGGCAATATCATTGTCGGAGCTAATTATTTAACCAATAACAGTACTGGGAAACAGCAAACAATGATCCCTGAAGCATATCCGACCAATGATGAAAACTGGCTTGGATTTGCTTTCATTGTCATCAATTTATAAAATAGGATTCCTAAAAAAGGAACCAATAAACCTTCACTTATGTAGAATTTGATCAATATAGTTTCATTAAGAACATAAGTTAATAACAAATGCCAACAGCCAATATGTAGAGCCGGCTATAAGCATAAACCCACCGCCACGATATTGCTGAATAAAATCGAACCTATCTCTATGAATCGCAACATTCTTAGGTAGCTGGTATCCTCATATTATTGTCTCCTTCTTGAAATATAGTGATTTCTTATAGTATCAGGTCAATTTTTGCGAGTTACAATTATACCATATTTCCCATATAGTTCTATGCAATTCTCTCATACGAGATGACCAATAACTATGTATTGCCTTAATTTATATATGTAATTTTTTCCTTTTTCAAGTAAACTGCCTCGTTAGTTCAACAACTTCTTTAAATCAATTCTTGTGTAGGCTTTATTATAGGTCGTACCATCATCATTATAAAATATGGCATTTTTCAAATATGGGTCGGAGCTAGGTTCGTAACCATGTTTGCTAATTAACTTTATCATTCTGGGATTTTCTATTGGGTCAACACTCACAAATATCTCAGAATGACCTAAACTCTTTGCAATATTTTCTCTATACTTAATCAAATCTGAACCTATACCATTACCCCGATAATCCTCTTTTACATATAGGTCACTTAATTTAGGAAGCAAAGTGCCTTTTAATTTAAGAACTCCAAAACCCAATATAAGTAAGTCTTGTTCAGCGATTGCCAAATATACTTCCCTTTTTGCAAATTGCTTTAAATAATTCGTGAATAAATCTTTATTATTTCTAATATCACATAAACCTGATAAGTCGTTTTCATTCGCTAATCTTATTATGTATTTCATTGTTATCCCACTTCCTTATTCTTCAATAAATCACTATTATAAATACTCAATTCTTTCTTCAACAATCCTGCCAGTTAGCTCAATAAGAAAAGCACCTTTGACTTCGGTGCTTGATCTAAAACTCTTGCCCCCGTTTGTTTAAGAACAATTCTTCACAAACTTTTCTAACTCTACATTTCATCAATATTTTTATTCAACAAATTAAGTTCCTCATCAAGTGATGTGCCACTGTCCTTCTTTGTAATTTCAAAAGGTTTTTTATAAAGACAAGCATATTTCAAAGCAAGAAATCCATCGACTGGAAATGTGGAAGTTTGCCATTCTTGACGGTATCCTAAAATTCCCCTTTGTTTAATAATTCGGTCCAATTCTTTTACTACACATAGTACAAATTCATCAAAGTTGCATTTCGTCTTTAATATCGTTTTAGGCAAATTAGGATTCATTTTTCTATCTACAAAAGGATTTTGAACTTCTGTAATGATAATTTCTAGGTCTTCAAAATCTCGCTTAAATTCCCAACGCAATAAATAAGGACCAGTTTGCCACTCAATACCTCCATTGATTTTATGAAAAGCACCCTCTTTCCAACTTAATTTGCATAATGGATGTATAGATGCTAAATATGAAACAAAGTCTCCGAGAGCATCTGAATGAAAAGTAGGATAAAACTCAAATTTTTGCTCGTTAATCTCTAAAACACAGGTTGCATTACCACTTTTAATATTTACATATGAAAATTTCAAATTAGACCACCTCCACAATATATCAAAGCCAATAATATATATTTCTTAAACATAATAGTTTAAACCTTTTTGCGTTAACCTGCCCCGTTAGTACAATAAGAAAAAAAGAGCTGCCTATGCAACTCAATGAGCTTCAAGAAAAGCACCCCGTTAGCCCTCCATGAAGCGCGAAAATAATCTCTTCACCACAGAAAATGAAAGGTGATTAAGTTCTTTCATGGGAGTTTAATAAGAACAGCGACGCTTCTTAACAATCGCGCCCTTTAACAGAAGACTCGATTTCAAGATAATCTTCAAAGTTTATTATTATCTAATTTTTCTTTTATTAGCATCATTGAATTACGAATTTCATTGATCTCACTAATAGTTAGTCCATTAAACAATTGATTTACTTGTTCATCTGACTGATTGTTAATTTTATCTAGTAGTTCTTCCCCTTTTCTCGTCAAAAATAGGAGATTTTTTCTACTGTCTATTGGTGAGCTTTTTTTCTCTATTAATCCTTCCCTCTCAAATTTACGTAAAATTCTGCTCAAATAGCTTCTATCAATATTAAGTTCTTGCACGAGATTATTTGCAATACACTCAGTTCTCTCGCTTATTTCAAATAGTATTCGTGCTTCGGTTAATGAATAATCTGTATCTAGAATTTGGTTATTAAATAAACCAAGTACCTTTGTATAAAAACGATTGAATTGTCTGATATCATAAATAATTTCTTTATCCATACTTTCTCCTTTAGTTGACTTAGTCCACATTTAATATTAATATAAATATATCCCTAAAATGTGGACAAAGTCAACGTTTTAGGGATACTATTTTCAAAAACCTGTGGCAATCCTTATTAAGACCTAATTGAAGGAGATCGTATATGATTATTCGAGAAATAAAAAAAGAAGACACTGCAAAAGTAAAAGAAATTATACAAGATTCATTAAAATCACTTGGATTAGCGGTTCCTGGATCAGCTTATTTTGATCCTCAACTTAACGACCTTTACCAATATTATAATAATTTAAAACATGCGAACTATTGGGTAGTAGAATTAGATGGGGAAGTTGTAGGTGGAATTGGTATAGCACCGTTCAGCGAACAGGATAAAGTTTGCGAATTACAAAAGCTATACTTAAGTCCAAAAGCACAAGGTTTAGGGCTTTCCAAGAAATTAATGGAAACAGCTTTGTCATTTGCCTCTAAACATTATGAAAAGTGCTATTTAGAAACAATGCATGAATTAAAAACTGCATGTATTTTATATGAAAAATTTGGATTTACACTTTTACAAGAACCCCTACCAGGTTCTGAACACTCTGCTATGGATGCCTGGTATTTAAAAGATTTGAATTAGCCATAAGAAGTCCATTAATTCGATTATAACTAAAAGCTAATATATAGAAAAAAAGCCGATTTCCAAATGTGGAGTTCGGCTTTTTTGTAACTTTATGAAAGGTTGTACTTAAACTACACTGCCCCGTTAATTCAATAAAGAAAAAAGAGCTGCATACGCAACTCAATGATCTTCAAGTAAAGCACCCGTTAGCCATCCATGTAGCGCAAAAACCAGCGCTACACCACAGAAAATGAAAGATGATTAAGTTCTTTCATGGGAGTTTAAGTGCATTTAATCACAATTACAAATAAACAATACACCCTTTTTCCTCCAATTCACTTATCCACTTTGGTATGTTTAATTGATGGTTCCATCTAAGATCAAGACGCTCTAACCCCTCAATTTCCAGCAATGATTTTGGTAAGTCCGTTAGAAGATTACTTCTTAGATCAATTTCTAATAAATTTTTCAATTGTCCAATCTCTTCAGGCAATGTGGTTAATTGATTATGTCTCAAATTTAATCGTCTCAACCTTAAACATTTATGTAGCGATTGAGGAATATCTTTTAATTGATTGTCTTCCATATCTAAAACACGTAATAATGACAATTCCCCTAAATTTACTGGAAGAGTTGTGATTTGATTATTTTTTAAATGCAATTCCTTTAAGTTACTTAATCCACTAATACTGTACGGCAACTTTTTTAATTGATTATTCATTACACGGAGTTCTATAATATTGGTCAAATGTCCAAGTTCTTCAGGTAATTTTATTAATTGATTATCACTTAGATTTAAATATTTCACTTTGACCAGCTTAGAGATTTCAGGTGGAATGGATTGTAATTTATTATTATGAAGATATAAATAATCCTCCATATTATTAAGGGAGCCAATTTCAGGAGGAAGAACATCAATTTCATTATGCCCTGCATCCAGCATTCTAAGTTCTGTTAAATTCTCTATCTCAGCAGGCATTTTACTAATCTTATTAACTGATATATTCAAAACTTTTAATCTGTTCATTTTATAAATTTCTGAAGGAATCGTTGTTAACTTATTATCAAAAAGGTTTAAATTTGTTATTTCTTTTATGGGTACATCTAAATTAGGTAAAGAGTCTAATTTCATATGGGGAAAGTTTAGTTTCATTTGTCTGCCTCCTTTTAAAAATACAATCTTAACATAATTCAATGGTCTTTATACAATTTTTATATCTTTGCTAAACTAACCTGCTCCGTTAGTTGAGTAAAAAATAAGAGCTGTCTAAACAGCTCAATATTCTTCAAATAAAGCTCCCTTTAGTTCAACAAAATGAATTGCAAGGACAACCTTTATACACAATATGTGGGCAAAGAACCCGATTGAACATCCCCTGCCGCTATCGGACAAAGGATATTTATCGGTTGATAGCACAACCGATATTAACTCTCTTTCTGATGAGTATGTCGCTAATATGTTATTAAAAGTCAGTAATAGACCGACAAGTAATTTTATGCAAATGATTCGGATTATCCATCCTAGAAAGACCACTAGTAACCGCAAGGGATGGTGGAAAGAATTATATGCAAACTTTAATCCGAAGTATGTTCAAATGGCTGTTACAATTCTTCGCACCTACTATAACTTTTTATTTAGGAATGAAAACAAAGGGAAAGGAGAAATTAACTCCAGCTCAACAACTTGGTTTAACAAACGATTTTCGATTAATGATATTTTATATTTCAAATAAAAATCACCCTCAAAAAAAGGGTGATTTTTAAATAATTTAATACCTTGCTTTATTAGGTAATGTATATTATAAATAAATAAAGAGGTGTAAAAATTGGAAATTAACAAAGAGGTTTTAAGGGCATATTGATACATTAATCCTCTCGTTATTACATAGCAAAGATATGTATGGATATGAAATAGCAAAATTGACTCGTGAAAAAAGTGAAGACCAATTTGAACTAAAAGAAGGTACACTTTATTTGTCATTAAAGAGATTAGAAAATAACAAATGGATTTCTTCTTACTGGGGTGATGAACAAGGACTAGGCGGAAGAAGAAAATATTATAAACTTACATCATTAGGTGAAGAGGGCTTTGAAGAAAAGCGTAAGGAAAAGTAATCTGAGTGTTTTTTTGTCAAAAGCTTCCCTTTAGTTTCATAACAAGAAGTTAAGTCATTTCGTCTATTCAATCTCCACCCTGATTTTGTATGATTTGAGAACCTTATACCATCACTATACTAACATATAACCCCACTTTTTTTGAACTTTATTGAACTAACCTGCCCCTTTAGTTGAAGAAGAACCTTTTCTTCTATTGCACATTTTTTCGGAATACATCTCAAATTCCTAACAGTTCGTATTAACAATAAGAAAATAAAAAGTTCAAGATCGAAACTTAACGACATTATTGTACGTATATTATAAATAGTCTGAAATCAAAAAGGAGCCTAGCTATGAAACATTTATCAATTTATGTTTTTATCTTTAACTTACTTTTTTATGGACTAACCATTTTTAATATCGATCTTGTTCCAGGTATAGTATGGCGAAGCGTATTAATTACAGGACCTATAATAGGGGTTATCTTAGCTTTGTTGTATTCTAAAGGAAAATTGAAAGTAATAGGATTATCTGGAAATTTATCCATTTTTGTCATTGCCATACTTTTGCCGTATATTGTTACAACATTTATTTGGAACCGACCATAGCAAGTGCACTTCTGCAGAGCCAATATCTAAGAGATGTGCTTAGATATTGGCTCATTTAATCTGAAATTCATTAATTATTCTGCTAAGTTTTTTGTTATCTGTGTTGCGCCGTATGTTCTAATTGTCTATTATCCTTCAATTTCAATTTTCTCTAATTCCAAGTGTTGAACAGTTTTATTCTATTCGTCATACTTATAGCTGCATTTATACATATACAAATACTGCTTTTTTTATGAAATCGAAGTAATTCTCTAGATAGAAATTGACTTATCACTTAGATTGTATTGCATCTTAGTCTGTAGCTAAATAATCACTATTGCGGATTCTTCAATTTTTCACTAATGCGACATAAAAACAATGGAATTTATCAAATTTCTTATTGAACTAAACTGCACCGTTAGTTCAATAACGGCTGTGCTACATCTCCCACTTGATGCCAAGTTCTGCAAATGATATTCTGCTTTCGTTAAGACCTTCCTCATCGTCTGATTGAATCATTTTTATTTCACTATCCTTCAATATAATTTCACCAGAAGGGTTACTTATTTTTCTCTCAAAGATGGAGTAAAGCAAATTTATTTGAGAATCGGACATATCGTAGTATTCTTTCCATTCATTTATTGCTGTTTCAATATCTTTAGTTTGACTTTCGATAAGAAAACCTCCGTTTTCAATAAAGTCCTCAAAACTATCGTTTGAATATGTCCCAACATCGCCTTCCCAAAAGGCAGTAGTAATGACTGGGACTGTATCTCCATTAAGTTCATCTAACAAATATTGAAGGGTTTCGTTAACAGCTAACTGATTTACTTCCTTGGGAGCACCGTTAAAATAATCCAAAGCATCTATATACTCTCGTTCACTAAATTCGTTTCGGAAGGTACCTACAACGTAGTTGGGATTGAAGGTTATTGTCCCACGAGCACCTGAACTATCCTGAACGTTGTAATTAATGTCATCCCAGGAATGTTCATTTGACAATTCGGGATAGTGAGCGACCATAATAGCGTGGGCTATTGAAGCCAAAATGCATCCTCCCCAAAGGTGTTCCCTTTGCCAATTTAGCTTTTTCATAAATTTAATTCCCTTCATTTAACTTTCGAATTTATCATTATTAATTCGACGACGATTTCCAATTAACCTTCTTCAACTAACCGCCCCGTTAGTACAATAAGAAAAAAGAACTGTCTAAAACAGCTTAATGTTCTTCAAGTAAAGCACCCGTTAGCCCTCCATGAAGCGCGAAAATAATCTCTTCACCACAGAAAATGAAAGATGATTAAGTTCTTTCATGGGAGTTGAACAAGAAAAGTGAAGCTTATTCAACTAAAGCCCCTGTAATTGAAGTATAGGAACGATTAAAAAATGCAAGTTTAAAGTGTCTAATATACAGGTTTTTATTCAGTAGCGGAATGGGTACGTTATTTATTTTAAGAAAATTTTTCTTTACTGAGAATACAATTTCGAAAAAAATAATTGGAACTCCCGAATATTATTTTTTATACTAGCTCTAGAATAAAAGTGATAAATATAGTTATCTTTCTCCCAATGTACCATCCAGCTTTTATATTTGGTATTTTGTCGACACAAAATAATTTCATTAACTGGGATGTGTAAAATCGATCCACTTACTTTTTTGATATTCCAACTCTGCCTAGTTCCAATTTTATGACCTGTAAACTGAGGAAGCGAATCTGATAATTCTCTAGGGGCAATCCATAGCCAAAATCCGTTTGTAAAGTCTTCTTGAGAACGATATAAAAAATGATACTCTGAACCAGATTCATATTCTTTATAACCTATTGAATCTAAAAAAAATTCATTATGATTTTTAGGAGTCTTAATTCCTAGGCTTTCTTCAATTCGTATTTTCTTGTTAGCCTCGTACCAAGCTACACGAGAAACTTCGTCATCGGTATCCCATTTGGATTTGTTATAACGAGCGGTGTAACTACAGGTAGTAAAAGACTGTTCACCTATTATGCGAATTGAATCGTTATCAACTGCTTTTAAACTTTCTAATACCATTAAAATTTCTTTTTCATCAAAAGTCCCCTCTATTACAGAGAGTTCAATATTAGTGAACCATCTACAAAAACAAGCCGCTTGATTACCTTTGTAATCGATACCAATAAAACCGACTACACCTTCTATTTCAAAAGACTTCCCTTGATGTATTAAATTCGTATCTGCTGTAATTACAGGTATCGCCCAATCATAAAAAAATTGTTTAATGCGAAGGGCTTTTCCTTTACTATGTATTTCAAAACGAATTGAAGAACGTTGCTTATTTGTTTCTTTTTTTAACGTAATATTTTTAAGGATATATGATTCAGGTAATGTAGGCATTAATATTACAAAATTCGTATATTTTTGAGCTACTTTTATTTCATCAATTAAAAGTTCGTTAATCACTTAAATCCCCCCTCATCCAATTTTCACATAAAGAAAACACATAATAAATCATTCATAAGTCCAATATTGACAGTGCCATCCCACTTAACTTCCCAGAATGTCGTTTTGTAACATTGAATAAAATGATATTATTCCACAATCTGGCCCGATTATTGAACACGAGTTAAACAACACTCTTAAACTAACCTGCACCGTTAGTTCAATAAAAAAGAGCTGCATATGTAACTCAATGATCTTCAAGTAAAGCAGCACCCAGTTAGTTTAATAAGAAAAGCAAATCTAATAAAGAATAGTACATACTTATGATACGGTTCACCTTAATGTAGTTAGTTTCCATTTTCTATATATTGATTCATCGCTATTTTCACCCAGACAACGTATAATAAGAGAAGCGGAAGAAGAATTCATTTTTCCTCTAGTTAAAAAAAGAGGTGCAATTACTTGAAACAGTTTGAAACAGCATTACCTGAGCAGTATGAAACATTAAAAAAACAGGCCAATTATACGTCTAGCTGGCGAGAGCGTTTAGACGCAGTCGAAATGTTATCGGCTTATCAACATGACAAAATCATAGATTTATTAAAAAATCGTATGCAGCATGATACTGTCAACAAGGTGCAATTAGCAGCCTATGAAGCACTCGCGGCGTTTGGTGAGGACGTAGAGAAGCCATCACCTGCACGTTTTGATATTATCAAAGGCACAGACAAAATTTTCCTGCGGGTGAAAAAGAGCTTGCCGAAGGACCATACAGTGGCAGACTTTGCGGATAAACTAAAACGAATGCGTTTAGATGTCTTTGATGCGTATGAAGGCGACAAAGGTGTAGAATTTATGAACTGGTTAGAGGAACGTTGGGCAAAACTATAATCAGTAGTTTTGCGATTTATGAAGGAAAGTCATTCTCTCCGCTTGTGGAGGGAATGGCTTTTTCTTATCTTACGCTGCGGATCATCGAAACTAATATTAAATTGTATTACTTCTTTTCTTTGTTCATCTATCTTTATTGTTTAATGATAGAACAAACACCTTATTAAACTAACCTGCTCCGTTAGCACAATAAGTTCAACAAAAAAGGGTTAAAACTTCTAAGACCGACGCCTTCGAAAGATTAATCTACTTCAATTTTTCAATTGATGTTAGGGATATTTTTTCTGTTAATCCCAAATTATCTGTTTCAGCTTCTAACTTTTTTTCATCAAATGGACCAAAAACTTGATGATTATTTACATCAATAATCCAATATGAAATTTCTTTATTAGAAAGCTTTTCAGGTGGCTTTTCATAACCGTTTTCATCAACCACTAATACTATTTGTTTAGTAACTATATAATCTTTGTTCCACCAAACATCTGTCACTTTAGCTGGAACATACAAATAATTTACAATTGTTTCATCATCAGATTGTACAGGCTTATCACCATAGATTGCGATCTGGTGAGCTGATAGTCGGTCAATTCGATATCCGTTTTCTAAATCGATTGTATAATCAGTCATCCCAGCACAGCCAGTTAAAAATAAACATAGCAATATTAGCATTACTTTTTTTATCAGAATCACACCCCTCTCAAATATGTAACGACATATTAGACAATGGGTTTCTTTTCCACCTCGAACTATACTCCTTAGTTGAGTAGCAATAATATTTTAGAAAAGGGGCTGTCCAAAAAGAGAATTTTTAAGCAAAAATGAATAAACAACGAAAGGCAAAAACGTTGATTTTACAGCGTTTCTGCCTTTTCCATTTCATATGATTTTAGTCAAAAAGCGACTTATGAGACTGCACCATCTCTAAATTAATATGTCCGTACCATTGGCGGTGTATAATTTGCGATATATTGTTCGATTTCGATGAATGAGTTGGAAAACTTCATTGCTTTTTTATCTGCTTCAGTTAAAAAACCGTTTGTTACCATATCATCATAAAAATCTTTTAATTTATCATAGTAGCCACCTACATTGAATAAAATACATGGATTTTGGTGTTGTCCAATTCTTGCCCATGAAATTACCTCGGAGATTTCTTCTAGAGTTCCAGGTCCCCCAGGTAGTGCAATATAGCAGTTCCCTAATTCAATCATTTTATTTTTACGTTCAGACATGGAATGAACAACTTCTAAACGAGTTAAATTAGGATGACTTAGCTCTCGGTCCATTAAAAATGTTGGAATAATGCCGATTACTTTACCGTTATGTAATAAAACTTCATCTGCAATCACACCCATTAGACCTGCTTTTCCTCCGCCATATACTAGAGTATGACCATTTTCGGCAATCCATTTTCCAAGTGATCTAGCTGCCTCTTCGTATAAATCCTTGTTACCTAGACTTGCACCACAATAAACTGAAATATTCAAATTTCATTCCTCCTCTATGTTTTTATTATAGAAGTATAAAGAGTGATTTTCATTAAAGAAGGTTAAATAAAAATTAGATAACCCTATTTATAATTGGCTTATTACCATTTCACCTGATAAGAGTACTTATAAGCGTCCATTTTTTCTAACAGCTTCTTTGGGTCGGTATCTACAATTATCAAATCCCTGTATGTTTCTTTCATAAACCCTTCTTGAATTGTATGATCTATCATGGACAATAGCGGATCATAAAATCCATGAACATTTAATAATCCGCATGGTTTTTGATGATAACTTAGTTGTGCCCAAGTAAAAACTTCAAACCACTCTTCTAAAGTTCCTGCACCTCCAGGAAGAGCAATGAAACCATCCGATAGAGATGCCATTTTTGCTTTTCTTTCGTGCATAGTAGCTACGACATGTAGTTCTGTAAGTCCTTCGTGTGCAATTTCAATATCTTTTAATTTTTGAGGAATAACTCCTATTACATCCCCTCCATTTTCCAAAGTTGAATTAGCTATAGCCCCCATACAACCTACTTGAGCGCCTCCGTAAATTAATGTTCTGTCTTGTGAAGCTAAATCTCTTCCCAGTTCATTAGCTGCTTCTAAATAAAAGGCATTTTTCCCCTCACTTGAACCACAAAATACGGTTATATTTTTTATTTTCATTATTGGACCCCCTGTCTCGATTTCAATTTTTTATTAAATACAGAAATAAAAAATTCCTGATTACGAAGGAGTACAAGATTTGTACTTTCTTCGTAATCAGGAATTACGGTTCCTGGTAGAAACCTCCAAACCATATCATTGGAGTTATACGAAACTTCATTAAATTCATAGTTGCTTTTTAAAACATAACAAAAAATAGTTTAAGTTGTCAATATAGTGTCCAACACCGGAAAATCCTTTAATTATTGTAAAAGCATACTGCATATGCAACTCAATGATCTTCAAGTAAAGCTCCCCGTTAGTGCAATAAAAATTCTATTTTAATGCCTTATCTTTCAGTTTCGTAATCATTAATGATTACGTTTATAATATTACATTGTTCATCTGCGACTGCTTTGTTAGATTGTTTATTATAGTCGTAGGTTATTAAAGCCTTCCATAAAGCCCAACCTCTTGCTCTGTTCCAAGTTTCCTCATCAAAATTCAATGCATTCTTAAATGTCTTTCTGCTTTTATCATCAAAAAATGTCCAAGCCATTGCAGCATCGCAAGAAGGGTCTCCTACTCCCAATATCCCAAAATCAATAACCGCACGTAATTTACCATTTTTAATTAATATATTTCCTGGGGCTATGTCACCGTGGACCCAAACTGGTTCACCAGCCCACTTTGAAGTCAATGCTAATTCCCAAATTTCCTCCAATATATGTTTATTAAAAGTAGTTACATTATTATTAATGGCATCTCTACACTCATCATCGTATACAACAATATCACCGCCTCTATAAAAATTATGTTCCCCAGCTATGGGACCTTCACTGGCGTCAATAGATTGTAATTCAACTAAAAATCCCCCCAATTCATTCGCAAATTGATTTGGATCATCTATATTTTCGATAGTTACTATCTCTCCATCAAGCCATTTGTTGACTGACCAAGGATGTGGGTAATCCCCACTTGGTTCTCCTTTAGCTAATGGTTCAGATATTGGTGTAGAAAGATACTTGGCTAAAATGGGTAACCATTTCTGTTCTTTTTCAACTTGGGGTACATAAACTTCATCACTTGATAATCTAACGCTCATACTATTGCCTAAGTGAAAGGTTTTATTATCATTTCCACTTTTTTTTACAGGCTTAATTTCCAAATTAGACCACTCTGGAAATTGGCTATTTATTAACTTTGATACTAAATCTACGTCGATTTTTATCATTTAATTTCTCCCTTTAAATTAATTATATTTATTGTACCATTCACTTACTACTACAAGGACTTCTTATTCCACTATCCTACACCGTTAGTTCAATAAAGTTAATACTCTTATTCACCAAAATCATCATAAGGATTAGCGTACAAATCTACATCAAATTCAGCTTCAATACTTGAAGCAAATTTTATGATGTCTTTATCCAGATATAAAGCAGGGGTATTTCCCCTTTCTATTTTAATTACAATAAAGAATTTACACTCCAAGGAATAAGCCTCTTTTATTTCGTTAATTATTGATGACTTATTTTGTAGCATACCATTTGTTTTAGTTGGTCATTTACATCAAGTGAAAATTGGTAGCCTGTTCCTAAATCCCAACTTGTCTCTTTTCTAATAACTGTCGAACGGTTTGGAATTAAATCGCCTTTTTTATAGGTGTCGGTTGGTGTAACTTCTAACTTTTCTGTTACATCATCTATTGGTAAGTCATCTCCAAACAAGCTGAAATAAATCTTTACTTGTGTCTTATTCAAGTGTAATATCGCCTCCCATTAAGCCTCTTTTTAATAATTATAATATCCTCCTTCTTCAACTAACCTGCACCGTTAGTTCAATAAAAAAGAGCTGCATATGCAACTAAATGATCTTCAAGTAAAGCTCCCCGTTAGTTATACAAACAGACATACACAATAATTGCATATTATATAAATGATGTGACAATAAGTAATTATCTCTTACCTTTTAGTTCTAAAAGTATAGGTGTTATATTTAGTAAAATGGAATTAATTGTCAAAAACCATACTACCTTTTCCATACCAGGTACTACATCCAGTAAAGCTGCCCAATCTTCCACTTTTACCCACCCAGATATAAGACTGTGTACTGAACAAAGTGTTAATGCTGTAAATGATAATCCTATCGCCATAGCAAGCTTATAATCCTTTCCTGCTACATACATATAAAGATTTATAAGAGTTGCTACTATTGCAATAATCCCTAATATTATCCACATAACTATACCTCCATATATTTTTATTTATGTCGTGTAATAATACTAATGTGCATTAGTTTTCAATACGCAAATATTCAGAAGGATTTCTCATGACAAAATGTTTTTCAATAGACATTAAGACTTCATCATTTCCGGGTAATGAAACCATGGCAATTGCCTCTTTAAACGATAACCATTTATATTCGCTGTGTTCGTAATTTAATGTGACTTCTTGTTGTTCTTCAACATATCCAACAAATACAGGTGCAACATAAATATAATTTTCTTTTGGTGAATATATTTGATCAAATTTATTAGTAGTATATAATAAAACCTTTGTAATACCAGTTTCTTCTTTGACCTCTCTTACAGCAGATTCCCAAGCCAATTCTCCTTCCTCGATACCTCCGCCAATATAACACCAAACATTATGTAAAACAGATGTAGACCTTTTCAATAACAGTACTTTATACTCGTTTTCAATCTTTTTTAATAAAACAATTGCAACGCCTGTACACTTTATTGGAACTTCACCATAATCCCCACTCATATACTCACCTCGTAGTGTTTTTCTATAATCCTTAACTTTCCTTTTTTTATTAAATACAATTATTCATAATTTCAATATAGAGAACGAAAATGGGTGGTAAATGTTTCCTTAAAGTGAATGAAAACGTTCCACGAGAATATGGCCCGATTGTTGAACAACAAGTTAAACAACACTATTCAACTAAACTGCACCGTTAGTACAATAAGAAAAAAAGAGCTGTCTAAAACAGCTCAATAATCTTCAAGTAAAGCACTCTTTAGTTTAATAGCATTACTTAAATCACGATCCTTAGTATTCTATAATCAATTAATCCTCATCATAAAAATTATCTACAGATTCTTGTAAATAATCTAATAGATAATCGCTGAAGTTTTCATAAGTAATGGCATACAGTTCCTTTGAAAAACGACTCCAAAAGACAACAGGGCACTCGCCATCTTTCATTTGATTGGTATCTAAGCATCTCACAGAACCATCGATATCTTCTAAAACAATATACTGTAATGGTAGGTCATACTTCTCCCTATACAATTTCGTGTGGTAAACAACGGAAGAATCCGCGGCAGGTTCCTTACAACCATATGTATATATTCCAGCAAGTCCGCCGCTACCATACTGTTTTAAAAACCAATGATAACTCTTCGGGAATGTAATGTTTAGTATTTGTGCAGCTTCTCGAATCGTATCTTCACTTACCCCTCCCATAAAATCGCCATCTTTTTCATATGTGGAAATGATTGAAATAATCTTGTCATTCATCTTTTTATTTCCCTTCTAAATGTTCTTGCACTATCACTTTTCAATAGTTTTTCTAAAATTATTATACTGTTTTATTCCGATAAAACAATCTGGCCCGATTGTTGAACACAAGTTAAACAACGCTATTCAATTAACCTGCCCCGTTAGCCATCCATGTAGCGCAAAAACCAGCGCTACACCACAGAAAATGAAAGATGATTAAGTTCTTTCATGGGAGTTTAAGTGTAATTATTCACAAGCTAATATCTTTTAGTTGATTTTTAATTCCTAGAAAAGAAATCTATTGTTCTTCTTCATATTTTTTTAGAAAAGCAAAAATAACCTCTTAAGGGCAAGACCCAAAGAGGTTAAATAAATTTGTTGTCTGTTTTTATTGAGTGTCTTCGTCACCTTTGTACTCCAAAATATCACCTGGCTGACATTCCAAAGTCTTACATATCGCTTCTAATGTTGAAAAACGAACCGCTTTTGCTTTCCCATTTTTCAGAATAGAAAGATTCGCCATAGTAATTCCAACCCTTTCCGAAAGCTCCGTTACGCTCATTTTTCGTTTTGCTAACATCACATCAATATTAATAATAATTGTCATACCATCCACCTCAGACCGTCAAATCATTTTCTGATTTTATATTAATCGCTTCTTGTAGAAGCCGTTGGAGGATAGCAGCAAAAACGGCGATAATCAACGAAGCAAAAATGATGATGAGTCCCATTATTCCAATAGGAGGGTCAACTTTCTTTGCTATAAAATGGAAGAGTGGCAAACCTAATACATACAAACCACTGATTATAATCGCACAGCACTTTATGTTCTTTAACGCCTTTACAGATAATTCCGAGAACGCTGTGTTCTCGTCAATGTACCGTAAAAGATTAAAAGCCTGATAGAGAGCAAAGTAAAAAGACACAGCCGATCCATACATCACGATGAAAATGAGATATTTCATTGGAGAAATATTTGGATACAATTTTGATGCGAAATTCGCCATATGGGGTACTAAAAATATACATAAAGCAAGAACTGCAATTCCAGCCAGAAAAATAATTACCTTTAAGAAAGTTGTTGAACCTCGTTTAACATTCATATTAAGCACCTCACTTATTTAATAACATTATAAATTTAACACAAATTTTATCGTTTTGCGATAAATACATATTGTTTTTAATTATATTATTATTGTTATTTATATATCCTTTTAATTTTGACATTCATTAAAATATTCACAATAAAAAACTCGACCCATAACTAATGGATCGAGTTATAAATTTGTTTTTATTTATTCGACTTTCATTTATATAGTTGAATTTCAGTACAAAGGTTACAACGAATAAAATTACAATGGTTCCGATTAAAGTGATTTTACCCTTTTTCATTATAGACACTTCCTTTTTTACATTGAATATATGACTACGTAAAGGATTTAAACACTTAATCTATTCAACTATTCTGCCCCGTTAGCCATCCATGTAGCGCAAAAACCAGCGCTACACCACAGAAAATGAAAGATGATTAAGTTCTTTCATGGGAGTTGAATAACTTAATAATCAGTTGTTTGGAATAGCATACCATATTTCCAAATGTTAGAGTTGAAAGGTGTAAGCTTATAAAGCAAGGTATGTTGAGATTGTGGTAGCACATCATTAAGCTAATGTGCATTGTTAAGTACCTCAGAACAGCGCTCAGACAGTTCGAATATCAGTTAGACATACACTTGGTTGCCTAGATTGCTCTCAGGTCGGTTCTCAGAGCTTTTTTCCAGCTTATGAACGTGGAATCAAGAGCAGAAGGCATAACAAAAGGACTTGGAACTCTTGCCCTAATTAGTACAATTTAAATTACTTTAGAAATATTTCTCGGCATTTATTTAGTATAATAAGTGAATAATAAAAAAAATATTGAAACTGGAGGAAATTACCATGCCGTTATCAATTTCAAATCTCTACATCTGGAAGCCGTTTTCAATATCACCGCCACCACCGTTTACTCCAGCTGCCCAGTCAGCGCTGAATAAGCTTATATTAAAAACAGATTAAGAATCTGCGAAATATAAGCTGTTTCGTAGATTCGAAGGAGTAAACAATGAAATCTAAAATTCAGTTTATATTATCAATGATCATTTTCGGTACAATTGGTTTAGTTGTTCGATATATTGATCTTTCTTCGAGCGAAAGAGCTTTACTAAGCAGTTTCATAGGATGCTTATTTTTAACATTTATATTCTTGATCATGAAGAAAAAAATTTCATGGAATTCCGTGAAGTTGAATGCTTTAATTTTGTTTTTGTCTGGTATTGCATTAGGTGGGAATTGGGTTTTTCTTTACCAATCCTACGACTATACGACAATTGCTAACGCAACGCTAGGCTACTATTTTGCACCTGTGTTTGTGATGATTCTTTCTCCATTTGTCCTTAAGGAACAATTATCTATTAAAAAAATTGTATGCATTGGTGTAGCTATCATTGGTTTGGTTTTAATTGTTGGTGAAGGCGTAAGTGCATCTAATACAGATGATATTCTTGGACTTTCCTATGGATTAATCGCAGCTGCGTTTTACGCTGCATTATTGCTATTAAATAAATTTGTTAAAGATATGGGAAAGTTAGAGCTGACAATCATTCAGCTAGGAATAACTGCTTTACTGCTCATGCCATACGTTTTCCTTACTGAAGGCTTTGGTTTGTTTGAAGTATCCAGTTCCTCCATTCCGTTTATATTGATTTTAGGAATCGTTAATACAGGGATTGGATTTTGGTTATTCTTCTCTGGTATGGAAAAATTAAAAGGACAAAGTATTGCTATGCTAAGTTATGTAGATCCCTTTGTAGCGATACTGATTTCTGCAATGATACTGCATGAACAGATGACATCGGTTCAAATGCTTGGTGGTGCATTACTTTTAGCCTCTACATTTGTTAGTGAAATTAAATTACTCACATTTTCTAAACAAGAAATAAAAACACCAACTAAATAATGTAATAAACAGTGGGAAACGAACACTTCCCACTGTTTTTATTTTTTAATGGTTATTCAACTAAACTGCACCGTTAGTTCAATAAAAAAGAGCTGCATATGCAACTCAATGATCTTCAAGTAAAGCACCCAGTTAGCTTAGTAAATTTTCGTAGAGAAAAAACAATAAAATAATATTAAACTTTATGAACCTTATAAATATAATCATTACTTAAATCACAATTCTTAGTATTCTATAATCAATTAATCCTCATCATACAAATTATCTACAGATTCTTGTAAAGAATCTAATAGATAATCGCTGAAGTTTTCATAAGTAATGGCATACAGTTCCTCTGAAAAACGACTCCAAAAGACAACAGGGCACTCGCCATCGTTCATTTGATTGGTATCTAAGCATCTCACAGAGCCATCGATATCTTCTAAAACAATATATTGTACGGGTAGGTTATATTTTTCTCTATACAATTGTGTGTGGTAAACAACTGAAGAATCCGCGGCAGTTTTCTCACAACCATGTATATCGATTCCATCAAGTCCGCCGCTACCATACTGTTTTAAAAACCAATGATAACTCTTCGGGAATGTAATGTTTAGTATTTGTGCTGCTTCTCGAATCGTATCTTCACTTACCCCTCCCATAAAATCGCCATCTTTTTCATATGTGGAAATGATTGAAATAATCTTGTCATTCATCTTTTTATTTCCCTTCTAAATGTTCTTGCGCTTTCATTTTCCAATAGTTATTTCTAAAATTATTATACTGTGTTATTCCTCGATAAAATAATCTGGTCCGATTTTTGAACACAAGTTAAACAACGCTATTCAACTAACCTGCCCCGTTAACCCAATTAGAAAAAAGAGCTGCATATGCAACCAAAGGTGTTATTCAATTAAATGGCCCGATTGTTGAACAACAATTTCCAAAATAAAAATGGTTAAAGGTAGATATAAATCCTACTCTCATTCACCATTTTCTTACTACTAGATTATGTCTCAAAGATCCTTATACGTGTTAAACACTTTTCACTTAAGATAACATTGGCATCAACTCCTTTCTCTTCAAGGACTCGAAGAAAACAGGACCAATCGCCCATAAAACCTCTATCTAGTTACTCTCTCATTATACTAAATTTTTAAGAACAACTCCTTTTTCCCATAGAATTTCCGACACCCCATGGACAATAATGCCCGCACACCCTTTGAATCACAATGTCCTGTAGCAGCAAACATACATGATGGGTTAATAGATTCAATAACCTCAACAAAAAGAGCGTCAATCCTTGTTGGATTAACGCCCTGATTTATTTTAAATCCTTTTTATTCTTGATCAAACCATAGTAGCTCTTTATCATCAACATCGCCATTATAATTGATAAGAATTTCATCTCCAGCTTTTATATCTGTGTAAGCAAAGAAGTCAAATGTGCGATTTTTAAAATTAATCTCATAAGTTGCATTAGGTTCATAAGAATGGTTAAACAACATTCCATAACCAAGAAGGATAGCTGTTTGACCGATTCCATATTCAAAAGCATAATCACCGAGTAAAGTTTGCTCAATGTATTGGTGCTGTTCGTTTGGATAAGAAATAACAGGTGCTTCGTGTAAAAGCTCTCCTTTTTTGATATCACATGTTGCAAATACCCCTCTATTGAATTCTCCATCACTTAACGGAGATGTTTTTATTTCTATCATGGTTGTTCTCCTACTCACTTTTAATATTCTTTTTAGCTGTAACATTGGGCTCTTTTTTATCTGTAGTAATGCGTATAGCTAATATGTCGTATCATTTATACAATTAGCGTGACTCTTTTGGTGGTTGGCAAACATCACATTTACGTTGATTTTTATTTTTAAATTTTGTAAATGTTTTTTCAAAGTTGCTACCACATGCACATTTTAATAGTAATTTTTGAGAGAAACCGTGATATTCAGTCGTTAGTAACTTACTTTCCGAATTATTCTCAATAAATTCTTTAATTTTGTCAATCGTCCATTTTTTATTCAATCTTTTACACCTCTATATTTTATCTCATGCGGAGGCTTTCTAAGCATCCGTTCTGTTATAAGGAACTTCTTGATTACCTTAAGCTATTCATTATAACATGAACTGGTAAATAATTAAACAGATTCAAGATACCTTCAATCTAACATCTCACTACAAATATTGATACGTCATCGGTTTCTAATCCCAAAACGTTTTTATTGGCAGCCTTTCTTTGTTATAAGTTCCACCATCCCGAAATTCGGATAAACTCTAGAAAAATCTATTATGCCGATACTCCAATCAAAATTCCATACATCAAATACCAATCATCTGCTTTAGTTGTTCAAAAGGCACATAACCAATGATGGGTTCATATGATTTATTGTGAATAATCAAACGAGAATGAGGAATTCCCATTACCTTATATTCTGCTGCAATATCTGGGCTTTTTTCTACATTCACCTTTATAATTTTTATCTTACCACTGAATTCTTCACTGAGTTGATTAAGAGCCCCTGCAAGCATTTTACATGGGCCACACCACTCAGCCCAAAAATTTAATAACACAATTTTTTTAGTTTTTAATTGTTCTCTTAATTCTTTCTTTGTTGTTACATGAACAATCGACATAATTCTTTTCCTCCCTTGTGAAAATAAAAATCTTGAAGTTATAATATGCTTATAATTATGATTAGACCCTACTCTCTCCCTTTCACCACACATTAAAAACCTTTAATATCCACAATTGAGCAAAAATTTTAAAAATTATACTAAAAAACAACTGCCATTGTATATCCTTCAGCAGCAGCAATTATTAATGAAGACTGACCTAATTTAGCTGTCTCCCCCGCTGCATAAACATTTTCCTGTGATGTACGCCCTACCTCATCAACAAAAATGCTATCATTTTTATGTAAATGACAACCAAGCTACTCTGCAAATCGGTTCGGACGCACAAAGTTTAATAACCATCCTCACCATGAAGATTCTGAATGGATTCAGTAATGACCGTTCTATCTTCAATGTCGAAGCGAAAGTTCATGATCATTTGTGGCGATTACTAAATTCTCTATCTCTAAACCATGTAATGCTTTCCATTAACAATATTTGTATCTTCTTTTCCATACAATACGTTTTTTGGATTGATCACGATGAGTAAAACCGCTACTACTGAATAAAGAATTGCGCTGTACATGATTAATTCCAGTAAATTACCATTTATTAAACCAATAAAGAAATTAAATAATTGGTGGATGATGATTGGAATGATTAAATTCTGATTTAAGTTATAGAATGCTGTCATGACGATTTTAGTGGAAATGAGTGCAATCATAAAGAATAGTATATATTTTAGTAAATCCATGCCCATATACCCTGTAGTAAACCATATAGGAAGATGCCACATCCCCCACCAAAATCCAATGATAATCGAAGCTTTTAATGGCGAATGCTTCTTTTGAAGCTCCATTTGAGCGAATCCTCTCCACCCTAGTTCTTCACCTAGCGGCCCAGAAAGTAGGTTTTTAAAAAAGAAATAGATCAGCATTCCCCATGAAGAAACAGTAAAAACAGAGTCTACTTCACTGTTTTTCGATACGAGAAATACAATCATCAAAAATATAAATGTTTGAATCAACATCGCAGAAAGAATTACCGAAAACTTAAGCTTATTGTTGAATTTAACTTTAACAAATTGCATAAAACTTTGACCAGGATAGATTTTTTTAAACAATATGGCAAAAGCAAAGGTTGAGGACCAAGCTGATATACAGAGCATTACATCAAAAATCCATTTAGGAAATCCTAACACACTTGTGGCTCCTACAAGACAAAAAAGTGGCAAAAAAATGATATTGGTTAGTAAAATAAAACTTGCTACTGGTTTTTTTAGTTTCTTTTCTCTATTCATGCCTATTCCCCGTTTCAAACTAAGTTTTCGTAAAAAGTTTTAAGAATACCTTTAGCTTAAACCTAGGGGTTACTCACAGGTCAACACTCTTAACGCCTCAAAATTCGGCGAATAAAAAAAAACCCTTCATAGACTTGAAGGGTAATTACATATATTCTTTCTATTCATCGAAATATGAAGTTTTAATATTTTTCTCGTCCAGAAATTTTTCGATTTTTAATTGCTGCCTTCCGTTCGCTTTAGTAAAATGCTCTGAAGCAAAATCTGATATATCTGTAAGGTTACCATTTTCGACCATCCCAACAATTTCATCTTCAAATTGTATTAAAGTTTTTCTGATCGATGAAACAAATTCATAGATTGTCTTTGAAGGTTCTTTATAATCATCAGGGATATTATTATTACTAATAAAATCATTGAAATTCGCATCATTCTTTTCCCCTTCAGCTACTAAAGTATGTAATTTTTCCTGATCAGATTTAGAAGCATCCTCATATTTATAAACAATTATCTGCATTTCTTTGTCTAACACATGACTATAATCCATATACTTTTTTATACTGGCTTTCATTTCTTCTTCACTAATCGTTTCATTCTTTTTATTAGAAACAAAAATATCGTCAGGAATTTTTATAAGTACATTGTTACCGGGCTTTTCCATACTTTCTTTATGGTTTTCTTCGTTAGGCATTGTTTCGTGTGAACAAGCACACATCAATACAATCGTGAACGCCATGAATAAAAATAAAGTAAATCTTTTCATATCTATCTCCTTCTTAATCCATCTTGTCATTAATTGCACCCTTTCTTATAATTCGCTTTCATTCACGAAATCGTCTCTACTTCCTCGTCTGCAATAATCGAACCATTTTACAATAAATGATTTGGTTTAAAACAGGCTATACACTTCGCGTCATAGTGTACTAGTTAAATAGTACACTATGACTTTTAAATTCGCAAGTATTTTATTCAAATAAAAGGAAGAACCCCTAAATAAAGGGCTCTCCCTTAATAAAATTGAACAAAGTATGCCTCTTCAGCAAAGCGAGGGAAATAATAAGTTTCACTTGATAGGTACATAAATCTCTAAAAATACCCGTTCAAGTCCATCTTCATAAGTGGTCAGTAATAGGTTTATATAAACTTGTCCCAAAAGTTCATACCCTTTTTCTACTGCTATTTTTCTTAAACTCGCTTCCACGTGTTGATCAATATTTTTTCCGCCAGTTGACCATCTTCCATCTTCAATTATTGTATAAATACATTTTGGATGGGATAGGATTTCACCGTCTATTTTTTCATCCGAGTCTTCCAATTTTCTTACAATGATAAACTTATCTTCTATAATACCTTCTTCATTAAAGTTGATGACTCTTCTTAAAGATGTGAGCGTAACTGCTTTTTTTAAACTGTCCGCATTCTTTTTTAAAGTGTCATATTCATCATATGCAGTAAAATGTTCTATTTCCCCCTTTATTTCTAAAGGTTTCATTTCCTTAACTATGTATTGTCCTAAAAATTGTTTAATATTCTCACAATCTTCTTTTACTATTTGAAGCTTTTTTAATAGAAGTTTTTTATATTCTATTTCCCGTAAAACCTCTTGTTCTTTCTCTTCTAATAATAATTGTATCCCCTCAATACTCTTACTTTTTCTTAATTCCTGAATTTTTTTAATTTCAATATCAATTTCTCTATAGAAATTAACTGTTGTTATATCATAAATATCAAAATGATTATAAATTCTATATCCATTCTCCATATTTTGCTTTGGCTTTACTAATTCCTTTTCCTCATAAAATTTCAAGGTATCTCTAGATACACCTAAAAAATTAGCTACTTGCCCAATTGTGTACATTTTCCTCTCCTACCTTTGATGCAAAATCTTTATTGAATTACATAACCATATAATACCATTCGAGAATTAGAGATGCCAGATGATACTCTGACAAGCAATGGAGGTTTATTAGTCCATATTTACAGCTTTATTGAAGTAATTCTTTTTCTAATAATGACAAAAATAAGAGCCGTCGAAACAGCTCCAGGTTTCTAAAAAACTTTATTCTTCAAATGATAAATTTGTCGGTTCCTCTAAAAGATGGTTTTCAAAATGAATGTGGGTTGTAGGGATATCGTTATCAACTACCTCAAAACTAAGACCATCCAGCCAAACTTCCCCTTTTCCTGTCAGTAAAATACCGAACGATATTATTGCACTATTTTCTGGTACATCAAGAACTATAGAATATCGATTCCAACTATTTGTACCAATGATTGGTCTATCACTCATATTATCAAATTGCAGGATATCCTCCGATGCATTATCTACTCGCATCCAAAGTCCTGAAAATTGTTTAACATTTTCAGTTTTAATAAACCCCGAGAGTTTAACTCTTTTATTTCTAAATTCATTTGCCTTAAATTGTTGCATCATTGTTGCAAATTCATCTGGATCCCGAACCGTTTTTGATTTTAAATATCCCGATGCTTTTCCTTGATGTACAGTTTCCTGATCTATTCCTATTTCATAATTATAAGGATGACTCCCACTCATAAACCAGCCTTTAATTTTCTCTTCCATTATTGATTCCTCCTTGTTTTTTCTCATAGCTCTCATTACTTTTCTGTATTGCCCTGGTGGCAAACCATATAGTTTTTTGAATGCTCGTGTAAAGGATTCTTGTGACTCAAATTGATAATAGAACGCGATATCAATAATTCTTTCATTCGTATGAAGAAGTATACTTGCAGCATTTGCAAGTCGCCTCATTCGAATATATTCCGTGACAGACATGCCAACAGAGGTTTGAAAAACTCTGTGAAAATGATATCTTGAAAATCCGCTTACTGCATCAATATCATTGGCGGAAATTTGCTCATGTAAATGTGATTCAATCCAATTTATTGTTTTTTGAATTAGCCAATCATTTTTCAACGGTATTTCACCTCCTCTTCACTTATAATCATAACGAATAAAAATTAATAATTTTTGACTTTTTTTGCGATATTTTTCAAAACCAAAGATACTTTAACAAAACATCTTCAATTAAATTGATTTTTACTACACTTTAATCCAAGTGTAAAATTCGAATACAGGTATAAAAGCAAGTGACTATTTCACTCCTTTTACCATTTCGCCTTTCACTCTAGGCTTTCCACCTAAAAAGATAAATGCTTAAACTTGCTAATAGATCTTATTCTGCTTTAACATAATTAAGCAATGATATGTGACAGTATCCATTCTCTAACAAATCTTAAAAATATCTTTACCGAAGGAGTGGTAGAATTGGCACGTGTTTTATTTATTAACGGTGGATCAGAAGGACATATCAATCCAACTATTGGCGTTGTGCAGGAGTTAATTTCGCGTGGAGAAGAGGTCGTGTTCTTTACAATAGAAGCTTTTCGAGAGCGTATTGAGAAGACGGGAGCGACTGTGCGCACATTTGATGGTCAAAAATTTATCAAAGCCTTTATTTCAGGTGGAAGAAATCATTTACTTGAAAGGGTCAACGGACTTTTACTTACTGCAGATGTCGTTATACCTAGCGTCCTTGAACAGATTAAAGGAGAACATTTTGATTACATCATCCACGATTCTATGTTTGGTTGTGGCCATTTACTTGCCAAAATCCTTAAGCTTCCGGCAATCAATTCATGTACATCTTTTGCTGAAACTAAACAATCATTTGATAAAACATTAGGACATCTTTCAAAAAATGTTCCAACCGAAGTTTTAAAAAAGTTAAATGATGATTTTCAACAACTAACAGCAAAAATTAAAGAAAAATATGGCGTTGAAATCAATTCACCTTATGAAGTTTTTTGTAATCCCGCACCGCTTACAATCGTTTATACAACGAGGGAATTTCAACTTAACGGAGAAGCATTTGATCAATCCTATAAATTTGTAGGCCCATCCATTTCTTCACGATCGACACAAGAAGATTTTGACCTTACTGCAATCGAAGGAAAAAGCCCCATTTACATTTCACTCGGTACGGTCTTAAATCAAGCTATTGATTTCTATAAACTTTGTTTTAAGGCATTTGGAAAAACTGAGCATACCGTTGTTATGTCTATTGGAGGACAAACTCAACTTGATGAATTGGGAGAGATTCCTGACAACTTCATTGTAAAACCTTATGTTCCACAAACCGAATTGCTAAAATACACTAAATTATTTATCACACATGGCGGCATGAACAGTACGAATGAAGCTCTCTATAACGGGGTTCCGCTAATCGTCATCCCACTTAGTGCGGATCAGCCTTTAATCGCTCAGCAGGTAACCAATATCGGAGCAGGTATTCAATTACAAATGGAAAGTTTGACGGCAACTCAACTATATGAAGCTGCAGATCGTGTGTTTAACACCCCTTCCTTCCATATTACTGTTGCAAATATTAAAGACTCCTTCCAAAAATCAGGTGGGTATCACAAAGCTGTCGATGAGATTTTCAAATTTACAAGTCAATATGATCTATAAATTTATTAGCTACCATCATTGGTGGCTTTTTTATGTAGCTTAAAAAAGCTAGGACAACATCCTAGCTTTTTGCACGTACTTTGAAAAAGGAGGAGCTACAAATCACCATTTTTTAATGTAATCGATCATCAAACATTAATTGTATTTGAATACCAAACGGGTCCTCAAGTATCCCATATGCTTTACTAAAAACATGACTTGATAACGGAACAATAATTCTTACTCTCTCATCTGTCGTCAAGCTCTTGTAAAAATGTTCGATTTCTTCTAAGTCTGCACTTTGTATACACAATGAGGTGTTGTTCCCTACTACATATTTTTCTGTGACATCCATTGTATTCTCTGCCATCATTATCTTTGTTTTCCCGATTGCTAAGACGGAATGAGTAATATAATGTTTATTCTCCTCAGTAATCTGCAGCGAGCTGTCACGTTTTGCCATGTCTTCATAGGTAACGAGTAACAATTCCTCCGCATTAAAATGTTTTTTGTAAAAATCAACCGCTTCTTTAGCTTTGCCATTCATGGATAAGAAAACGGCTACTTCTAGTGTTGTACTCATAGTATCAATCTCCCTCTAAATATTGATTTTAGGAAATATCTTATCAATTGATATTACCTTGACCTTATTTTAAGATATAAAGGTGTCAAAACATGATACCTTTATTCAGTAAAAGACTCCTACCTCTGAAGATTTGCGATGATTGCGGATATAATCGTTTTTCAGGTGTCCAAACATCTACTGAATGAAAATAAAGCCTCCGGCGAATGTCACGGAGGATTTTCAAGGGAATGAATTGTGCTCGCACAATTCAAAATCCTGACGCCATTACGCCAAGGCAAAATTATTAGGAGATTCACATGAAAAAATCAGAAAGATTAAATGACATGATTAGATACTTGAACAGTCATGAGTACTTTAATTTAAGTGACCTAATGGCTAAATACAATATTTCCAAAAGTACGGCTCTTCGTGATATTAGTTCATTAGAACAATTGGGTATGCCTATTTTTTCTGAGCATGGTAGGCATGGGCGTTATGGTATCTTAAAAAATAGACTGTTATCCCCTATTATTTTTACAATTGATGAAGTATATGCTCTGTACTTTGCCATGCTGACATTAGAATCTTATCAATCAACCCCATTCCATTTAAGCGTTTATAAACTTAATGAAAAGTTCGAAAACTGTCTATCTAACAATCAAATACAACAAATTCACAAAATGAAAAAAGTTCTACAATTTGAAGTAAATCAGCATACTAATATTAGCCGTTTTTTAGATAAAATTTTAAAGAGTATTCTTAATGAAAGTAGCTGTAAGATTCATTATTTGAAAAATAACGAGCAAAAAAGTTACCATGTTCAATTTTTCAAAATTTCCGCTAGGTTTGGTCAATGGTACGCTACTGGAATAGAGTTCAATACAACAAAATATAGAGTTTTCAGATGTGATAGAATCACTTTTATTGAAGAACAGGATATGAACTCTCGCTTTTCTATAGATGAACTTATTAATCGTTCATTAGAAATTTATCAATCCGAGGAGAGTATTGACTTTGAGGTAGAAATTTTAGCAGAAGCAAAGGATATTTTTTATAAAGAACATTATCCTTCCATGTCATTAGAAATTGATAATAAAACAGTCGTGAAGGGAATTTATAATCCTGGAGAAGAGGAATTTATCGCTAACTATTTTATAAGGTACGGTCAAACTGTTATTTCAGTGAAGCCTGTATCATTAAAACAAATTATGCAGGCTAAAGTAGAAAGCCTCTTAGATCACTTCAAAAAATTATAATTTCGGGGTTGCCCAGCTGAGTATAAATGATTTTAATCAGACAAAAAAAGAAGAAAAACGAAAAGCGCTTTTCTCCTCTTTTTTAAAACACAGCTATGCTTTACCATCATCTGTCTTTAACCAATTTACAATCACTACTTTCGGGAATGTGATTAATGCTGTTAGAATTGCAACTATAGGTGCAACACTAATTCTTGATATTACATCATTTCCACCTTATCGTTGAATTCAGTTCGGTGCATTCAAAAACACAAATATTGCTTTTAGAACGTGTTTTAATATCCAAGGAGAATTAGGTTACTGGGAAAAATTAAATCCAAGTTACACGATTTTTAATAAGGAATCAGAGACATTTTCAAGCATTTGGACAAAAACATCGGATAATTTTAAAAAGTTCTATCAGAATTACGACAGTGATTTAAAGAAATATAAAGGTAATATAAGTTTATTGCCGAAATCCCCTGTTCCTGAAAATATTTTTCACCTATCAATGATTCCATGGAGTTCATTTACTGGTTTAACCTTAACATTACATTACTAATGAAGGTAATTACCTTTTACCGATTATCGCTGCAGGTAAATTTGTGCATAAGGAAAATGGTATTTATCTTCTTGTTTCTTTACAAATGCATCACGCTGTTTGTGATGGTTATCATGCAGGCTTATTCATGAATAACATTCAGCGCTATGCCGCTGAATCCGATGACTGGTTATTAGATTGAATATTTCTCGCTAGAACCTGCTTATTACGGGAACGCTTTCGAATCTCCCCATATGTAACAAAAATTCACTTCCGCTACTAATTTGTCATTTTTCTCATCACCCACTCAATCGGTCCTCTTTTAAATTTTTTGCGCCATAAAACAGAAAATAAAATACTCGCTACGAAAAACAATAGTGTAAATACTAATGAAAATGCTAACGTTTGGTTTTCTAACCTATTTAACAATGCCAATATACCAACACCGATGAATACATGGCTTACATAGTGGGTTAATGTTAATTGTCCTGTTTGAATAAGTGATATCAACCATTGTCCAGCAAACTTTTCTACAATATAAATAGAAGCAACGATGACGATTATTGTAGAAGCAGAATTTGATAAGATATATAAAATGTTTGGTGGAATTGGCCCTGTTTGAAACAAGTATTCTGCACTGTTCACATCCAACACCGTTAGAGATAGGCGCATTAAAACTTGTGAAAGTACCTCTATAGTTATGAGAGAAAATATAGAAATAAACAACATTTTGTTTCTTATAGCTTTCTCCGATAAATTCAGTCTGCCAAGAATCATTCCAAGCAAAAAGAAACAGCTCCAAGGGAATACCGGATGATAGCCATTGTACAAAAGATTTCTTAGAAAACCTTCAATTGTCCAAAAATCAAGATACTCCATAAATGGTTGATCGGGATTCCATCCTTTAAAATAATTCATTGTCACTTGTAAGACTTGCGAGGTGAATAAAATAATACTAGATAGGATGATCATACGCTTTATAGAAGCTACGATAAGAAAGGATGCAATCAGCATATAAATACCATAATAATGGAGGATATCTCCAGTCCATTCTGCAACATATAAAAGTAAACCTAGAATAAAAAGAAAAGCGGATCGTTTCCATAATTTCGTCCTATTTTCTTTAATAGAAGAAAGCTCACTGCCATTTCTAGCGTTTCTTGTCATTAAGGCAACCCCGATACCTGCCAGCATAACAAAAGTGGCAGACGCTCTTCCTTCGAAAAGTCCAGTAAACCCTACAAGCCAACCCGACCCTCTCCCTGTTGCTCCCATAATAATTTTAAAGTTGACTATAAGCATCCCAAACATAGCCAAGGCTCGAGCAAAATCTAACCCTTCAATCCGTTTAGATTGTAACTGTTCGGTCATAAATGTTCCTCCTTATGTTATGCGCTGCTTAATACATCATTCAATATAAACTATAGGGTTGACCTAATGTCAAACCGACTTTTTTTGCCCGCCTCTCATTTCATTTGCCCAATTATTCATTAGTAGGATGATGCTATAACCCACACAGCGCAAATCCTTTAGCTTTATCACATGGAATTTATGCCTACAAATTCTTCCATTCCTCTTATTATCAATGATTACTGTTTTATCCTAGGTTTATTGTTTGACATTAGGCTAGCCCTAAAGTTTATATTTATCTAGAGAAGAGGGATATTATGGATGAAACAATTACAATAAATCAATTGGCTAAAATTTTTGATATTAGTCATCATCAAATACGATATTACGAAGGAAAAGGGCTCTTATTTCCATCCTTCACGGATAATAATAGGTATCGAAAATATTCTCTTAAGGAAATTTATCAACTTGCTCAAATATTAATGTTGAGAAACTTAAATCTTTCAATCGCACAAATTAAAGACATTTTAACTTCGTATGAAAAAAATGATTATTTGAGTTTATTAAGAGAAAAATCAAAAGAACTTTCAGACGAAATAAATAAACTACAAAAGATTAAAAAGGCAATTGATCACCATTATGTAAATATTACAAACAAAAAAGTAAATTCAACAAAATACTTAAAAGAAAGTCACTTACAAAAAATAATCACTTTAAAAACGAATGAAACTTTATCAGCCAAGGATTTTTTAAAATTACAATTATCAACGCAATTTTTTTATAATGATATTATTTATGTTTTTGAAGAAGATGAATATCATATGTGTATAAAAACAGAACATAAAGCTGATTTCAGCATGAATGAAGGTAAATATACTTCTATATTTATTATTGGTGAAACTGATGATGAATTTGAGGAACAAATATTATCCATTATCGACAAAAAAAATGCCCCTATCTATGTAATGGAGCTGTCAAGCGGCATTTTTACTAATAGTAATATTCTTGAATTAGAAGTTCTAATTCCCGAAAAAAATGATATCTAACCGGGTTAATTTTATTAGAATATTCACCACACGCTAGAATGTTATAGTACAAACATTTCTGCTCATCTAGAATATAGACAAAGGAGTTAGAAAGCTGTTATTGCAGTAGGCAAGGAAATTTGCTCCAACTCATTTACAATCAAATGTCGTACCTATCATTCAGGACTCAATCAGAACAGAAGAACTCCGAATGAATCGAAATGGGATAATAAAATAAAATGATAACGGCTCACATGTTGAACAGAATCGTTCAAGATGTGAGCCTTTTTTTATATTGAATTATACATTCATATCTGAAATAGCAGGAATATTTATTTCCTTCACACATGAAACTGGTGATAAATTAATCACACATTGGACAATGGCTACAATATCTTGTACAGGAATACGTGTACCTTCATACAACTTAATGGCTTTTTCAACCCCTTCTTCATAAGGTACTTCAGCAGCCAGTTCTCCTGGATTAATACACGTTACAGCGATCTTATCTTCTCTCACATGCTCGCGTAAAGCATTTGTAATGCCTCGTAAGCCAAATTTAGATGTCACAAAGGAAACTTGCCTATTATTCGTATGATCTAAACCTGCTGTCGATCCTATTAAAATTATTTTTCCATTTTCCGCCTGTCTTACATTAGGTAATAGCGCCTGAATATATGTAATTGTGGAAGTTAAATTAATATTAATTAAGTTTGCAATATCCCCAATCTCATCTTTATCAAACGTATAGTCATCTTCAAAACCACGCTTTTCCCATACTCCAACATTGTAAATTAATACATCAATAGCAACGCCTTGTAAAGCTTCTTTTAAAGAAGGAATATGTTGTTGACTAGATAAATCAATAGTCAGCCATTTACGAATGACGCCATCATTTATATCTAAACTACTTGGTCGTGTTCGAGACACCACCCATACTGTATCCCCTTTTGTTGGTAACCCCTTTACAAATGCATCACCTAATCCTTGGCTTGCTCCAAATATAATAAAGTTCTTACTCATCCAATCACCCTTTCTATAGGACTACAACGTAAGTATAGTTAAAATAAAAATTAGTAACAACTAATGTGATTTATGGAAATATTAAGGCGTTAAAAAGTATCGACGCCCATCCATTTTAAACTTCTTTCACCCAATACGTTATGCAATCATCACTTCGATCTAAGAAACCATATGCAATTAAGTATCTTCTTATTGATACGTAATCACTATGAATAGGCTTTAAAAATGAAACTATTTCTTTTTCGTTATATTTACGCCCTACCTCAAACTTCGTTACAATGTATTGCCGTAAAATAATTTTTCGTTTTTCTTTACTTGGAAAACTTTGCATAATTGCCAGAAAAACTTTTGCTTGTTTTTCTTTTTCTTTCAATTTAAATCGATGCTGTCGAATTGTTGAAATGCTATTTGCAGAAGTGCTAATAACAATTTCCTTATCTGGTGCCCCTGTTGCAAATAGCTTAAGCAATTCGGTTTGGATTTCTGATAGCCCTGTATCCTTCTTATTTAATTGAAGTAACGCTTCAAATACAGAGATGTGTTCATTCTCGATATGGCGTTGTATAGCTTTTTTAGCCGTAAAAAAACGATCATCTATTTTGATCAAATATTTCTTTACAAAATATACACTCATATGCATCACCTGTGTCTACATATTCCCTCGATAATTCCACTATCGTCAAATCAGCTAAATCCATAAACAAACCCTCTCTTTGTTCATTATTTAATAAACCGTTTATTTATTTGCAAACAACAATAGCATTTGTTTATCTAAAAGAGAAGAAATCATTTGGACAATACAATCAAAACAATTCCTGATTTCACTGGATATAAAAAGCCAACGTTTTGAATAATGTTTCTTCAAAACGTTGGCTTTTCTTTTTTTAATTTCCCCCACATATTCGCAAGCATTTGTCACTGTAAGTGCTAAGGAAGATACTTCCTCCATTCCTCCCAGGCTTCCAAATAACCATAAAGATCGTGAGGATGAACTTTTATACACACGCCAATACGTGTATATAATTGAAAAACAACTTCATTCAACAGTCGTTCCTTCGTCAAGGATGTATTGCCGTTCCACAAGGAAAACGATGATAAAAGTGTATGTAAATCAAGACTATCTGGTGAAGAACAAAACGCATAGGTAAAATCGTAAATTTTGGGACCGATTAAAGGTGATGGGTCAATAACTCCTTTTAACTGATTACAAGAATAAACAAAATTATGAACACCAGTATCTCCGTGTAGGTAATACTTCTTCTCTTGATGATAGGTTTTTAATTTATTTACCAATAACTCTACTCTTTTATGGTCCTCACTCGGCAAGAGCTTACCTATATTCATTTTAGAAGACTCGAAACTACTCTGATTAAAGTCTGACCAGGAGCTTCGATGAATCCCATTTACTCTTCCCCAAGGAATGTCATTGTCCACCTTTTCATAATGATTAAATAACTCTTTCGTTAAAATTTTCATCCATTCCAATTTCGATCCTCGATTATAGTGTGTTTCTCCGGGTATATAAGCGTACACAATAAATTCTTTTTTATGATCCGTGTAAAGTACATCCGGCAACAAATTTACCTTTTTATAGGCAAGCAGGAATTCCTCAGTGGCAGATATTATTTTAGGATGGTCTATCTTTATCACAAAGGTTGGCATATTTTTATATAGGATCGTATAGATAATGCCATCCGTCGTGCCGCTTTTTAACCTCTTCACTTCTAAACAATCATTTTTGATCAAACCTTTATTCATGAGTAAATCCATGATTTCATTTATTTTTTCCATTTCTCAATCCTCTTTAGACGATTTAGTTAACTAACTTATAAGTTCGCTTGCCTTTTTCAACAATCCTGCTTTTCAATAAGAAAAGCTGCCTATGTCTTTGGCAGCTTGATCTAAAATTGTTTATTTTAGTCGCTATTAGACCGTCAGAGAGCCACGGAAATCCCATACAGCATAGTAGGGTTTGAACTTAACTCAAGCTTTTTCTCTTGCCCTTTGTGTATCTCTTATATTCTTTTGAACCGTTATAGCTGCAAATAAACTAAGAACAAATGCCATACTAAAAAATCCTTTTTCGCTTAAAATAATACTTCCTGCATTGTATAAACCGATGGCCATTAATGCTATAGATACAATAAGTGCGAACCAACTAAGACCATAATAAATATTAGTAACTGGTATTCCCTCATCTTTATCTCTAACTGCTTTTTGTAAAGATATCGCCGAATAAAGTCCGAATACTAAAACCGCAAAGTAAAATCCTTTTTCGTTCAATTGCATAGTTGCGTTAAACAAACCTATAAGATAAGACGCAACACCTACTAATAACGCTGCCCATGAAGCCCCTTTAAAGGCTGGAGTTGGTTCTCCTTCTTTCCTTTCTTCTTTCACTTTTAAATCATTTCGTTTTTCTTTATCTACTAAAACTTCGTTATCATTGGACATTCAATTTTTCGCCTCCATCTTTTAATCTACTAAAAATGGAACACCAGAGATATTGCAGGCGCCTTCGATCTTCGTTATTAAAGTATATGCTCATTAGCATGATAACTTCACAACCTTTAGCTTGTCGCTCGGCAATTATGCCTCGGTATAATTGTGTCCGGAATCTGTTTTGTGCTTAGGCCTGCATAAGGTATAAGTGTAAATCTTAAATAAGTTGTACTAGCTCTGGATTTAATACAACTTTATGAAACCGCCAACAATCAGAGTATTCTGTACCTATTTCATGATCATGCAAGCAAACCCTGTTCATTCCATCACAGCCGTCAAGACCACAACAACCATTTAATCTACTACTGTCTGAATGCTGGTTTGAATTGATTAAATCCTTGATGTTGATAATGATAGATCCTGTTAATATTTCATAAGCTGTTTCCTCTTGAATTAAATAAAAGCCTCTAGGAATATAATCCTGACCATCGTTTTCATTAAGCAAATTCAGGTCTTTTAATTCCGATAATGGCTCAGAAATTTCTAAATTACATGCTTTACAGAGTAGTTTCAACTTATCGTTTTCTCCTTTTATATGAATATGTGATCCAGTCAATGCTAGAAATCGGTTACCCGTTAGCCATCCGTAGTGCAGAACAATATTCTTTGCTAATAAACCCATTCCTAAATAGAGTATTGTAAAGAAATGACTGTATGTTCATGTTGAATGCATTCGTTTGAAACCATAATATTTCTCATTGGAGTATTATCAACTTCAGTCATTCCTAAATAAGACGTTGCTTTAAATTCAAAATAATTACACTATCACTTTTTAGATTATGTACGCCAACTCTTTGTAAATGTTGAAGCAGTTGTTCCACGAATTTCCACCTCTTTTTATGTGTAATACTCTTCAATTTTCATCAATTTCCTTTTTCCACTTTCCTGCACTGTTAGTGAAAAATCGATTGCTCTAGTTGTGACCAATTAGATTTAACGATTTATACTTTTTGTCATTCCAATGGAAAACTTCTTAAACCCAAAAGTTTCATAGTAGGTTTCTAAACTTTCAACACACATTAATTGAGGAATTACTCGATTTCGCTCACAATGTTGAATGATTCGATTCACCATTTCTTTGCCAATTCCCTCAGACTGATAGCTTGGTAGAACACATAATCCACATATTATTCCAGTAATTACACCATCTGAAATAACACGTCCCATACCCACCAATTGTTTTTCATCATAAGCATAAATTGCATACCAACTTTGACTGCACATTTGTTCCAAATCATTAGTTGTTAATTTAAGTGAATTCCATCCTAAACATTCATATAAGGTTAGTAATTGCTCAAAGTCATTCGGGGGTTCTATCGTATAATGTATAGATTTTCCCATATAATCACCTCAGAATTTTTGTTTATTCCAGTTTAACATCAACACTTTCATTTATATATTTATTAACACAGATTTTTCCATCAATCTGCTCCGTTTGCTTAATAAGAAAAAATTGCCTTTGATTTCGCAGGTTAATTATAAACTCTTGCACCCTTTCGTTGAACAAGTAATCTATCTATAATCTTTTATTCCACTTTCAAAAGCCTGTCTATCATCATTCTCAATCCCGTGCAAGGCTTCCTGTAGAGCAAATGTACTTTTATAAAATTTAACTCTCTCAGCTATTTCAATACCGTTAGGATATTGGTGAATACACATATCAAAAAATTCCTCACCATAGCTAGAGAGTATTCCAGCAAAGTCATACGCTGGATCACCTATACCAGAACCACCAAAATCTATTATCCCTGAAATCATACTTGTTTCGGGATTCCACAAGATGTTAGACGCTCCGAAATCTCCGTGTATAAGTGTTATATCTAAATTTGAGAATGCTTCCCCTTTTAGGAACGTTTCAAAAGATTGTGATATTTCCTTTTGAGCGTCTTGTCTGATAAAAGGAAATAATGTATTTTGAATTTTATCGTACAGGTTATACATCTCTTCACTAGGATTACGAACCTTTAGTTTCAAATCTCGACTTGCTTTTTCTCCTGAAATAGAATGGAGTTCTACAAGAAAAGAAACAAGTTGTTTTGCCAACCCTTTCATCAATTCAACACTCTCTACCCCTGTTAAACTTTCATTCCACAAAGGAACACCCTTTATTAGTTTATAGCCAGTAAAGACTTTACCTGGTTCTATCTCTTCTAAAGACTGATAAATGGGATACGGAATAGGAGTAGAAACGATCCCTTTAATATATTTCAAAATATCCGTCTCTCTCCTTAATTGAATGATGCCATTTTTATATTTTGGAAATCTAAAAACTAAAGATTTGTTTACAATTAACACATCATTATTCTGTCCAATTTCATTAGGATAAAAGTCTTCAATGGAAAGGTCAGAATAAATGGATTGAATGTTTTCAATAAAATTATTATTCATTTTAAATTCCCCCTTGTGGTCACTTTCTATTGTTTTGATCCCCATGCACAGTAGTTTACCTACAGTTCTTCACAAACTTTAAATAGATTTTAACATAAATATCCAACAAAAAAATCACCTCTAAAAAACGAGGTGATTTTCATCAATCTTTATTATAAACAATCCATCTTTTTAAGCTACAATGCCCTAGTAGCCAAAAGCGAAAATATACATTCATTTTTACGAAGCATCTTCAAACTGACTATTGTATAGATCCGCATAGAATCCTTTTTCTGCAAGCAGTTCTTCATGATTACCACTTTCAATAATATCTCCATCTTTCATCACTAAGATCAAATCGGCGTTTTTAATAGTAGAAAGTCTATGTGCAATGACAAATGATGTTCTTCCTACCATCAATTTATCCATCGCTTCTTGAATAAGTGCTTCCGTACGCGTGTCAACGGAGCTAGTAGCTTCATCTAAGATAAGCAAAGGTGCTTTTTTAACCATTGCCCTTGCAATCGTAATAAGCTGTTTCTGTCCTACAGATAAACTTGTATGATCATTTAAAACTGTATCGTAACCTTTTGGCAGCGTTCTAATAAAGTGGTGCAAACCTACTGCCTTACATGCTGCAACTACTTCTTCATCGGTTACATGATCTTTGTTATAAATGATATTTTCCTTAATGGTACCTTCGAATAACCAAGTATCTTGCAGCACCATGCAGAATAAGTCGTGAACATTTTTACGTGAAATCGACGTAGTCGGTACGTCTCCAATCATGATTTCCCCGCTATCTACTTCATAGAAACGCATGAGAAGATTAACAAGCGTTGTTTTCCCAGCCCCAGTAGGTCCGACAATGGCAACTTTTTGACCTGCTTTTATCTGGGCAGAGAAATCTTTAATAATCAGTTTCTCTTTCGTATAACCAAATTTAACGTTTTTAAATTGCACATTGCCTGTAACATCTTCGGCATCTAAAGTGGCTTTTTTCTCACTTTCGTCTTCAAGTTCCGCTTCATTTAAGAACTCAAATACACGTTCACTTGCTGCTGCAGTTGACTGCAAGCTTGTAGCTGCCTGTGCTAACTGAGACAATGGCTGTGTAAATAGGCGGATATACACCATAAACGAAACGATCACACCAAATGTAATGGAACCTTTCACTGTAAGTGCAGCCCCTACTACACAAACAACAACATATCCTAAATTTCCGATAAAGATCATGAGAGGCATCATCATGCCCGACATAAACTGTGCACGCCAAGCGCTATTAAAAAGACTTTCATTGATTTCATTAAATTCTTTCTTCGCTACTTTTTCACCGTTATACACCTTCATGACATCATGCCCTGAGTAAATTTCTTCAATATGGCCATTTATTCTACCAAGATCTTGCTGCTGGCGTATGAAGTATTTTCGAGATTTGGAAATGATAAAAGTCATTAATACAAATCCAACGAAAGTTGCACCAATGGCAGAAAGTGCCATCGTAACATTAATAGAGAACATCATAATTAATGATCCGAAGAACATAACGACCGCTGTCACTAGCGAACCAATACTTTGATTTAGAGACTGACCAATCATATCTACATCATTCGTAACACGACTTAATACATCACCATAAGTTGTAGAATCAAAGTATTTCAACGGTAATCTATCGATTTTGTTCGAAATATCTTTACGTAACCTTTTGGAAACTCTCTGCGTAATCGTAGCCATAATAAACGCCTGAATATAATTGAAGATAAAACTCAATCCATACAAAATAGCAAGGAACAAACCAATATTCCCTATAGCCGTAATATCAATCTCACCAGTAATGCCATCCATTATCGTATCAGTTATCTCACTAAGCTTATTAGGTCCAATGATCGTGAAAATGGTTCCTACAACTGCCAAGACAAGTGCCAAGATAATCGCTGGTAAATAAGGTTTACAATAGGCAATCAACTTTCCCCAAGGCTTTTTAAAATTCTTTGGCTTTTCTCCAGGAGCCTTCATATGACCTGGACCACCGGGACCTTTTCGGGGCTTATTTGTTTGTGTATTACTCATTTTCCAACTCCTCCTTCGATAGCTGCGAATAGGCGATTTCCTGATAAGTCTGACAAGTTTCCAATAATTCACTATGTTTCCCCATACCAACGATTTTACCTTCATCAAGAACAATGATTTTATCAGCATCTTTAATCGTACCAATTCGCTGCGCCACAATTAAAGTGGTAACACCTTTCGTTTCCTTTTTCAAAGTAGAACGAAGTTGACGGTCTGTTTTATAATCTAAAGCAGAGAACGAATCATCGAAAATAAAGATTTCTGGATTTCGATTCACTGCTCTGGCAATAGAAAGACGTTGTTTTTGGCCCCCTGAAAGATTTGTACCACCTTGGGCAATAGCTGCATCATATTCATCATCCATTTTCTCCACAAATTCTTTCCCTTGAGCAATTTCCACTGCTTTCTTGATCTCTTCATCTGTTGATGGAGTCTGACCGTTACCTCCGTAGGCAACATTAGATTTTACTGTACCTGAAAATAGAACGACTTTTTGAGAAACGTAACCAATTTTATTATGAAGAGTTTCTTGTGCATACTCTTTCACATTAATGCCGTCGACTAATACCTCACCCTCAGTAGCATCATAAAATCTTGGGAGTAAATTAATCAGCGTACTCTTACCACTACCCGTTGAACCGATTAAAGCGACAGTCTCGCCTTTATGTGCTGTAAAGCTAATATTTTCTAAAACATAGTCCTCTGCATTAGGATATTTAAAGCTAACATTACGCAGTTCAATTTCACCTTCGATACCCTTAGGCGACGATTGCAATTTCCCATCCATAATTGTTTGAGGTGTATCGAGTACTTCATTAATACGTACTGCAGATACAGCTGCTCTCGGTAGCAAAATAAAGGTCATTGATAACAGCATAAATGCCATAACTACCTGCATTGCATAGGAAGAAAATACAACCATATCACTGAACAAACCGATTCGATCCATACCCCCTGCATTATTAATCAAATGAGCACCGATCCAGTAGATAGATAGCGTTAATCCTGACATAATCAGACCCATACCCGGCTGCATAAGAGCCATAAGTCGGTTCACGAAAAGATTTGTATCCGTTAAATCCTTATTTACTTTTTCAAATTTCTCTTCCTGATATTGTTGTGCGTTATAAGCATGAACAACACGAATACCAGTCAAACTTTCCCTTGTTACTCGGTTTAGATTATCTGTCATTTTTTGAACGATTTTAAATTTCGGTAGCACAAAAATGATCAGGTTGCCTATCAAAATAAGTAAAACAATGACAGCTACTCCCGTTGCCACTGACCACTCCCAGCTTTTCCCGGTAATTTTCAAAATAGCCCATGTTGCAAGGATAGGAGCCTTAATCATTACTTGAAGACCCATTGCAACAGTTTGCTGTATTTGCGTTATATCATTAGTCGAACGAGTAATTAAACTTGCGATTGAAAAACCATTAATCTCTTCCATAGAGAAAGATAAAGTTTTATCAAATACGCCTTTTCGCAATTCCTTTGACAGCGACGTTGCTACCTTTGCCGCAAAATAGCCCACAATGACTGCCAATATCATACTGCCAAGGGCACATAACAGCATTTTTCCTCCAGCTGTCCATATCTCGCTCGTTTTACTGCCCTCTGTTTGTACAAGAGTCGTAATTTTAGCCATATAATCCGGCAATTTCAAATCCAAATAAACTTGCCCTACAATGAACACAATACTAGCAACAATAAGCGTCCATTCTTTCGGTTTTAAGTATTTAAATATTTTCAACATATTTGCAGTCCTCCTCATTTTAGTTAGCATGCTAACTATATAGTCATAAAACAACAAAATAGCATCTTCTTCAAGATTCTATATTTTCTTTCATAGCATCCATTACTTCAAAAAACACATCAAGTTTCTCTTCCGGGATACCTGTTAGTAATTTTTGTTCAAGAAGCGCTCTACGAGTCATGATACTGTCATGTATTTTCAGCGCATCTTCTGTTAAGACAATTTTTTTGAGTCTTGAATCGTAGGGCACAGATTGCCTTGTAATCAAACCGTTATTTTCCATAGCCTTTAGTATTCTAGATGCTGTTGATTTACGAATAGAAAAATCTCTTTCAAAATCTTTTTGAAAGACATCCTTATCTTGGTTTTTGTAAAGATAACTAATCGTCCAACCGTGCATGGCAGTAAGGTTTTCTTTTTCCATTAGTGTTTGATCCAATTGTCTTCTCATTAAGAGCGACAATGTACGTAACTCTAACCCAACTGATCTCTTTTTGCTCAATTTTCTACCTCCTATATGTTAGCGTGCAAACTTTAGTATTTAAAAACTAGATTTAGTGTACTGGTGGGCATGTCGTATGTAACTCAATACATAATTTTATTCGTAAGACGCTTATGCCCTTAGGTAAAAGATGGATCATGTTCAGATTTATCTTCGTATTCAGTTTGCCATATGGCCTGCAAAAAGTTCAACAAAAAAGTAAAACCACTTTTTGTTATGTAAATAAGTGATTTTGCTTTGAAATAAAGTATGCTAAGAAATGACAAAATAACAATATTCATTTTCACTCTTCTAAGCCTGAATATAAAAAAATTTACAGCTTGGAATGCGTTGGAAGGAACGTTTTTTTTCAGTTTAGTTAGGGATTATATTTTACATATCTAATTTAGAAAAGGAAAGAATATAAATGTGTTCCAAATCTCTACCAGAGCTCAATAAGAATTCACAATTTTTAGGAGGATAAGTATGTCTACATTTAATTTGGGTGATAAAGTCCCCGATTTTACTCTTCCAGCAGTTAATGGCGAAGAATTCTCTTTTGTATCTCATCAAGACCAGCATAAAAGTTGGCATCTCATTATCTTTTTCAGAGGATCATGGTGCCCTGTTTGTCTTCATGACTTAAAAGAGCTTGAAGAAAGCAAAAGTTATTTTGAAGGCAAGAATGTACACCTAATTACAATCTCAACGGACCAGTTAGAAAATTTAAAGAAAATGGTTGATGAACATAACATTACTTTTACTGTCTTAACTGATAAAGAGTTAAAAACAGTAAAAGCATATGATGTTTTTTATCATGGAGAAAATGCTCCATATGAGGATCATGGTACGCATGGAGAACCAGCTTATTTCTTAGTTGATGAAAATGGACAACTGCTATATCAACAAAAACAAACAAGTCCATTTGGACGCCCATCATCTACTGAACTTCGCAAAATTATCCAATATATCGGAAAGAATTTAAAGACAAATCAATAAATAAAAATATTTGATTGAGCGCAATTGTAGAGCAACAAAAGTAGAAAAACTATCAATCTCGAATGATTTGCATTATACGATTGCTCTAAAATTAAAATGCTTAAAAATAAAAGGTAATCTCATTTTAAACATGACTAAGATGTGATTACCTTTTTCTGTATATGGAATCAACAAAGCTAATTTCATTTGTAGCTACTAACGTGAATTCGAACTTCGTAAGTTATTCATTAGATTATATTTTCATGTTTAATTCTCTATTGGGATTATAGAATTGTAACCATTTATCAGCTTCACTAATCATCCACGTTCCAAATTCATTTAAAAACGATAACAATAGGTTTGCATCTATTATGGGTGTTATGGCATATTCTAGCGCTTTTTTCATGTCGTTTTCCTTTTCAGGGAAATATTCCGAAAACAATTTATAAGCAGGATATAAATCCCTTGTATATGTGTTTGCTTTAGTAATGACAAGCGCAAGTCCTGCTCTTACTAAAATTTTCATAATCCACTTGCAACAATCTTTCATATCCTCTATATCAGAATTATCTTGAAGATCATCACAGGCATTTTTAATTTGACCTTGTAAATGAATAAGGTGGTCATTTGCTAAAGCTTCGTCAGCTCTATATCTTGGTAATTGGGGTATTAAGTTTTCTCCAAACACACATATTCCATGGGTTTTGAGTATGAAACTAATGATTGAAAAAGATGACGCATTTAAAATATCTTCTACACAGTATAAACTTAGTTCAATACCATCTACACAAGTATGTTTTTGATTTAATTGTTGTTCTACTTCTTTTAACCGCTTTAACTGTGGTTTATTAGGGTTTTGCTTTGTAACCGCTATTGTGTCTAAGTCAGCTACGCCTTCAATACCTATCCCTTTTGGAATGGATCCTCTTATGTATACACTATGTAAGTCATCTTGAAGGTGAGTGGAATACGTATTAACCACATCGTAGATCACAGGATGAAAAATTGGGTTGATTTTATCCCAGTCTGAATGGTTAATAATGTGGCCATCGCTATCAGTAATACATAAGCTTCCAATTTCTTTAATAATAGTCATCACATATCTCCTTTTATTAATTTATAGTCACTTCGTCTACCTACTATGCTACGCCTCTCGCTATGGGTTTTATCTTCTAACGATCAATAATGACTTTACATAGTCATTTTCTTTACTATCTATTAATATCTATTTCGCATAAAAATAGGATAGCACGTTCTCTATCGAACACGCTATCCTACTTTCATTTTAGAAGTACACATTAGGCTAAAATAACCTTCATATTGTTTAATTCGTAATTTTTATCCTTATTATTAGTAAACTCCGTCTTCTAGCTAAAATACTCTTTATTTGAATTTTTCACATTTAATTGGATCATCAGCAAAACGTGTGGTTGATTTCCGTTCCGACTGGGCGCTTTGCCGCTGACGCTTCGCTTTCGCGCAGAGCAGAGCTTCCTGGGGGCGTCCGATGTGCCGCTTTTGGTGTTGCTGTCGCTACGCTTTCGCACAGAAAACATCCGCTACGCTGCAGGGTCTCGGGCCAACACGATGTTGGTCACGAAGGCGTTATCACAGGATGTGATGCTTTTAGCCTTCGTTCCTCTATCGCTGACCCCCGAGGAGTCGCCCAGTCTCCACTCCAATCAACTATTTACATAGTAGAAGTTTTAACAAAAGTCATCCACCACTTTTGGTGATGAACCATTTAAATTGAGCACCGAATTTAGACCATTTTTTAATCATTCCCCAATACCGTTTCGTCGGCTAGCCATTCTCAATCAACTTACGAATTGTTTGTATGTAGCTCATCATATCCTACTAGAATCCGCGGAACTATTTTCATAGTAGTTGATTACCTGGGTGATTTTTTATCGTTTGCCAATAGTCTGCATCTTTTGTTCTCTTGTAAAATTTATAAAAGGGCTCTGTTTGGCGAGCAAGTTCTTTATAGACCCTAATTATTTCCTGTAAAAGACTTTCAATATGCTGTACAGGCACTTTTTTCACAAATAGCTCCCCTGCCTGTGCATTTTTCCCCATTGGAACTGCCCCTAAATACACATCGAAACTATCTTTCTGATATACAAGCCCAATATCATCATAAACGGCATTATAGCAAGCTGATGCACAGCCATTCATATTAATGCGAATCCTGCTTGGTACTTCCAAGCCTTCAAGCTGCTGATACAGCTCCTCTGTAATCTGTGCTGCCTCCATTTTATCGCCATCACAAAAATCACAAGCCTTCATAGCTACAATCTGACCTTGCTTTGCAATATATAAGCCCACCTTTTCCAACTTCCTTTTGGCCGCCGTAAATTCTATTGTCGGTACAGATAGTAGTATACTGTAGGACGCAGAATATTTAATAGCACCACTCACTCCGACTACCTCTGCGATTGTTTGAAATTGTGCTGGTGTATAATGTTTGTTGATAATGCCAGGACTCACAGCAAGACGCGTAAATTCACCCTCTCTGTTTAACTTAGCAAATGTTTTTTCAGGAATATTATGGCTAAAAGCATTTATAGTCATTTTTACCCTCCTATGAAAAAAGCTAGCACATGGCTAGCTCCTCTTCTTTATTGAAAGCTTTCTGGATAAAATCCTTGTGCCAAAATTCGAATTGCTTCAGCCGCACGAACACCTTCAGACGCTGCTGATAGTGGTAAAATAACGAAACGTCCGTTTACTACCGCTTCCGTTTCTTTTAGTGCCGGATCATTTTTTAGGAAATTAATTTTTTCTTCAGCAGTAGTTGAACCATAGTCAATTACAACGATAACTTCAGGGTTGCGCTCAACTACATCTTCTTTTGAAACGGTTGTCCAGCCAGACTCAACATCGCCGAATATATTTTTTCCACCTGCTACTGTCACAAGTTCATTCATGAAGTTTTGTGCAGCAGTGAAAACATCTTTCTCACCACTATCAAATACAAGAATACGTAAATTACCCTCCTCTTGCGGAAGCTTCGTACGAATGTCCTCTACATCTTTTGTCATTTGCTCAATTAATTTTTCTCCACGGTCTTCCACATGGAATATCTTAGAAATATTGCGGATATCCCCGAAAATATCCTCTAACTTAGGATTTTTAATGCTTGAAGATGTATGTAAATAAGTGTGGATGCCAAGTGCTTCTAGTTCTTCTGATGTTCCGACACCCTTCTCACTAAACCCGCTTTTCCAGCCTGCATATAAAAAATCTGCTCCTGCATCAATCACTTGTTCCTTTGTTGGGTATTGCTCAGCTAATACTGGAACTTTTTCATATGCTGCTTGTAACGGTGGATAAATTGCATCATCTAAATACGCTGTTCCGACCATTGAATCCTCTAAGCCTAACGCTAGCATAATCTCTGTCACATGCTGATTTAAGCTAATTGCCTTTTTTGGTGCTTCCGAATAGACTTGTGTCGTATCGTTATTGTCAATCGTTACTTCCGTTGCTCCTGCTTTTGCTGGTTCTACTTGTTCGCTTTGCGATGATGACTCCTGTTTTTCCTCGTTAACACAAGCTGTTAACATACTTAGCATTGCGATTGCAAGAACAAGCCATACGCTTTTTAATGTCTTCATGTCTACTTCTCCTTTTTTCTAAATACTATATAGAAAGAAATGTAAAACCCTTAACTAACTATAAAAATTGCTCAGATATATAATAAATATGCGGCTTTTTCGTGACAGGATGTACACTAACTTCCGCATGTACACCAAACACCTTTTGTAGCAATGAGGGTGTTAATACATCAACCGGAGTTCCATATGCCGCAATTTCTCCGTCCTTTAAAACATAAATTTTATCGCAATAAGTTGCTGCTATATTTAAATCATGTAAGGCTGCAATGACCGTGATCGGCAAGCCCCGTATTAAATCCATGAGCTGGAGTTGATGTTGAATATCTAAATGATTCGTTGGCTCATCTAATACCATGACCTTAGCCTGTTGCGCCAATGCCCTTGCAACAACGACCCGTTTTTTCTCACCACCAGATAAGGAACTAAAAGTACGTTCACTTAAATGCAGTACCCCTGCTTGCTGCATCGATTCCTCAACAATAGCTAGGTCTTCTTTTGTATCTACTTCCATAAGCCTTTTATGCGGTGTACGTCCCATTGCCACAAGATCCTTAACAGTGAACTCAAATAGCACTGGTGTTTCCTGCCCTACGACGGCTAGTTGCTTTGCTATCACCTTTGAAGATTGCTTGTAAATATTTTCATTAAATAAAAATACTTCTCCCTCTTGAGGTTGTAGCATACGGTACATATTTTTTAATAGGGTCGATTTCCCACTGCCATTAGGGCCAATTATGCCCACAAACTCGCGTTCTTGAATATGTACAGAAACATTGTTTAATATTTTCACCTGCTGCACGGCAAAAGTAACGTTTTTTGCAACGTATACCATTTAATTCTCCTCCCCGAAAGAATACATTTGCCTCCGCAACATCCATATAAAGAATGGGCATCCGCATAAAGCCGTAATAATTCCAATCGGCATTTCCTCAGGTGCAATCACAATGCGCGCAACTGCATCAGCCCATATTAAAAATATCGCACCAATTAATGCACTGACTGGCAGTACAAACTTATAATTTGAGCCGACAATCATGCGTACGATATGTGGAATAATCAGGCCAATAAAGCCAATTGCACCACTTACAGCAACAAGGACACCTGTTAATAGGGAAATTACTAAAATTAGTAGCAATCGAAATTTCTCTAAATTAACCCCCAGCGTAACAGCAGATTCTTCGCCAAGTAAAAGTAAATTCAAATGGCGTGAATGTAGACGTAAAATTATGTAGACGATCGTTAAAACTACGAACGGAATCATTATATTCACCCATTTCGCTCCAGCCAAACTTCCCATCATCCAATATATCACTGCCTTTATGCCCCCCTCTTCCTTCGTCATCATGAGCATAAAATTCGTCATTGCTGACAAAACTAGTGACACGGCAATTCCGGCTAATAATAATCGAACAACTGAAATTCGCCCCCCAACTCGTGCTAAGAAAAACACAATCAGTACTGCAATTGTCGCACCTATAAAAGCAGCAAATGATAGCGCATACATACCTAAAAATGAAAATGTGCCAAGTAAAATAACAGATGTAGCCCCGACAGATGCACCGGAAGATACCCCCAAAATATAGGGGTCCGCGATTGAATTGCGCACTAAAGCTTGAATAGCAGCACCCGAAATGGCAAGACCCGCTCCGACTATTATGGCAAGTACTACGCGGGGAGTACGAATTTGCCATATGATGATTTCCTGTGAACGGCTCCAATCCAATGTAATGCCAAGTGGATTGAACGGGATGTGCGATAAAATAATGCGCCATACAATACTAGGTGTAATAGACACAGAGCCTACCATTATCGCTGATGTCATGGATATTAGAACGACACCAGTTAATACGACTAAAAGTAGGTTGATTTTTCTTGTTGTTGGATTCTTCAAAACGCGCTCCTCTCTTAAAGCAAAGGGCATAAAAAAATCCCCTTATCTACAAGAGGATGTCATAGTTAAATAAAAGGCGTCGATTCCCAGTCACTACAACCATCCTCGTGGTTCTATGTAAGTTTGTTGCTTTTATTGGCAGGTCTCCTGGCTTAGGTTCATTATCTATACGCCTTCCCATAGCTCGCTACAGTGACATATTGTATAGACTCTCCATTACAGTTGCGGGACAGCATCGGATTTGCACCGATTTCCCTTTTAAGCAAACGAACAAGTCATTCGCACCAACAAAATAATATTTTATTAAGTTATAAGAGGAACAATATCAGAATATTTTCCAGATAGCAATTATATTATATATTACATTAAAGTAAAAATATTAATTAACGAGCGTTTAATAGCCGTAAAATAGCACCATTGAACATTAATTATTATTAGAAAAATAAATAAATTTAGATAGTGATTTATCTTACTTACTATACAAATTCCTCACAGTACACTATTTGACGGAAAAATAACAATTAAATGTAGGAACTGTTCCTTCGTAAACTTTCTTTTTAATTTCCGATAATGTTTTTTCTAATCTACCAGTTAACGCTAAATCAAATAAATCTTTTACAAGAAAATTTTCTACCAAGTTTTTACCAAGCTCCGTACACACTAAATTTTTATTTTCCATAGCTAAATAGCCGACTGTAATAAGTTTCTTTATCGTCTCTGCCCGAGAGCCGGGGTACCAATGCTATAACCGCTTAAAATAGCCTCCATGATTTCATTACTATCTTCATTTACAATCCCTTTACCACACGTCTCCATTACTCGTAATAATGTTTTTTCTTTAGGCGGTGTTGTTACATGGTTTGTTATTTTGACTGAATTAAAATGTCTAAAAGCCTAGATTATTAGTCAACCTAATTGGATTTCCTAATAAAAGATAGGACACAATTATTAATATAACCGTTATACTTAAAATTCATTTATAATTATTAAACATAAAGTTGTAATTATTATTAATAGGAGAAAAGCATATGAAAATAGTAATTGCAGAAAAACCAGACCAGGCTGCAAAATTAGCTGCCCCCTTTTCTTTTACAAAAAAACCTGGTTTTTTTGAAGTTAAGCCAAACACATACTTTCCAGGTGGAGCACTTATCACATGGGCGATTGGACATCTATGTGAACTGAAAGCCCCTGAAGAATATAATCCTACATGGAAAAAATGGACATTAGAAACTTTACCTATTATTCCAGATCGATTTGAATATAAAGTGACTAAGTCAAAGTATAAACAATTTAATGTGATTAAAAGTTTAGTAAAAAGACCAGACATTCAAGAAATCATTATTGGTGGTGATGCTGGACGTGAAGGTGAATTGATTATCCGTACCATTTTAAGAGTATGCGGTGTTAATAAACCGATGAAACGTCTCTGGATATCATCTTTAACAGAAAACGCTGTAAAAAATGGGTTTGCAAATTTACTACCAGAAGAGAAGACACGCGACATTTATTTTGAAGCACTAAGTCGTTCATGTGCAGACTGGCTAATTGGCATTAATACATCTAGATTATACACGGTACTCCTCAAAAGAAATGGCGTGAAAGATGTATTTTCAATTGGTCGTGTACAAACACCTACACTTGCACTAATAGTAAAGAGAGAGCATGAAATTGCGAATTTTAAATCAGAACCATTTTGGGAAGTGGAAACAGAGTTTAATTTTGATGGAAAATTGTTAAAAGCGAAATGGCATAAAGATAACAATTCAAGAGTTCAAGAAGAACGACAAGCTAATGCTATTGCTAATTTCTGTATCAATAAAAAAGTAGAAATTAATAGTATTAAAAGAGAAACAAAGGAATATGCTCCTCCATTGTTATTCAACTTATCTGCATTACAAGCTACAGCAAACAAAGCTTATAAATTCTCACCACAAAATACGCTGGATATTTTGCAAAAACTTTATTTAAAGGGCGTTGTTTCCTATCCAAGATCTGATTCACAATTTTTAACGAATGAAGAAGCAAAAACACTACCAAAGATACTAGAGCATTTAAGTAAAATTGATAAATACAAAAGTCTTCTTCCGCCACCGACAAGTTCAATTATGAATAATAAAAGATATGTGAATGAAAAAAAAGTAACCGATCATCATGCAATTATTGTTACCGAGCAAATACCAGACGTAGCAAAGCTAAGTACAGAAGAAGAAAAAATTTATGATTTAATTGCAAGACAAGTCATTGCAGCACATTACAACAATGCCATATTTTCTTACACAACGATTCATTCACTTGTTGATAAACGTGCAGAATTCATCTCTAAGGGTAAAGTGCTAATGGAAGAAGGTTGGCGTAAGGTTATTTATCATTCTAAAGATAACTCACCTACAGACAAAGATGAACTGCTCCCCCTATTACATGAAAATGAGCAAGGTATCGTTGCGAAAGCGAACGTAAAAAAAGGTGAAACCCAGCCACCAAATCGTTTTTCTGAAGGAAATTTGATTACCGTAATGAAAACAGCGGGTAAACATTTAGAAGATGCGGAATTAGAAAAGGTCCTATCGAAAACGGAAGGATTAGGTACTGAAGCTACACGCGCTGGAATTATTGGTACATTAAAAGATCGAAACTATATCGAAGTTAAGAAAAACCAAGTCTTCGCAACGGCTAAAGGAATGTTACTCATTGAGGCACTAGGTGAAAGTATCTTAACGTCCCCTTCCATGACAGCCAAATGGGAGCAACGACTATCTGAAATAGGTGAAGGCAACGCTTCTCCTACAGCATTTATGGAACAAGTAAAAAAGCTTGCTGACAAATTGATTTCAGATGCTAACAAGCGTGAAAAGGAATGGGCATTTAATCAAAATGCAGTCGATAAAATCACTGCAAATAATCCGTATAATAAAAAATATAATAAAAGAAAAACAGTTGTTGGGAAATGTATCCTTTGCGAAGGGTCAATCATAGATCATGGCACTTTTTACGGCTGTTCAAATTATAAAACAGCTAATTGTAAATTCTCGGTTTCAAAGAAACTTTTAAGAAAAACTATTTCACAATCGAATATAAAAAAACTCTTGGCAGCTGGTGAAACAGACTTGATAAAAGGATTTCAAAAAGGCGAGAAATCTTTTAATGCCCACCTTATTTGGGATGAAAAAGAACGTAAGATTACTTTTAAATTTCCACAATAACTAACAATTCTACTTTCAACATATCGTTGAATGACCCGACCTTTCTTATAAAATCACTGATTCTCAAAAGCTTTATATATCAGTATCTTGCTGTTTGCTAACTATCTTTAAAAATCATTAAAGGTAAAAGAAAATCTTTAATAATCTTTCTTCGGTCGGTTTTAGTCGGTTAAGTCGGTCTCCTTTTAAACAATATGACCACCCATCACGGAGTGGTCTTTTTCTATTAAACAACCTTATCAATCGCTCTAAGTAGCTCTAAAAATAATGGTGACATCTGAATTAATACATACCCTAATCCAGCGAGAGTCTCTCGGTATTAGCTATCTTTTCAAATAGATCAAGATTATGTTCGCGATAAATGATAAATGCTAATCCATTTCCTCTAAATACAATATTCTTCTCAAGTATAAAGAAGAATACATCAAGATGATCCGAATCAGTTAATTTAATGAGAGCAATTAACATAGAATACTCATCAACGTTGATTAAATTAAGTTCTTCACGATTTTCCGGTATTATTTCATTCCATTCTCTTTCGTAAAATTTATTATACATTGTATCTTTATACAAAGTTTCTGGTACATCATAAGAAGGATAAAATTCAGTTGATCCTAACCATATCATTTCAAAAATTTCTCGAATTTTTCTAATCCTTTAAAAAAAAATAATAATTTCGAGTTTCTTGTTGGAAATCTATACTTTCTAATTTATCAAAGAAAACTTCAACATGACTAAACTTCCCATTAAATGGAACCCCTAGTAATCTATTCACTTTAGTTCTTAATGATTGACATCTTTATGAATAGTGCTAATATTGAAAATAAATCGAATAAAATAAATAACTTATCCGCTAGGGGTGCCTTTGTAAAGGCTGAGATTGAAGTGTGACTTCGGGACTCTATGAACCTGACTTGGTTAACCAGCGTAGGGAAGTGGTATACGGAAATTTGACCTTTTCATCTCCAGCCACTTTCTTTACCAAAAAGAAAGTGGCTTTTTTGCATCCTACATTTGGAAGGCGGATAAGTCTTAAAGAGGTGACCCCAATTAACCTATTATCAAAAGCGATTCATCTCATTTCTAATGGAAAAATGCCAATGGAACAACTAAGTGAAATCTTAGCAGACATCCATCCATATGCCGACGCTATCCATTTGCGTGAAAAACAAATGACGGCAAAAGAATTATATGAAGCAGTCAACCTGCTTTCCCGAGTTGGCGTTCCGTTATCCAAAATAATCATCAATGACCGGGTGGATGTTGCCGTTATTACAGGTGCCAAAGGAGTCCAACTAGCCTATCATAGTTTGGATGCATCTATGATTAAAACCAACTTTCCACAATTGACGGTTGGTTGCTCCATTCACTCGGTCGAAGAAGGAAAAAAGGTTCAACGCTTGGGAGCCGACTATGTGATATATGGTCATATTTTTTCTACCCAATCAAAACCAGGATTGGAACCAAGGGGTTTAGAGGAATTAAAAAAGCTTACTGGTTCACTAGATATTCCTGTTATTGCAATCGGCGGTATTGCTCCTGAAAATACTAAACAGGTGATAAACAGCGGGGCCGACGGTATTGCTATGCTGTCGGGCGTTTTAAACGCCGATGATCCATTAGCTGCAATAAAAGGCTACCAAAAAGAAGTTAAAATGGAGATGTGTTGAGTGAAAAATACATTTGATGTTGCCATTATCGGGGGAGGAATTAATGGCTCTTCCATTGCCTATCAACTTTCTAAACTAGGAAAAAAAGTCGTCATTCTTGAAAAAGGAACTTTGGCCTGCGAAGCCTCCAGTGCAGCAGCAGGTATGCTGGCAGCACAAGCGGAAATTGAACACGACGGTCCATTTTTCCAATTGGCATTAAAAAGCCAGGCGATGTTCCCCTCCATCACCAACGAATTACTAGAATATACGGGGATCGATATCGAATTTGTGAATAAAGGCATGTTAAAAATTGCAGAAACGGAAGAATTAGCTTCAGAGTTAAAAAGTCAGGTATTGTTCCAGCAGAACTGGGATTCCGGCATCCAATGGCTCGATGCAACACAAGTAAGAGAAATGGAGCCTGCATTAGCACCAACTGTTGTCGGTGCTATGTTCCTTCCAAATGACGGCCATGTTCAGCCTGCAAAATTATCACTTGCCTTCGCAAAAGCAGCAGAGCATTTTGGTACAGCAATCCGCGAAAATACAGAGGTCCTTTCTTTTATCTATGAAAACGGTGTTGTCAAAGGAGTATACACATCAGCGGGAGCCGTCTATTGTGAACAGGTCGTTGTCGCTACCGGCGCCTGGGCTGCCGATTTAATGAAAAATACGGGGATCAACATGACCGTTTATCCTGTGAAAGGAGAATGTTTTTCTGTAAAGCCGAATAAGCCAATCGTTCACAGGTCGATTTTTTCAGATAAACGCTGTTATTTTGTTCCTAAGCGGAATGGCGAAATTTACATTGGGGCCACAGTCGTGGAAAATACGTTTGATAAACAAGTAACGGCTGGAGGAATTTCTACCTTGATTGAACAAGCCGTTAAGCTGATTCCCCAGCTGAAAGATGCCCCGTGGGAACGGGTGTGGGCAGGATTAAGGCCGCAGACAGATGATGGGATTCCCTATATTGGCGAGCATCCTAATATTAAGGGGCTATTTGTAGCTACCGGACACTATCGAAACGGAATTCTATTAAGCCCACTTACTGGCAAACTCACAGCCCAGTTGCTTACAGGTCAAGTGGAAGATGAGCAGTTTCTTTCTGCGTTTCGCATTGATCGATCTCAAATATTGCTTAGTTAGGAGGACAGATCTTGGAAGTAATACTAAATGGAGAAAATTTGAAGTTGTCAGAGGAAATTGTGTACGTTTCGGATCTGCTCGAATATTACAAACTGCTAGATAAAGTAGTTGTAATTGAGGTAAATGGAGAGATTCTAAACAAAGTTGATCATCTGGAAACCCGGCTCTCTGACCGGGATCGCATTGAAATTGTACATTTTGTTGGAGGCGGATAATTATGTTAAAAATAGGTCCTTATTCATTTCAATCCCGTTTGCTGCTTGGAACAGGAAAATACCCTAATTTTGATATCCAAAAGCAGGCTATTGCTGAATCGAAGGCAGAAGTCCTGACATTTGCCGTTCGGAGAATGAATATCTTTGAAGCGAACCAGCCAAATTTTTTAGAAAAGCTTGATACTAAAAAATATACTTTATTGCCAAATACAGCAGGAGCCAAAAACGCAGTCGAGGCCGTCCGCATTGCAAAGCTTGCGAAAGCATCCGGCCTTTGCGATATGATTAAAGTAGAGGTTATTGGATGTGACAAAACATTGCTTCCTGACCCTATTGAAACGTTAAAAGCAACAGAAGAATTAATAAAGGAAGGGTTTATTGTTCTTCCGTACACATCAGATGATGTTGTTTTAGCCAGAAAGCTACAGGAATTAGGCTGCCATGCCGTAATGCCAGGAGCCTCACCGATTGGTTCCGGACGGGGAATCATTAACCCGCTTAACTTGAGTTTTATCATTGAACAAGCAACGGTGCCCGTTATTGTCGATGCTGGTATCGGCTCTCCTGCTGATGCAGCAATGGCAATGGAACTGGGTGCTGATGGAATTTTATTAAACACAGCTGTATCTGCCGCAAAAGACCCTATCAAGATGGCAAAAGCTATGAAACTTGCTATTGAGGCCGGACGCCTTGGCTTTGAAGCTGGTAGAATTCCGAAGAAACGCTATGCCACAGCGAGCAGTCCTTTGGAAGGGATGAGTATTGGATGAATGATCGCTATTCACGACAGCAATTATTTGCACCGATTGGGGAATCCGGACAGCAAAAAATTTCAGCTAAACATGCATTGATTGTTGGAGCTGGAGCGCTGGGAACAACAAATGCCGAAGCACTAGTCCGCGCGGGAATAGGTAAACTGACGATTGTGGACCGAGATTATGTGGAATGGTCAAACCTGCAGCGTCAACAGCTATACGCTGAAGATGATGCAAAAAACAGGATGCCTAAAGCGATTGCAGCAAAAAAACGCCTGGAGGCCATCAATTCAACTGTAACGGTCGAAGCAATAGTAGCGGATGCGTCAGTGTTTGAGCTAGAAGAATGGGCAAAACAGGCCGATCTCATGATTGATGCGACCGATAACTTTGAAACAAGAATGATGATGAATGATGTCTCGCAAAAATACTCAGTACCCTGGATCTATGGCGCATGTGTGGGGAGCTATGGTATTACATATACGATCATTCCTGAAAAAAACCCTTGTCTTTCATGTTTATTGGAAACAGTTCCTATCGGAGGTTTAACGTGCGATACCGCGGGAATCATCGGTCCTACCGTGCAAATGGTTACTGCCCATCAGATAAGTGAAGCTTTAAAAATATTAGTGGATGATACAGCAGCATTGCGGAATAAATTACTATCTTTTGATCTTTGGAAAAACCAATATAGTGCAATAAAAGTGGATAAGATGAAAAAAGATGATTGCCCATCATGCGGGAACAATCGGACATATCCCTACCTATCCTTTGAAAATCAAACAAAAACAGCTATACTATGCGGAAGAGATTCTGTTCAAATCCGGCCTTCCGCGCAAGAAGAACAGGATTTAGCCAAACTGGAAAAAGTTTTTTTGCAGCAAGGCGGAAATGTTCAGCGCAACCCTTATCTGTTATCTTATACTGTCGATGATCACCGTTTGGTTATTTTTAAAGACGGGCGAGTTTTAATCCACGGAACAAAAGATATTGCAGAAGCGAAAACACTGTATCATCGCTATTTAGGATAAAAATTTGAATGAGGCTGGACAAAAAGTTTTTAGCTGTTGAAAAACCCGAACTACATGACGAAATGCATTTAATGTTTCCTAATAGTTCGGGTTTTCTTTTTATATACTGCTTTTGAAATTTACCTTCATAAGCACCGCGTAGCAACTCCATTTTCCCCCTATCTTGTACCGCTTTGGTAGGATATATAATAAACCCTTTCGTATCTCCAACTGTACCCTATCGAGTAGATCTCTCGATAGGGTACAGTTTAAGATTGATGCGGTTTTAATAAATGCTGATTAATATGTCATGCCCCCGGGCAAGGCTTTGTTCATAAAAATGGATTAATTGATCGAGTTCCGCTATAAGTTCTGCGAAAAGCTCCACGGCTTCATCGTCCGCCCAAATATCCGGATAAATCTGTTTGGCTCTAAAAATTGCTGGCTTGAATTGTTGCTGCAAGACAGTCCTATCCATAGAATGAAGAGCTTCTAAAATCCGGGGAAGCTCTTCAGAACCAATGACGCTGACAAATTCTTCAGTATCCAGCACGTGAACGCCGACAATGGCCTCGCTTAATGGGTGGTTCTCGATTGGCTGTGAGGCAGAGATCCCTGTTAGCAAACAATGCAATCCGTCCCATAATTTATCCATTTCATTTACGGGACAGCTATGATTTTCCATAAGCTCCTCAAGTCGCTTGACGATATGGAAATTATTTAAGTCGGCAATTTCATCCGCTAAAGCATTGTTTAATGATAAGTAACTGGCCATAATTCCCATCGTGTATCTTCCCCTTTATTTTCTATCAATTATATCTCATCATTCAAAACGGGGCGTTTGGTCCGCCCCATTCTGATGAAAGGGAATTAGCACTAATTATTTCAAATCGTTATTTTATCATTTAGAAGAACGCTTGGCTGATCACAAGCTAATTTATAGACAAATTTTTTCCGTGCAATATGGTAACTTTTATCTTCTCCATAAAAGTTAATCTTCATTTGTTCTAATTCTTCATGGCGATATTCTGCTAATGGCTTTTCTTTTTCATCTCTTTCTCGTTCTGCTTGTTTATTTGCAATAATTTCATCATAAAGAGACGAAGATGCCCAATATTCAGCAACTTTTTGTATTTTTTCATTAAATTCTTGGACATTACCTTTAAAATAATCATCAATTAATCCGATTTCTTGTGCTTTTAATGTACTTAAGGCAGGACATGTTTCAGTAATTTCAAAAGCTAACTCTTTCCCCAAGCGTTTTGGTAATAAATACGTCCAATATTCTGAACCATATAGGTTCCCCATTTTTTTATAATGAGGATTTAAAACAACACCTTCTCTTGCAAAAATAAAATCACCTGTAAGACCTAGTATGACCCCTCCCGCACCAGCATTTCCTTGCATAGCAGTCATAACAATTTTGTCTGGTGTATTTAGAATTTCAAGAATCATATCATCAATCGCATTAATATTTTCCCACGATTCATCCCCTTGATTTTCAGCATATTCAATAGTATTTAAGTGAATACCATTAGACCAAAAATCATGCCCACCCATTAAAACTAATACTTTACTATTTTTTGTTTTAGCTTCTATAATGGCTTGTTGAAGTTTCTTACAGTGTGAGGTGTGCATAGCGCCATTATAAAAATCAAAATGCAAGTATCCTACTTGATTTTTTTCATTATAGTAGATTTCTCTGTATGTTCTCCCTTCAATATCGTCAAAAGGATTAATAGGTAATTCAGGAACATTCCTTAATAAATGTGATAGAGCAAGGGATGCTGGTAATTTTATCCCTCCTTTTTTCTTTACGTGACTAATCCAAACACTCCCATCAATCGTTCCTACACATACTGCATCATCACGATAGCCAAGAATTTCCCCACTATTCCCAACTATTCTGTCATCTACATGACAACCGAATAAATAGTACTCTCCACCGAATATAGTATCGAGAACTCCAGGGTTACTATCAGCAGCACGAATTTTTCTTGCAATAGTTTCAGAATTATCACTAAGCCAATGAATTCTACGGTCAGATTGTTTCATTGTTGGTAAAAGTGTACCTTTCACATTTGAATTATTATAATCTAATGGTTCAGGAAAATACTCTCCCTTTTGATACGCCTTAAACTTCTCCAATAAATCAAGTAATCCTTTTACAGCTGCATGTGTTGCTTCATGTCTGTATAGCGTGCTTTTACTAACTTCACGCATCGAATAATTGTTTGTAGACCAAATATCTCCTGCATCCATTTCCTGCTCTGCTTGAAGTAGTGTAACTCCCCATTCTCTCTCCTGTCCCATGATCGCCCAATCAATAGAAGAAGGTCCTCTATCCCCTTTAATACCAGGGTGTACAATAATACATACATACTTCTTCCAAATTTCCTCTGGGATGGCGGTCTTCAAGAACGGACAGATAATCAAATCTGGCTTTGAAACTTCTATTGCTTGAATCATTGCATCTATTGTTGTGGTGATATGAATATCCACTTCATATTTTCTATCTGTCAATTCAACGTAAAAGCGTTGGCTCATGCTGTTATGTGCGGATGTTATAAATAAAATTTTCATTTTAATCCTCCAATATCTTTCTATTAGGTAGTGATAAACAAAATATAACAGAGCTTGTTATTGTTTTTAGATACACAATGTATACCCCATTGAACCAATGGCGTGCGTTTTTTCTGATACTTGATTGATCTTTTGGTTCGTATTAATGGAGTCCTCCTTATGTGATGATGAGTCATTTTCTAGTTGACAATCATGCATCATACAAGAGGGCATTTTCTATTTCAAGCCCTGAAAATCCTTTTGCAGAAGCGCCCTTTAATTAGGAAATTTTCCCAATGTTCTCATTTTATTTTTTCGAGGGATGTGAGTCAATGCAAGACACAAAATAAATAAAATTAAAAAACTTCAAAATCACAAAATTGACATATAATAGACAAATTATCAATAATAACCAATTTATAAACGTTGGAAATGGTGATATATCAATAGTTTGACCCACTTTTCAGAAAAAGACTTTTTGCATTTTTAGTTTTTCAATTATTCGTCATTTGATGAGTACGCTTTGGTAAAGTAAATTGGTTATAATTAAGTCCACTAAGCTGAAGGCGTTTCAGTAAAAGTATCTATTGCTGATGAGGTGGAATGGACAAAACTAGTCAAAACTTTAAAAAGTGCGAGAAATCAATTCCTGATTTCCCGCACTTTTTCTGATTTTTCGGATTTCCCTTTAAAAATTTACTGATTTCTCTGCCTCTCTCTATTTACGAAAACGGATAGTTAGCTTTTACATATTATACTTGTACCAACTGCAACGCCTTCTTAACCTCCTGTACATCTTTTGCTAATACGCTCTTCACATTCGATCCGAACCATTCCAATGACGCTTCTACCTCCACGATTGAAAGTACTTCTGCTAGAAATTCTTTATAATCAATTGCACCTTCAAACAATGGAACTATCCCTTCTCTAGACCCTGCTGCAGCATAAACATTGTTTGGAGAAAAAACATCAAGTTGTGCACGTGAGGCAATATTTTTAAAGTGAAAATGTGAGATATAAGGACGAAGTTGCTTTGTGGCGACAATAGGATTTATCCCTGATTCCCATATATGCAAAACGTCAAAGTTCACTCGTAGGCTTGAGTGATTCGTTTCTTCGAGTAACTGCATCGTTGAAAGTAGATTATCTGTCAATGTATTCGGATGAGTTTCAACAAGCAAATATTGTCCTTTTGACTCAAGATAATCACAGAGCATTCTAAGCCTGGAAATAAGTTCTTTCCTTTCTTTTTTACTTGTGTCTGAACTGCCATGTTTTCCTACAAATGTACGAATCTTATTCGTTCCCCAGCGCTTTGCAAGTGATGATAACTTCTCTGTTTCAGCCATCATCTCGGAAATTGGTGCTTCTAATGGCAAATAATCACTAAGCATACTTGTTTCCAAACCGTAGGAGCTTAGCCAATCTGCTCCATAATGAAGTTCATCTGCCAAGTTCTTTGCATGAGCACCCCAGAGCTCGATTCCTTGAAAACCTTGAGTTTTTGCAAAGTGAGCTAATTGATCAATCGAATGTAGATGGTGTCGAAACGAAATCGTACAGATAGATAGTTTCATAATATGACCTCTTTCTTGTGCTGTAATGTTAACCATGCTTGAAAACATTCTTGTAACCCTTGCTTAATCTTGAACTCAAGGAGATTTTGTTCTTCTAACTTCAAGAAAATATCTTTAGCTAATAATAAATCTTGCGTCATCGCAAGTTTCATCACTCGATACTGAATCGTTGTATAGCCATTCACTAAACGCTCAATATCATCACACCATGTGTCAAAGCTTTCCTCATCGTGGCCAAGCGCTTCCCCAAAAAATGCAAACGCATGTTCATACGCATATTTTCTGATCGCTATAACCGGCAATTGTTTTAATGCAGTCGGAAGTTTTGACATATTTTCTTGTTCTTTTCCTGCAATATACTTTTTAATAATCTCGGTAATTGCATCTGTCAACGGATTACAATGCAGCTTTATACATGTATTAAAATAGGCTTCAACCATCTCTGTAGTTGGCGCAATAATCGTCTCAGAATTAAAGTAATAACCACCTCCGACAGTTGGCTCTTGGATTGCAGCTAAAATTCTCTCTTTCGGTAAAATCCCTTCCCAGCGAAAATCAGGGTCATACATAAACCAATCTTCTTCATTTTCTGTTGATTCTAGCATCACATAATGAGGGAATGGACGTTGATGAAATTTATTCTCTCGCTCTGGAAGCATCGATAAATCCAGCATCACCATCACATGTTGATGTGGAGATTTATTCTCTAATAACTTTAGCAGTTTGTTTATATTTTCTTGTTTTGATTGCTTGTCGTCATACCATTTGTATAGCTTGATTCCATAGAGCATTTCATACCATGTTTGAAAGAAATGATGATCAATTTGATCAGAGTGGTATGTTAGCACTCCATTATCGAGCACATCAAAATCTGCGTCCCATACCCCAAAATAGTAAGGCCTATGATCGACGCCTTCCGATCTCTTAATAACCTCACAAACACAGCTTACAAAACAATGAACTTTTATCATTTTTAGCCTCCGATTATTCTACCTTTTGCTGTTTTTCTAAAAAGCTTGCTAGTGTTCCTACTGTTTTGAAATCTTTAGGAACAAGAACCTCATCAGGAATGGAAATGCCAAGATCCAACTCTATATGAAGAATCAGTTGAAGGACCATAATGGAGTCCATATACAAATCCTCATTTAATCGGGCATCTTCATTAAAAGAAGACAGTGTCTGCAACTCTAACGAATTATCCAAAATATCATAGATGCTCTTGATCAATTGTTGTCGCGTCATACTGGTATGCCTCCAAGTTTTTTTCTACTTACTTTTCCATTAGGTAGCTTTTCAATTTCATGAACAAACACAAACTCCATCGGAATTTGATGTGGAGCGAGATATTTCCGGCACCATTCTCTAAGCTCCATATTATCTATCGGTTCGGTAGACACGTATAGTGCGCATACTCGCTCTCCTGATAAGTTGTCTTGTTTCTTATATACGACTGCTTCGACTATTCTTGGGTCATCCATTAACACGGTTTCAACTTCTTGCGGATACACATTTAAGCCTGCTACATTAATCGTGTCATCCATTCTTGCAAGAAAAGAAAGAACATTATCTTCTATATAGCCAAGATCTTTTGTATAAATTGTTTGTGTAGACAATTCAATGATAATTTCGCTCGGTGTTTGTTTTTCACCAGCTGTCACCTTCACATGAGGAAGGGGGTAGCCCATTTGTTTCGGATCTTTCACATTAGGATGAATCGCAACACACCCGGATTCAGAGCATCCATACTGCTGTAATACTTGGTGAGATTTCTCTCTTAATGATGTCAACCAGCTATGCGGCATCATAGTTCCTGACGTCATCACACGATCAAATTGTTGATCAATAGGTAATAATCGACTTAATGTATAAAGTAACGCTGGAGCCGCATAGAGTATGTGCTTAGGATATTCTTTTAGCTTTTTCAAAATATATTTAGGATTACTGTTCGTAATAATAACTGGCATTGCTCCCCTTCTTATGCAAGCCAAAACACCACAAATGAATCCATAAGAATGAGTAACTGGACAAGCGACAACAGAATTTGTCAAGGAATCGACAGGTAAAGTCTCCACATAACTTTCAATTTCTTCTTCCACTGCACTCCACGTTCGTTCAATACATTTCGGAGTTCCTGTTGTACCTGAGCTCATTTGAACTAATACGCCTTCTTGGTTATTGGAATGATTTGATAGTTCGATGAAAGTATCAATCGATTGGAACATCAAAAGATGACTACCTGCTAAAGAAGCAAGCCGTACAGATCCCTCTTTTGGCGTCGCTGGATGGATTGGGACAACTGATCCACCTTTTTCGCGAATGTATAAACAAAGGGCCATATATTGGAAAGTGTCATCCGTACAAATAGCAAGTCTGCGATTGTTACACTCCCTTAGATGCGGTAAGCTTTCAAATAGTTCAAATTGCTTCTCGATATCTTCTACTGTATAAAATTGATCATTGACATAAAACATCATCATTTCCCCTTTTTATCCGCTTGCGCCAACGCATTGTTGACGATATGTCGAAAATTACCTTCTTCTTGATTTTGAAGTTTCTTTGTTAGCAAAGATTCAACATAAATTTGTGTGCTAGTATGTTGAAGCTGTTCATTTCTTGAGCATAATGATGGAAAGCGTTCAAAATGCTTCTGTATTCCGTCCTTAACTTGACTCCAAAAATGTGTTTCTGCAAATCCATACTGCTCTTCTAGCAAATAAGATAGTTCACTTAAATGAAACACGAATAGTGTATCCATAGCTAACTCTCGTAAAGCCTCTACAGAAGACATCCAATAATAATGATCGACAGGTGCATCTTTAAAACGATCGTGTATCGTTTCAAAGTCTGGAACAAGGCTTCTGTCTGCAATGAATTCTTCCATATATTCGATACTGTCATGGAAATCCCTCAGTACAACCCGAGTCGGCCACCCATTTTGATGTAATAAAATCATATTTTGCGCATGGGCCTCCACAGCAATACCGTGGGCGACAAGCAAGTGCCACACAGGAATAACACTCACTTCGATCAAGCGTTTTACCCATTCCTCCGTTCCATATCGGCAAAGCCAATCATCAATAAATGGACGCCCATCTATCTCCATCATCATTAGTATCGTAAACGGTACCGCTTCCTCTTCATCCTTCATATACGAGCGCACACTTTCTCGCCATATTGAGCCAAGCTGACCTTCTAGTTTGCTACTATGTTTGTTTGCATTCGGTTCAAAAATAATCCCTGCATATTCTTCCAGCACAACAAGAGACGCTTCCTCTTGTAAATAGGCGTCTAATTGAATCACCTGTTTAAGCCATGCTGAAATATGAGGAGCGGCACAAACAGCATGAGCATGTAACTTTCGTAATGAAGAGGTATTCACCATATTCATCGAGCATTTTAATTGCGCCTTTTTTGGATTTGAAAAATTCCATAATGTTCGCACTGATTGGGTTGTCCTATAGTAATCTCCTTGCACATTTAGAGGTATTAGATCTTTTTGCTCCATTAATCTAGCTAGTTCTTGCTTCATGTTATGCCATTGCCAAGGATGAACAGGTAAAAACGTATATTCTTCAAATGTTCCATCGAATACCGCTAGCGTTGCAAGAAGGTCTTCCCACAGCAAATGCCCTAGCTCTCTTTTCCAAAAGTTCTCTTCCTCTTCAAGAACAGAAATTCGGACGTAGCTTCTTCTCACTGCAACCCATTCAAGAGAAAAAGATTGCTTTGCCTCAGGGCCATAGTCTTTATGGTCGTTGATCGTAAAACCAGTTCTGGATTTAAAACAAGGATGATATGGATGTCCTTCAATGATTTCTGATTCTAATTCTTCATAGCTCGAATTTCTTCTCGACATCGGCATTTGGAGATGGCGATCATTCCATTCACATAGCTTACTCGTTAAATGAAGTTCTTTCAGTAATCGTACTTTATCTTTACGAGCCGAAAGTAATTCATCTACTAGATCCTCAAGCGTTGCTTCTAGTAATGTTTCATCTTTTCCTACTAGAAAAATACTCTCTCCCTGTATTCGGATGCGATCAAATGCCATTCTTCTTCCTTCACAACGATAGGTGCACTTCTGACCAACAAGCGTAAAAATTGAAGTCCATTTATCTAAACGTGTTTCTTCATATTTAATTAGTCCTTCAAAAATCATTGCTTCTACAAGTTGCCGCCTTACACGTAGCTCTCCTTGTTTAGAAGCTAAAGGCTGTAGCTGCTGCATACTCTGCCTCCTCATACTGAAGAACGAACGGATTTGGAATTTTCGTGTATACCGCTTGTTCAAGTTCGGCTTCTAGTTCATCTACATCATGAAACCTTGTTAATAGATTTGCTTTAAACGCAAGCTCTTCTTGTTTTAGAATGTTACGAACGAATGCCTTCCCGAAACCTGTGAATTCTTTTTCTAATAAGTAGAGTTGATCGGTAGACCACTTCAAAAGAATTTTTTCATCGATTAGCTGATCTGCTCCAAAACGGGAAATAACGGGAAACAATTGATTCATAAACAAATAATATGTAAATCTATCATGAATAAGGGCATCTTCGTAAAATAGCTCAGCTGTTTCATGTAAAGAAGGCTCTATTGAAAGAAGTACTTCTTTATATGCTTTTGATAAGTAATAACCTTGGTTATCACGATAATAATAAGTAGTTGGATAACCTGAAGAAATGTTTAACAGACTATTTTGCTGGTGTGCTTCGAGAGCTATCCCATGCTCATCGTATAATCTTAATAATGATTCAATTGCACATTTCCAATAGACTTTAAACCAATCTAAACTTACACTCTCTAAAGAGCGGAATTCTGATTGTGAGATTTTCATAATGAGCTGACACAATTTTGATTTTTCATTTGGTAAGGGCTCTTGCACAAGAGTAGCGATCATGCAGATTCCTTCATCATGTCCTTTAGGAAATACGTTAGAGCGAAAAATAACCTCAAACCCTGATTCCGTCTGATTTGGGAACTCTACAGTCATATAGGCTGGGTCATCAATCATCCGGAAATATGGATAATTTTGCGAGAAATTAATCTTATTCATTAACCGAGCCATAACTATTCCAGCTTTTAGTTCATGCGTTCTATTTACCCTCAATGAATTCGTTATTTTTACAGGAATTGAAAACTTATACATCATCTCTTCATTTGGGCTATATACTGTTCTTATCGAAGAGGTTGCTGTATACAATGCCCCAAGCGCACCTTCGTATTTTATCAATCCTTTAGCAAGCGCTTGTTTTACATACTGTTGCTGTAAAAGCCACTGTGCTTGAAGCGGATGCATCGGAATGAGGTAATCTTTCTCTGACATAACAAAATCAGGTTGTGATTTTGTTAAAGACTGATAAATGAGTTCACTCGCACTTTTTTCTAATACAGAGGACTCTTTCACAATTTTGGGGTCCACACGAAAATAGTGAAGTTGGAAAGATCCTTGTAGCTCTGGAGCAAAACTCATTTGTTGCCAATTTGCCATACCTTGTCTGCTTTTAGGTGTCGGATGAAGCCAATGTCCAAATAAGAGAGACTGCTCAGCTTCAATAAATGTAACGTTTGCTCCATGTTGTTTCTTATCTTCCAAACTGTTTTCAATATAATTTGCCATTGTTTGATAGCTTTCAATTATGCGCAGAATGAGTTCATCAAAATGGGGAGAAAATCCAGGACATCCATCCGCCTTAGTCATTAAATGTAGCTCTTGAATGAGCATGATGAGTATCGTTAATTTATCTTCGACAAGCCATTGTTTTTTATTCGTACAATACTTCAACGAAACACCAAATTTATGTCTTCCAACAAGTGATTTGTATTCCACACCAAATGCAATACGGATGTTTTGTATCGGCAACTCAAGCTCTAACATATGTCCCTCTGTAATCAGGATAGTTAGTCGCTGTTCTGTTATCCACTCCTCCTTTGTGATCCAATGTCCGCTTTTCACTTCTCGTATATAACAATTCATAAACGCCTGAAACGTTGCATTTTCTGCAATCTGTTTAGCAATCTGTTGCATGTAATTAGCCATCCTTTCACAGAATCTTCCACCTAGTAAATGATAATAGTTCTCATCAATTGTTAAAAAAATTTGTCTTCCTAATTAGCAAGACTGATAATAAGAAGTAAATGGAAACAAATGTGTTGCTGACAAATGATACATGATCCTAGTAATTAAAAGAACATTAAAAATTTATAGGATGATAGTAAATTTATAACTACGCGACACTACTGATAATGATTATCATTTTCAACCATATTTACATAATACAGGAAATACATAAATGGTCAAATGTCTAAAGACCTATATAGCAATACAAGCCATCGAAATATGTAAAACTGTAGCAGCAGAGATCGTTTCTTATATCAGTTATCCGATTTTATTGATTTGTGATCTATTGTGACGACAAAATATTACAAGGAGAAAACGCTATCTCTGAGTGAATTAACTGTTGTTTTTGAATACACATTATTTTTATTCTTTTGTTGACAAAATAAAGAGCCGCATTAATATGCGACTCTTCATCTATACTTTATTAATTCCCCTGACTTAGATCTTTATGACCGAACTTTGCTAAAAAAGGGATATGTTTCGTTAGTTTGTTATAAATATTGAATAGAACTTGTACGACCGGCTCCAATACTTTGGAGAACTTGATAATGACTAAACTTGCCCCAAATGACAGAAGGGCTCCACCAATCACGTCGGCTGGATAATGTACGCCGACGAAGATACGTGAAATACCTACTAAGATGGCCCATACTAATACCGGATACTTCCACGAGTCTTTTCGTAAAAGTAACGTCCACGCTAGAGCGAATACTAATACTGAATGATCACTTACAAACGAAGAATCATCAGCATGTGGTACTAACTGATGAACATCATATGTAATGAATGGTCGTGCATGATAGTAGAATAGGTGAATGAGTGCGTTTAGACCCAATCCAAGTAAACATGTAAAGACAATGTAAAAAGCTGTATATTGTTTTTCTGTCCTTTTTTCTTTGTTTGCTGTAAACCATAAAAATAACATGAATACGATAACGATATAAGGAACGCTATCAGTGATGAAAATCATCCCTTTATCCAGCAAAGGATAGCGACCAGCTAGATCATTAATCCATTGAAATATTCCATAATTCATTTTTAAATCTCCTTGCTTTTAATTTCTCAGTAAATTAACGTTTTTCAAATATGCACTGCTTCCAGTTAAATACTTGCTTACCCTTTCATACATGACGTCATCATAAGCCATATAGTTTCTTTTATTTACAAAAAAATCCCCTTTCTTCAATAAACCGCAGATGAATCTGAAAAAAATCAATTTCTCTACCAAATCCGTTTTTACAACATTGCATCATAAACTAGAAAATATTATAGTAAGCTAGCAAAAATAAGTATAAAGATGATAAAATATTTTAATAAAGGGGGCATCAAATATGGGGAAATTAAGCAAAAGGAATATACTGTGGATTGTGCCAATCGGAATTTTAGGGGTGTTCTGGTATTTTTACGGTCCACAAAAGGACATTACGGATAATGACTATATTACATATGTAAAAAACTATTCTTTCGAAAATAGTAGTAAAACAATAGAATCGGGATTTGCTAGCGCTTGTCAAAATCCATACTGGGTGTATTTTGAAACTCAAAAAGGACAGGATGTTGTAGAATTTAAAGGAGACTGTCCAGTCAATAATAAAGCCTCAAAAGTGAATGTTCAATTTTTAGTTGATCGTGATATGACAAATGTGAGGTACGGTGCAATGTTAGTCGATAATAAAATGCAAGAGGAAGCAGATCGAGATCAATACCTTCTCGCATTAGTAGGGAAATAAATAGTTAAAAGCTCTCGGTTGAAAGCGAACGAGAGCTTCTTTTAATCGAATCGACGGATAGCAGAGCCCTACTGACGGATTGAACCACTCAACCAGCGGATAACTCCTCACAACACACTTTAAAAAAATAAATTATTTTACAGCTTTCCAAATGGTCCATCTGTCCTTTTCAACTATAAAACTCTCAGTTGAAATCGACTTATCCATATAATTCACTAATTCATTTAATTCTTCATTGTCTAACTCGTGCAAAATACTTCTGCCTGTTCTTTCCCGTAAATCTTTTAACAATTGCTCTTTTTGTTCATACACATTTCTTGTTTCCCATAGCTTTACTTCTTGCACCTCGCTAAACCCAATTGCCTTAAGTATCTCAATTACTAGCTCACTTCTATGTCTGCGTTTTATTTCTTGCTCTCTTAATTTTGGAAAACGCTCAAAGAAATAGCCTCTAATATGGTGGTCATCACCTTTTAATAAACAATCTTCAGGTGTCCGGTCTTGGATAATGTATATCCCTTTATCCACCAAAATTCTATATGCCTCTTGAAAACAAGCTTTTAAATCTTGGATATGATGAATTAAAGCTCTTTCTAGTATTAACTGGTAGCTGTCATTGTCTAAACCTGTAGCCAATGCATTTCCTTGCTTGAAAGTAATATTATCATAGTCTTTACAATTTTCTTTTGCCCCAACGAGCATAGCCTGTGAAAAATCCACACCTATTACAGCAGGTACATCCATATCTGCTAATGCTTTAGCATAAATGCCTCCGCCACAACCAATATCTGCAGCCTTCGAAGTATTCATGTTAGGGACAAGTTCTTTCATTGCTTCGATCCACGAGTGGTCAGCCTGTCGAGTTGTATAAGTAGTTTGATTGTCTTTGTTGTGAAAATCAATGCCCATCTTCATCACTCTTTTCTGTTTTTTTACCAATCAATATGGATTTCCTCGCTAACATTATTTTACAATCATTCGTAATATAAGTAAAATCAATGTTAATTATCGATTTCCATAAGTTATCCTTATTATCAAAGTATCCGTTCTGATTTTTGAAAGTTTTAACTTTATGAAGGAGGGAGAAGTTTAAGATCGTTTGAAGCAACAAAAAAACTCACGCATTTTATTTATTGCATGAGTTTTTTTACTTTTAACTATTCTATATCTAAAGACTGGATGATGTTTAGCTCAAGGATTCGAATTTCCTTATTTAGCTTAGCAATGGCTGCTTCTATTTGTTCAAAGCGTTCTAAATAATTTTTACTGGCATTGTGCGTAGGTAGCGTTTCTTTTAATGCTGCCTGCCCCGCATATAGAATTTCAAGTAAATCTAACTTTTCAAAATAAGCTGTGCTATATTGTATTCCCATTTCACAAAGCCCCTTACTGTTACTTTTTCACCACTAATAAAAATCCTAGCCTTTACTAGCACTATAACCGAAAAAAGCAAATGCAAAACTATATCTTAGTTATCATTTATTAACCAATAAAAGGTATATAACAATGCCTTAACTATATTTCCTATGGTTAATAGAATTTTCTGTCGAGAAAAAACATACTTATCTATTTTTTAATATGGAATAGACAAATGTATCATGCGCCTGACCATTTTGATACATATAATCTCGAAGAATTCCTTCCTGTTGAAAGCCCACTTTAGTTAGCAGCTTATTCGAGGCTTCATTTTCTATAAATACAACAGCACCTATACGAGTAAGACCCATATGCTCAAAGCCATACGACACAATTTCGGTAACCGCTTCTTGAGTATATCCTTTTCTCCAATAATCAGGATGAATTTCATAACCGATCTCTGCCCGTCTATGGGTAGGCGACCAAGCGTTATAACCAATTGTCCCGATTATACCTTTTGTTTCCTTTCTTTCAATCCCCCACCTTATCCCTCTTTTTTCAGCAAAGTTCTTTGAAAATAATTTCACTAAACTTTCTGCTTGCTGTAAATCAATAAATGGCTCTTGTCCATAATAGCGAGTGACTTCTTCATGAGAAAAGCAATTAAATACACTTTCCGCATCATCCTGCGTTAATTCTCTTAAAATAAGTCTTTCTGTCTCTAAATTAGGAAACATTCATTCTCCCCCTTTAATCATCTATTCTCCACACTTCTAGTAAAATCCTTTAAAAACAAAAAAGCACACCCAATAGAAAGGAGGGCACTGAAAAACTTACGTTTTCATAAAAGCGAACCTTTCTCAGATAAAAATAAGGCACTTCTTGTTCGATTTTGAACAGGGAGCGCCTTATTTCTGTCTCTATTCCTTATTCATTTTCATTTAGTAGCTTTAATATCCGTTTCAAATTGACAGCGAATATCGTTGTAGCACCTTGA
>NZ_JBIWFC010000008.1:0-188687 GCF_044762845.1 Lysinibacillus sp. NPDC096382
AGTCACAGTGCCAAATGAAAAAAGCGAGGTATTCAACGATTTAATCGTTGAATACCTCGCAATGTGAAAAGATATAGACTTTTTCAGTGCCCTCCACAAGCGCTGCCTCTTTTTTCACTGAAAATCCCAATTATTTATTTTGGACCGATATGGAAACGACTAAACGGATATATTGTTAATTTAGCTTCACCATAGATGGCATCTTTAGAAATTAAGCCATAGTGGCGGCTATCAGAACTTTTCAAACGGTTGTCCCCCAGCACAAAATACATACCCTCAGGAACCTTTTTTTCATTTAATAATTGCTCTAATGTGAAATTCTCTGTAATACGTAATTGATTAGGATCATCGGTTTGACGATTCACATAATCTTCTTTATAAGCTTTGCCATTTACATACAAAACATCGTCTTTCATTTCAACTGTATCACCTGGTAGGCCAATTACTCGTTTAATATAGAGTTCATCTTCTGTTGGTGATTGAAAAACAATTTGATCAAAGCGTTCAATTTTGCTCATTTTACTTACCATAATAATATCTTTATCATGATAAGTTGGGTACATAGAAGCCCCTTGCACTTTAATCGGTGCAAATAAGAATTGCTTACAGCCTAAAACAACTATAGCTGTAATCACTATAATTTTAAGATAAGATATTAATTCTTTTTTGAAACTTGATTTCTCTTCTTGCATGCTCATTCCCCGATACTGTTTTTTTATAGTATAACATTTTTTACAGTTTATTGACGAATTAATCACATAAATTGTTCCAAGTTCACCAAAATGACTCATCAGCAAAACATGAGGTTGATTTTCTGTTCCGACTAGAGGCTTTCCAGGGGCATCGGGAGATCTACTTCTCTTCAGCTCCAGGGTCTCATCTATGACGCTTAGGTCAAATAGAAAACTGATCAGGTCAACCTAAAATCTAGGTCCCAAACAAACAAATTCGGTTGGTCCTAAACTAGGCTCCTACGATTTAACAAATGCCTTCCCTAAATTGATTATGAGCCACAAAAATAGACAAAGTTACTTTATAACTTTGCCTAGATGCATCCTATTCTTTTGTTTTCCGAGTATGAATGGTTACTTTGTGTAGTAGAGTGATGCTGCTATTAATTAAGTCGACTGCTAAACCAATACCTGCACGTACTGCAACTACTAATAAAATTGTGCCTATAATCAACACAATCACTCCCTCAACCATTTCTAATAAAATTATACAGCAATTTCCTGATTTTTCAAACACCCAATTCAAAACACTTATGCCACGGCATAATGCGTCCGAAATAGGCTATGTGCTTTGGCCTACATGATGGCATACACGATATCGATCATTTCAGTAATGCCACAGGACGTGGCATTCTTAGACTGAGTTCCTCTATTTTTTTGCGTGTTGGATACCTGCTGAAAAAAATAAAAAAACCATTCAACTAGGCATGCACCCTACCTGAATGATTTTTTTATTTTTCACATAAAAATTTTTAAACACAATAGTTGTAAATGTCGCATGGCTGAACTGACTCGACTTTTTTGAACCTTACGCTTAGGCACATAGCTTTGCATGCAATTGTTTAGAGCTGTATACCTAAGCACCTGGGTCCTCCCATTCATTGATCTCCCTCCCTTCATTGTCAATAGATTTACAGCTATCATACTCAAATTGTCACACCTAAGTTTTTATTGCAAACTGGCTTTTAATTCCGATTTTATTTTTTCTAGCTCTGTCTCTTCAGGCATGAAATACCATATATTATCAATCCTTTTACCATTTCCCTCTTTAAATGATAACTGATCAATATTACCATCCATTTTTTTATAAATACTTTGTAACTGGATTAAGTCCTTCATCGTAAAATTCATACGGACATTGTCTCCTACTACATCAAGCATATCTGTAGCCTTTAATAAAATAGAAGATGTCGAAGAGGCTTTTTTCAGAACTGCTTCAATAATTTGACGTTGTCGAATTTGACGACCAAAATCACCACGGGGATCTTCATAACGAATACGTGAAAAAATCAGTGCCTTATCACCATCTAAAGTGATCTCCCCCTTCGGATAATGGTAGGCGTTATAAGTTAAATCCATGTCGTTATCAATTGTTACCCCACCAATCGTGTCGATAATTTGTAGGAAGCCTTCCATATTAATAAATACATAATAATCAATTGGTATATCTAAAAAGTGCTCCACCGTTTTCACCGCCATTGGAACGCCTCCAAATGCATAGGCATGGTTAATTTTATCGACGGAATTATGTCCAATAATTTCTGTACGAGTATCTCGAGGTATACTGAGCATCTTCATCGTATGTTTTTCAGGATTCACGGTAATGACTATCATCGTGTCAGAACGGCCACTATCATTTTTACGTTCATCCACTCCAAGCATTAACACAGAAAACGGATCTTTTTTCGTAACTATTTTTTGTTCTTTATGTTCATCACCTGTCGTTTCAAGTAATGGTGTATTTATTTTATTCATCGTTTTTTGGATTGTATAATAAGCAGTACCTATAAAAATTAAAAAAATTGTTAATAAACTACCTACTATCCATAGCCAAATTTTCTTCTTGCTCTTTTTTTCCTTAGAGCGTTTCATATTTTTTTCCATACATAAGTCCTCTCTTGCAAAAAAATTTACCCCTCTTTTTGACGTTTTAAGTTGGAAAAAAGTTAATATAGTCTATATTATATGCATATTGGACGAAAAAAAGACGTACACTAGTATTTACTAAATGCACGACATCCTAATCTTTTTATTTATAAATACCCCCTCATTTATTTAGTGTCAGCTAACTTTATGACAAAAAACTTTATTTGATTCCACTATGTTTTATTTTTTTATCCGTAATTCAACTAATGAAACAGCTTAGCTTAAGAGTGTTGTTTAACTTGTGTTCAACAATCGGGGCAGATTGTTTATCAAGGAATTATACTATCCAGCCTGGCCCATAAGATATTTACTTTAATCATACGTATATTTAGTTAACTTCTCAAATTCTTTGTTTGAAATATGTCGATGAGAAGAAGATGAAACAGTATAATTGGTATTCTCTTTTTTGTCACCAGGTATACGAATAGTCATACGTATTAACTTGTATGGAGGGTTATGCGCACCTTCAAATCCGGTCACTCTTAATGTGATGTCATATGGATCGTTTCCAAATACCTTTTCTATTCTTCCATATTCGAATAACTGATGATCACCGTGGTTTTGCATTATATTAAGAATTGTTCCATCTAGGCTTCTTAGGAATGCCCTTTCCATCAGACTTGGGAATTGATTGGGTTGATTGGGTTGATTGGGTTGATTGGGTTGATTGGGGTATTACTTCAGTATCTACCAGCATCACTTTTCCAAATCATAGCTTTAATCATAAATAAAAGCTGAACTAATACAAAAATTAGTTCAGCTTAAAAATAGCTTTTTGTTTTCTAGAATAGCTTTTTTCATCATCACAAAAGCGAACTAGCGAGATTTTTACTTTTATCGTCTTTGCACATGCTCATTTAAGCAATTAAGCTTACATTTCATTTGCAATCTGTTTAACAATTTCATCAATAGTTGGGATGGCTGAAGTTTTATTCGCCTGTGTCAAAATACTAAAGATATACCACTTGCCACTTTTTCCTTTTACATATCCACTCAAAGAATATGTTCCAGAAATATAGCCTGTTTTAGCAGATACACTATAGCCCTTCATACGATTTTCTAAAGTCGCACCAACAAGGCTGCCCTTTCTTCCTGCATGCGGTAATGCATCTAAATATGAATTATACCAGGATTTACTTCGAATTTTATATAATAATAGACTTTCTTGCATACTATTAACTCGATTTTGATGGCTTAAACCTGAACCATCTTCAAAATACCACTGATCCATAGTAAGCTCATTATCACTACCATATGTACGAATTGCTTGGATGCCAGCCGACCAGCTTCCTTCCCCGAGTAACTCTCGTCCAAGTTGTTTTGTCAACATATCACCCATGCCATTAATGCTTAACTTTAAATATTTAAAGTTAATCTCAGTTAATGGCTTTGAATACGAAATACCCACTTGCTGTGCATTTTCAGGTACCTTCCCAGATTCAAGAGGCATTGTTTGGATACCTTTTGCTACTAATTTTTCCCGAAATACATCGAGTGTATATAGGGTTGGATTAAAGACCGTTACATATGTACTTTTCTGTGAATCTGCTGGTAAGTTACCCGTTACAATAATTCGATCTGTACCATATTCTCTTGTAATTTTCACAGTACTTTTCTCGCCCTTTTTAACAATTTTTGTGTTGTTAACAACCGGGATAGTACTTGCAAACGGAACAAGCTGAACATTAGCTGTAGTGCCAACCTTTGAGCCTGTCACTTTCACTTGCACATTTGCTATATCATATTGATCATTTGGCGAAATCGTTAACGCTGAAATACGTGAAGCATAAGGTTGATTCTCTTCTTGAGGTACAATACCCTTCGGTAAGCGATCTGCATCAAACCAAGTATCATCCCCGATTAAAGAACCCGTAATTTTAGAGATACCCATTTTTTTCAGGCCATTGGCGAATGACTCTAAATGACTAGGTAAAAGCGTTGGATCTCCCCCGCCCTGTAAATAAATATTACCGTAAAGTACACCATTTTCAATTGATCCATCGACATACGACTTCGTCGCAAAGCGATAATCTGGTCCTAATAAATCCAATGCAGCGGCACTAACTAAAAGCTTGTGCGTAGAAGCAGGACGTATCATTTTTTCACCATTATTATTGTAGAGCACATTACCTGTTTCTATATCTCGTACGGTAATACTGTACTCGTTGTTCTTCCAACTCTTCGCAATAATGCTATTCACTTTTGTTGTCATCATTTGCTCACTAGCACCTGCCTTCTCAACAAAGATGATGGTCGAGTAACAGACCATTAAAATCATTATTAAAAAATTAATTTTCTTTTTCATAGACCCTCCAATTGGCAAATTTCTACTTTTCACGCTTTTATTCTACGGAAAAAATTAGCATTTTACAATAAAACACTTTTTTATTTTACAAAATGTCATCTTTTTTATTCGACAAGAATAAACTGTAATAGCTAGCTAAATAAATTTCGGGAAAGGAGTTGTTTATTAAATGGGTGCTAAATGGATAAAGATTTCAGTTTTATATTTAGTGATTGTTATGGCCTTTGGACTGTTTATGCATTATACAAATCAACTCGACTGGAAGACGACACATGCACATATTGGTGTAGTAGGTTGGCTAACAACTGGTTTAATCGGCTTAATTTATTCTGTATATAAAGATGCCGCCGAGACAGGTTTAGCCAAAGCACAATTTTGGTTTTACAATATCGGATTGCCGTTCCTCTTAGTCGGTATGATGATGGTTTATATAGATGTACCACGCTGGTTATTTGAACTCTTTGTATCTGGTGGCGGTATCGCAGTGGCAATTTCAGTGCTGTTCTTTGTTGTCAATGTCTTTAAAAATATAAAATCTTAAATAGAAAGCCCCACTTTTTTCATAGAGTGGGGCTTCACGTATTCCATAAATTATTGCAATGAATTCGCCTGCATTTGATACATTTTTTCGTAAATGCCGCCCTGCGCTATTAATTCATCATGTGTACCACGCTCAACAATCTTACCTCGATCTAAGACAAGAATACGATCTGCATTTTTAATAGTAGAAAGTCGGTGAGCGATAATGAATGTTGTACGTCCTTTTTTTAGCACATCCATCGCATGCTGAATAATCTCCTCTGTTTCCGTATCTATATTAGAAGTAGCCTCATCTAAAATTAAAATAGCCGGGTCAAAGGCAAGCGCACGCGCAAAGGAAATTAACTGACGCTGTCCAGATGACAGTGTGCTCCCCTTCTCAATAACAGGCTCATCATAGCCATTTGGCAAGTTCGCTAAAACACGATCACCGCCAACAGCTTTTAATGAGGTTTCTATTTTTTCACGTGAAATTTTAGGATTATTCAGGCTAACGTTCGAAGCAATAGTGCCTGTAAATAAGTATGGATCCTGTAGAACAATGCCCATATGTTCACGCATTGTTTGGCGAGGAACCGAAGTAATATCAATGCCATCAATCGTAATTTTCCCTTTAGAAGGGTCATAGAAACGGAACAATAAGTTCATGATAGAACTTTTCCCAGATCCTGTATGACCAACTAAGGCAATGGTTTCACCTTGATGTGCTTCAAATGATAGGTTTTTCAATACGTATTCATCATTTTTATAAGCAAAGGAAACATCTTCGAACACCACATTCCCTTTATATCTAGGTAAACTTTTTTCAGATACTGGTTCCCCGTTAATATCTAACACCTCAAAGACACGCTTCCCTGCAACAAGTGAGCGTTCAAGCTGAGAAAATTGATTGACAATATTCGTTATCGGATTAAATAATCGCGTTAAATAATCGACAAAGGCATATAATGTCCCCGCAGAAATAACTTCCGTTGCTGTAAATGACTGTGTACCAAAGTAAAAAATAAAGATCGTAAACATAAGAAGTCTTAATGTATTAACAAGGTTGAAGGAAGTTGCAGAATCGAGGAAAAGCAGCTTGCGCTCGTATGCATAATGCTCATTATTCATGTCATCAAATTCCTTCGTCATTTGCTGCTCACGACGGAATGCTTGAATAATCGTCATCCCTTGAATTGACTCATTAATCATTGCGTTAATATCGGCGATTTTCGTTCTAATAACATCATTATATTTCGAAGCAACTTTACGGTATAAAATCATCCATAAATAAACGACTGGTACCATAGCCAGTGCTAGGAATGCCATTTTCCAATTTAAAATGAAGAGTGCGATATAAACACCCACAATAGAAATTAAACTTGTAACGAAGTTTGAAAGTACTTGAACGTATAAATTACGAACAGCCTCAGTATCATTCGTGACACGGGCTACAATTTTCCCTGCTGGTAAATTATCGAAGTATTGAATTGGCAATGTTTGAATATGCTCAAATACATCTTTACGTAATTTTTGTACAACACGGTTAGCACCCATTTGTAAATAGATATACATAAAATAGCGTAAAACAGCTGTAGCTATTGCTAAAAGTAAATAGACAACTAATAGCCAAGTAATTGGTTTAAATTCAATGCGGCCAATTGTCATGTAATTATCAATGATATGCTTCGCAATAAACGGCCCAACAAGCTCCGTAAAAACGGCGATTGTTAAGAAAAATAATCCAAGTAGTATCGGTTTTTTAAAATACATTGCATAGCGTGTTAAACGTTGACCCGTACTCATGAGGCACCTCCTTCTAGCTGCTGACGGTCAAATTGCTCTTTATACCATCCTTGTAGTGAAAGAAGCTGCTCATGTGTTCCCTGCTCTACAATTTGGCCTTCATCTAGCACGATGATTAAATCGGCGTGCTGAATTCCTGATAAACGATGTGTTGTAATAATCGTCGTTTTGTCTTGTCGTTCTCGCTGTATATTCTCAATAATTCTTGCCTCTGTTTTGGCGTCTACAGCAGAAAGCGAGTCATCAAGCATTAAAATTTCAGGGTCTTTAATAAGAGCACGTGCAATTGAAACACGTTGCTTTTGACCACCTGAAAGAGATACACCCTTTTCACCAACAAGTGTCTCTAAGCCCATTGGTAAATTTTTTAAATCCTTTTCAAAGTATGCTGCACGAACCGCCTGCTGCAATTCAGACTGTGTAGCATCCTCTTTCCCAAATAAAATATTTTCACGAATAGTACGTGAGAATAGAACATGATCCTGTGGAACATAACCAATCCAGTCGAGTAACTGCTCCTTCGTTTGTGCAGTAATATCGACTCCATCAATCGATAGCTGTCCTTCACCGATTGGATACTCGCGTAATAATTGTCGTAGGAAGGTCGTTTTACCCGCTCCTGTTTTACCGACAATCCCAAGTGTTTGCCCCTTTTTCAACGACAGCGAAATTTGCTGGAGATTTTTCACCTGACTCATTGGATATTGGAATGTTAAATCATCAAAGCCAATCGCACTTGGTGTTGAAATCATTTGGGGATTTGCAATATTTCGAACATCCATCTCGTAGTTTAGCGTTTCCTGTACACGATCAAGTGAAGCGTTGCCTTGCTGCATCACATTGATAAGTTCCCCAATTGCAAATATTGGCCAAACTGCTAGCCCCAAGTAAACATTGAACGTTACAAGCTGCCCAACTGTCATAGCCTCAATCGCTACTAAATGAGCACCATAGCCAAGCGCTACAACATAACTAATCCCAGTACCGACCTTTGTAATCGGTCCAAATAAGGCGTTAATTTTTGCAGTATGCATATTTTTTTCATACACAATCTCGCTCATCTCTGCAAAATTTGTTTCGTCCTTTTTTTCTTGTACGTATGCCCGTACAACCCTCACTCCTGCAACCGACTCTAGAACACTATCATTCAGCTCTCCAAAAACATCCTGCGCCTTCATATAGCGTTCATGCACAATCTTCCCTAAATATTGAATAAGGATGGCCATGATTGGTACTGGCAGCATTGCAAAAAAAGTAAGCTTCCACGAAATCATAAAACCCATGGCAAAAATAATAAAGCCCATGTAAATTGTGGAATCAATCAATGTCATAATCCCGAACCCAGCAGTCAGCGACACAGCGTTTAAATCATTCGTCGCACGGGCCATTAAATCCCCAGTACGATTTTTTTCATAAAAAGTTGGCGTCATACGCAAAAAATGCTGCATAAGGTTGCGGCGTAAAATTTTCTCTAAGTTAATAGCCCCTTCAAATAATCTGAATTGCCACACAAAATTAAGGGCATAACCCCCAATCATGATACACACGAAAATCAAAATATACTTCGTTAAAAGAGCTGGTGTCATTTCACCAGCAGTCAATATATCAATAATTGACCCTAGTAAATACGGTGGAACAACTTCTAAGCCACTCGCAATCATTAAGAGCGTAACGGCTATTGTATATTGCTTCCAGTATTTCTTGAAAAACCAGCTTAATTTACTTAAAACATCAAACATACGTTATAACCTTCTTTCTCAAGTGCTGTTAAAACTTTGCTACCCACTCTCCATAAATTTCTTGATGAAAATCATTTTTTGTACTTTGTTTCGCATACACATGCACTCCTTTTTTATGATCACTACAACACTTTTTTGCAACAAAAAAGACACATACTCCCAAAAAAAGAGCATGTGTCTCTTCATAAAAGGCAAGGAGTTACCCATGCCATTTATTTGCAACGCAAAAAAATGTTAGAAGACATGGACAATGTATGCAGTTGTACTTTGATATGATACTGGTAAAATTAACATCGTCATGCCCTCCTTTACTTAAGATTGTTATAGTGTTATTGAAGATTATCATACTTTAGAAATATTTGTCAACCAACTCACTGTTATTTTTTCTGTTTTTCAGGGAAAAATTAACGCTTTAAAGCGATGAATTGCTAAAATCCTAAAATTTAAAATAAAAAATCTATAACTTTTTGTATTGACTTTAACGCTGCGTAAACCTTTATGGTTAGTTTGTATTAACCTAAAGGAGGAAATAGACATGAATGAATTTTATCAAATGCCCTTATTTGTAAAGCTAAAAGTAAGAAATATTGAAAAGTCAAAAGAATGGTATGGGAATGTACTAAATTTCAATTCAGTATTTGATTTTTCAGATGCTAACGGAACAACTTCAATGATACATTTAAGAGGCGCAAAGTACCAAGATTTGATGTTATTACAGGATGAAGAAGTCAACACTTGTGACTCAGTCATTATTAATTTATTTTCTAGTGATATTCATAGTATTTATCAAGCTGCACTGGAAAATGAAACAAATATCATTCAAAAACCGACAGTTCAACCATGGAATGCAAAAGAATTAACTTTAGAAGATCCAGATGGATATGTTTTTACAATAACGGAAAGTGTCGATTCCAATAAAGACTTTGATACTGTCATTGACAATGTTAAAGGTCAATTATAGTAATAATAAATTATGACATGTTTGCAACAGCAAAAACACGTTACCTGTTACACTACTTGTGTTAAGTAGCTGGCAGAGTAGTAAAAAAGAATCAAGTTCAAAAAACGGTGAGTAGTATCCTTGATTTCTCACAATTTGACAATCGATTACTGTGTTAAATACAAATTTTTCAATTCTAGAAGACCCTAAACAAACAAATCTAGTTCGAAAGGGGCTTCCAGCAATTGATCGGAACAATTTTTAGATTTATCACCCAAATTTTTAAATTTATCGCTTAACTTTAATTTATCACCCTACATTTTTAACTTATCACCTAACGTTAATTTATCGCCCATCCTCCCAATAAAATTAAAGAATAGTAAACACGGAGACTGTCCCCTGCTTTCCAAAATCCATCTTTGCTACGCCAACATCCATCGGTGAAAGTTGAATAGAAGAGACACGAACGCCAAACTGAAACATCGTTTATTGTTTTGAACTTTACTGTGCGCTTTTCAAGGCATCAGCTCTATCGTTATTATTATTTTTGTATAATTGTTTTTTTCCGTTAGCGGGTTTTCTGTCAACGGATTAACCGTTGTCGGATTTCAATTGAACGTTGTAATAGTGTTTGAAATACTAAAGAGTTTCTTATTTAGAACTAAAATTTTGTTATGATATATGGACATGGACATTAACTACGAAGTATTTTGGAAGGAAAAATAAAAATCGTAAAACGGTGATATTTTCTATATATCTATAGAAAAATATCTAAAATGGTGTTCACATGATACACTTTTTAATATAGACATTTTAGTAAGGAGTCTTTACTTTGAAATCATTTTTAGCTGTTGGAATTGGCGGATTTTTGGGTGCCATCTGTCGATATAGCCTTGGTCTAGCACTTTCAAATAACGGTGGTTTTCCATTTGCGACACTTTGTATGAACTTAATTGGCTGCTTTTGTTTAGCGTGGCTATTTACTACGTTTACAAAGCGAACGCCTGTTATTATAGGAATTGGTACTGGCTTTTTTGGTGCCTTTACAACCTTTTCGACATTTTCTTTAGAAACACTATTACTTTTGCAGGATAGTAAATGGCTCCAAGCCGTTCTTTATATTTTAGCAAGTGTTTTTGGCGGTTTAGCTTGTGCATGGCTAGGATTTAAACTAGCAAAGGGGCGCATCGTATGATAATTATTGGCATCGGTGGATTTTTGGGTGCACTAACACGATTTTATCTAGGAAAATTGATTGTCCATACATACCCATGGGCAACATTTTTTATTAATATAACGGGGTCTTTTGCGCTTGGCTTTTTATTTGCGCTACATCCAAGTGATTGGATTTGGCATTTTATAGGGATTGGTTTTTTAGGAGCCTATACGACTTTTTCGACATTCGGTTTTGAATGTTTGACGCTCTTAGAGCAGCAAAAATGGAGACAAGCGATTGTTTATATAGGCATTACCGTTTTATTCGGTTTACTTTTCGCTGCTCTTGGCTTTTACCTTGTGTAGCCGCATTTTTAAAAAACTAGAGGTGATTTTTTGACACAGCCATCCATTAAACAATTACAAGCACTCGAAGCTGACATTGAACAAACACTATATAGTTTAATCGACCTAGAACTAGAAGAAAACTTTCCAGAAATGAATACACGCTTTGCACAATTACTTGCAAAGGTACAGGCGGTACAATTAATTGATTATAAGCTTGACGTCCTAGTTGACCCTCAAGCATTTGCAACAGAAACATGTACTCTACTACAAAGTTTAATAGAGGCAAAGGCTAGACCACAAAAAAGACAACGCCTCCTAACACATCGTATGATTTTAAAAATATGGCTACGTAAAAATCAACGCTTTATGACGGAATTTTTACCACAAATGTTTTAGGCGCCCCTACTTTTAAGGGCGCCTTCTTTTTCCCTTTTTAGTTGTTAAATCAAATTGTGCTGCGTTAGACTATTAAAGCCTTCAATAGCGGCACCAAAAATTCACACTTTCCTATCCTCTTACTTGTTCAATCTCCTTAATTAATATAGCTTTTAATCAAGCTTGATTAAAAATATGTTGCAAATATCGACTTTTTATTATAATATTTATTATTGTGAAAAAAAATAATATATTTGCTTCTTATCAAGAGAGATGGAGGGACTGGCCCGATGAAATCTCGGCAGCGGAACTTATGATTTAAGTTACTGTGCCAAATCCAGCAGGCAAAGGCTTGATAGATAAGAGGAGTGTTTTATAGATATAAGGCCTCTTCTTGTTGATACAAGAAGAGGCCTTTTTTCGTAAAAAGAATGGACAAAAGACGTGTCCAATTTTATTTTTGGAGGTAGACATGAAGAAAGAGAATCCATGGGCGCTGATCCCATTTGTTGTTTTTTTGATTTTATTTATTGGTTCAGGGGTTATTACAGGTGATTTTTACGCCTTCCCTGTTATTGTAGCCATTTCCATTTCAGGCGCTGTCGCTTTAGCGATGAATCGAAAAGAATCGTTTGCGCAAAAGGTTGATATTTTTTGCAAAGGCGCAGGAAATTTAAATGTCATGCTGATGGTTGTTATTTTTCTTTTGGCTGGGGCCTTTTCAGCGGTAGCAAAAGGCATGGGGGCAGTGGATTCCACTGTAAACTTTGCTTTATCGGTCGTTCCGCCAAATCTGCTTGTCGTAGGCTTATTCATCATTGCCTGCTTTATTTCCCTATCAATGGGTACATCGGTGGGGACGATTGTTGCGCTAGCGCCAATTGGAGTTGGCATAAGCGAGCATATCGAGCTTTCCATAGCTTTAGTAATGGCAGCAATTGTTGGCGGTTCAATGTTTGGCGATAATTTATCTTTTATTTCAGATACAACCATTACTGCCGTTCGTTCACAAGGTGCACAAATGAAGGATAAATTTAAGGTGAATTTTTGGATTGTGTTGCCGGCAGCTATTGTAACGAGCCTTATTTTAGGGTTCATTACAATGGGTGAAACTGCACAAGTGGAGCATTTAAGCTATAGTTGGGTAAAAATTGTTCCCTATGTTTTGGTCATTATTTTAGCGTTAGCTGGAATGAATGTTTTCCTTGTTCTGGCATCTGGGATTGTTCTCGCCGGGGCTGTTGGCTTAGCGGATGGCAGCTATCATTTAATGAGCCTTTTTCAAAAGATCGGCGAAGGAATGTCAGGCATGTATGAAATGGCATTCCTTGCGATATTAATAGCTGGAATGGTGGAGGTTATAAAGTTTAACGGAGGGATTGATTTTCTACTTCACCTTGCAACAAAAAGAATTAAATCGAAAAAAGGTGCTGAATTTGGTATTGCCGGTCTTGTAGGCCTAACTAATTTATCGACGGCCAATAACACGATTGCTATTTTAATTGCTGGTCCGCTTGCAAAAAATATTGCTGAACAGTATGAGATTGAGCCAAGAAAGTCCGCAAGTATATTAGATATTTTCTCCTGTACGATTCAAGGCCTTCTACCATACGGAGCCCAATTCCTGGCAGCCGCAAGTGTAGCCGGAATTTCACCAGTGAGCATGTTACAATACTCTTTCTATCCAGTTCTTATAGGAATTTGCGGAACCATCGCTATCCTCATCGGATACCCGAAAGGAAAGAAAGCCTAAGCTTCATACTTAAAAAACATTGATTTACCACTAAATTATTCCAATTGTTTTGAAATAATCAAAACAATTGGATTTTTTTGAGGCTATTCATTTTTTTGTGATAGAGATAATACCTAAAAGTTACAAATTACACTTTCTCATTAGTACTTCGTAACGTCTATATTTGACCATAAATCCAATTCCAAGAATAGGTCCAATCGCTAATATTGTAAAGACCCACTCCCAACCTATGATCCTCTGTATAATCGGGATTAGGTTTATTGAAAATATAGTAAGTAAGAAACCAATACACATTTGAAAAGTAAGGGCTGTACCTACATAATCAACATCGGCTATTTCTGAAACTGCAGCAGAAAATTGGGCGGAATCAGATATGATAGACATCCCCCAAATCATGGAGATTATTAACGTTAACCAAATATACTGCCCAAATGTAAAACCTATTACTAGCGAACAGATAGCACTAATAAACATAGAAATAATCGTTAAATTGGCTCTTCCGATTTTATCCGAGATTAGTCCTCCTATCACACAACCAATCCCTCCAGCAATTCCTATTGAAATAAAGGAGGATAATGCAATAAACCAATGAGGAATTTCTGGTGAATAAGTTAAAAAACTAGCTGTCAAAAAAGCTGGAAGCCATGTCCACATCGCATACAATTCCCACATATGCCCGAAATAACCGTAGTTCGCAAGCATTACCGGTTTATTCAAAACAACTTTTTTTATTAATTTTAAAGAGAAAGGCGATTTATTGGGTACAATCGGTGCATCTTCTAAAATATAAGTAACTATTATAGCCGATAATAAAGCCAATCCTGAAGTACTAATTATCACGAGTTTCCAATTTAACGAAGAGAAAAACATAACTACAAAATGTGGTAATGATGATCCTAATGTTAATGCAGCTATTAAGACTCCGATTGCAAACCCACGTTTTTGTGGAAACCATTGTGATAAAATTTTCACTGCTATTGGATAGACACCGGCAAGAGTTATTCCAGTTAAAATTCTAAGTAGAATACCTAAAAAAGCGTAATGGACTAGAATTAGTAAGACATTTAATATTGCGCCTAGAAAAACTGAAATCGCAAAAATCTTTCGGGAATTAAAGCGGTCCGCTACCCCAAAATAGGAACTAAACAATGATCCTATTACAAAGCCAATAGGAATAGCAGCTGAAAGCCAAGCTTCTGAATTGGAGCTAAGGTTCCAAATTTCAATTAATTCGGGTGCAATCACAGATGCACTAAACCACAAGCTTAATGCAAATAATTCTGATAATCCAATCCATACCAATGCTCTCCAAGAACCATGAATCATAATATCCCCCCAAAATAAATCCGAATAGTATGCTTTTACAAATTATTTAGAATAATAATCTTCTGCGAGTTCATATAAAGTAACTGTTTCAATCAGTCACGAGCGAAGTTAAGTTACGCAAAGCGAAAATGGAAGAGTTAACCTTCCCAAAACAAAATCATTCTTTGATCTATAAAAAAAGGGTAGATTGTCATTTACACAAAATTATTGACTATCCCTTGAATAAATAATACCAAATACAGGATAAAATTCCTTCACAAATCTTATTATCGATAAAAGAAAAATAATCTACTATTATCTCATATTGAAATAATAGTAGATTCTCATATTTTATACTATTAGTTATATGAAGCCTGCACCCCTACTGTTTGATGTTTGTAACCACCACTCACTTAATTGTCATGTTTACTTCCACCATCCATGGCATTATCAAATGGTGTATACGCCATAGTAGGTACTTTCTTTTTCACAAAAACGCGATATATTGCCCGAACCAAAATGCTTGAAAAAATCAGACTTACAATAAGCGCTATGCTATTCCCAATATTCATTCCATCATCCTATCCTTTCTCAACGAGTAGTAAGTTATGGTTTTTCTACTTTGCAAGTGTATTACCAATTAATGTAGGCAACTGTACTATTATATTGTCATCAAATATTGGACATGCCTAGTTTGTAAATATAATGATCTTAAATTTTAAAAGCAATTAGCTATCTATATTCTAATGTTCTACATATATTACTTCGACATTAAGTAAATTTTACCTGTGATTTAGTGTTCGTAGCACTACGATCTCGCACATAAAACATCATGTTGGACCAAGCGGCTCATCGAACACCCTAGTTGCAACGGAAATCACCCCCCATTTTGTATTTCATTGACATACTAATTTTCAACAACATGAAAAAACAGCTGATAAGCTTCAGCTGTTCGTTCTTTATATATGCTTGGATTTTAATCGTAGGTTTTTCCACATATGATAGTAAACTCCACCAGAAGTCATTACTGCAGGAACAGTAAAAACAAAGGAATATATAAATCCTTGGTCCGCAATATGTTGAATTGTTCCAGTGGTAAATGTCATAATTACCCACAAAACCATCGTTATAGCAAGAGCAATAGATGCTGCTAGGTTTACAGGCTTTGCAAGACGTGCTAATTTATCAATAGAAGACTCAGCGTCACTATAAATGGGTGTAGTTTCTGGTGCTGCCTTAAAAATATGCATATCAGTACTAGAACAAACATGTGTCCAGCCACCGTAAGCAAATAGCTCAAAATACTCCTCTTCTTCACTCTTCGGTAATTTACGATAATCAATACTAAAAATGACGTCTTGTGGTTCACCCTTCTCTAGACCATAGCCAGCACATCGAAATCTTTTTAAATGCCAACCTTTTGCCGCTTCTTCGCTTAATTTTTTCATATCGCGCTCCTCAGAAAAAGCTAACCCATATGATGCCATATATCTCTTATTTCGCATTATTTTTGCCCCCTTTGTAGTCCCTGCTCTGCCAACTGAATCATGACCTTTCTTCTTTCAATATCTTCAAGCAATATATCTCGACCTTTATCCGTTAAGACATAGACTTTTCTCCGAGAATCCGAATCACCATGTAGCTGAATAAGTTGTTCAGCTAATAGTTTTTTAATAATTGTATAAAGGGATGCAGGACCAACTACGAAAGTACCCTTTGTTGTCTCCTCTATTAAACTCATGACCGCATAGCCATGTCGAGGCTCCGTTAAGGCAGCCATAATATAAAAAACAGAATCAGTTAACTGCTCTAATGATTTCATTGTCTACACCTCCAATATATCATAAAACGATATATCACTAAATAATATAACATTTTATGATATATTGAGCAACTCTATAAAAAATCCCCTCACAAGTCGTTACTTGGAGGGGATAAATAATTCTTCGCTCTTTAATTATCACTGAATTGGGCGATTCCAACGTAGCTGATATCTGAACATTTCTGTTTTCGTGTCCTTATTTAACAACAAAAGCTCATCTCCTGTTTGAATCGCATAGTAGTTCTCTAATGTACGAACACCCGGATTTTTTTGCTCAGCGTTAACAACACCTATATTTTCTTCCCAAATAATGCGATGGTTTTTCATATCATATGATAATACGATATTATCTGCACTTTCTCGCTTCGTTTGTCGATAAGATACAATGGCTGTTTGTTGTTGCAGATCAACATCTAATACAGCTGAATCTAAATTCTTGTATACTTGTATGGCAGGTTCAGCTAATACATTGCTACTAAATTTTCGAACCTCTAAAACATCTGCCGCTGACGCGCAAAAAACAATATAGCTGTCGCCTTTCTTTCGCTACGGATAAATTGCCATAGGACATGGCGTTCGATTTAATTACATTATGTAAGAATAATCTTTTATGACTGTACAAATTTCCACATTGTACTGCATGTACCATTTTTCTTTTCCGAATTGCTGTGCTACTAGATGTTTTGAATTGTCTTTCCATGCCTGAATTGCCTCTAGTGATTCCCAATAGGATACTGTAATGCCTTTCCCTTCTGCATTTCTGGCACTTTCTACACGGAGAAAACCGGGCTGTTTTTGTGCTAGTTTATCCATCATTTCTGCCATCTTGGCATAGCCTTCTCCATCCTCGTCTGTTCTTTGTGATGTGAAAATTACGGCATAATATGTTTTCATAGCTATTTACTACCACCTTTTTATGTATTATTGTAAACGATAAATACTTATACGAAAATCGAAATATGGAGTACAGAAAGGACTGTGACAAATGGGTATTAATCCAAACATGGCTGAAATCGCTTCGCTTCTTGGGGAAACTTCAAGAGCTACGATGCTTGCTAGTATGATGGATGGTCGTTTTCACACTGCCAGTGAATTAGCTTATATGGCAGCTATTAAGCCCCAGACTGCTAGCTTTCATCTTGCAAAGTTAGTAGATGGTAAACTTGTGAAAGTAGAGAAACAAGGTCGTCATCGATATTTTCAATTAGCAGACGAAGAAATTGCTCATTTACTCGAATCTTTCTTAGCGATTTCTCCTCCACCTGAAGTACGCTCCCTAAAACAATCTAGCCAAATGAAACTATTACAGGGTGCTAGAACTTGCTATGACCATTTAGCTGGTAAACTAGGTGTTCAATTAACAGACTCTTTGCTTAACGCTGGCTATCTAAAGCTAGAAGAAAAGCAGTTTCTCATATCATCTGAAGGTGCACAATTTTTTACCGATTTCGGTCTTGATTTAGATGATTTAAAAAGAAAGCGTAGATCATTTTCCCCTGCATGTTTGGATTGGAGTGAACGCCGTTATCATCTAGCTGGTGCTCTTGGTCAAGGGATCCTTGCCCATTTATTAAATTTGGGATGGGTGACTCGTGTCCCGTCTATTCGTGCCATTAAAGTGACTGAAAAAGGACGGGCTGGCTTTAAAGAAGTTTTTCAGTTAGATGTTTAAACTAGCACAGTGCTCTGCCTTCTTTCCGCGGACAGACTATACTTGACGCTCCGCGGATACTTTTCTTGGGTAAGCCGTAAAGTTCCGATTCACTAAATAAATACCAGCAATAATAAACAGCCCTCCTACGATTAACGATGGTTTTAATGGTTCATGTAATAGTAGCCAGCCTGTTATCACACCGAAAAAAGGAGCTAAAAACAAAAAGGCACTCGTTTTTCCAGGATCACTATTTTGTAAAAGATAATACCAGCCGGCAAATTGAACAATTGACGAGAAAATGCTAAGCCATAATAAAATGAATACTGAATGAACATTCACAGTAAAAAATGGTTGTTCTAACACGAAACTTGCCATTAAAAGTAGTAAACCACCAAAAAGCATTTGATAGGCTGATAGCACCCATGTATCAAATAAAACACCCCATTTTTTAGCCAGTAATGTTGCAATTGCCCAAAAAACAGCTGAAAGAATACCAAAAAGAATGCCGATTTTCCCTTCAATCTGCATACCCATTGTAATCGTAACACCCATTAACCCTAAGAAAACACCACACCATTGATACAATCGGTAACGAGCTTTCGTAAATATTGTAGCAAATATGACGACAAGTAACGGATTCGTAAATGTTAGAATAGAAGATTCACTTGCCGTAATTGTCCGTAAGCTTAAAAAAATACAGCCCATTACACCCGCAGTTTGACATGCTCCAATCGTTAAAATTTTCATCCAGCCTTCTTTTGAAGTGGGATGAGGTCTTTTTATCGCTAATACGACGACAGCCATCAAAATCCCTGCCAGTATAAAGCGAAGTGCAGCCAATAACAGTGGAGATGCATAAGGCAATCCCAATTTAACAATGGCAAACGAAGATCCCATTAAAAATGTCGTTAAAACTAACAATACTGTAAATTTATAAATATTCATTATTTGTCCCCCTATTTCTATATTTAAGGACATTATAGATAGTAAAAGCTACAACTCTTATCGAAGTATGAAATACATATAGTGGAGGAAGTAACTTTTTCAGTTTCATGTCATTTTTAATGCGTATACTTAGTTGAATATAGGTACTAGGAGGAAGCTGCCTTGAAAATATTACTAGCAGAAGATGATGCACGATTAAGAAGGAATATCGTTCATATTCTAAAGAAAGAATTTCACAATGTGACAGAAGCGGAGAACGGTCAGGAAGCGCTAGACCATACGCTTACAGAGCAATACGATCTTGTTATTTTAGATTGGATGATGCCGAACCTTAGTGGAATTCAAGTGTGCCAGCAGCTACGAAATGCTGGATTCAATGGTAGTATTTTAATGCTAACAGCGAAGGACGACACAGAGGACATCATTAAAGGACTTGATAGTGGCGCAGATGATTACATAGTAAAGCCATTTAAAATAGAGGAATTGTTAGCAAGAATTCGTGCATTATTACGAAGAAAAGATAAAGTGATAGAACAGGTCATCCAAATAGAGCAATTACAGCTGAATGTAGATTCCCGTGTGTTTTTGTACAATAATGAAAGTATAGATCTAACAAAAAACGAGTTTTTACTGTTAGAATATTTATTTATCAATAAAGGTCGTGTACTAACGAGAGAACAAATTTGTATTTATATTTGGGGCTACGATTACGATGTTTCGAATAATTCCTTAGATGCTTTAGTCAAACTTGTACGAAAAAAAATTGATGATGGCCAATCCAAATCACGGATTCAAAATGTTAGAGGAATTGGCTATAAACTGAGGGAAGACTAATGTTTCATAAAACGAAAAAAAAATTATCCTTTTTGTATGCAACGCTTTATTTTTTGCTATTTTCACTATTCGTTATTGTTCTTTACTTTTCCCTCGTAAAATTAATGGAAAATCAACAAATAAACGAATTAGAAGATTTTTATGTTCGGCAAGAGCACGATTTCTTTGAACATGTTCATGCCAATACTAAAACTTTAAGTTATGATCCAAATCGCAGTTTTTTTTACTATATTTACACAAAGGATCACAAGTTTGTCCATGGTGACGAATCTTACAAGGGTCTGAAAAATCAGGTTGAAAAAGCGTTTGGCGATAGAAATCCAGATGAGGACCTCGTACAGCATTATGAATGGCAAGAAGAGCATTTTCTACTTCTAAAAAAGCCAATTTTTAACGATGATATGGTAGCTGGTTATATAATCGTTGGTAAATCTGTGACGTCACAGCATCATTTTTTCCAAATGACAAAGTATTTACTAATCTTATTAACTTGTATTTCAACGGTCTTAATCGGTCTGCTGTCCTATTATATGGCTGGGAAAGCGATGGTACCTATTCAATGGTCGTTCGATAAACAAAAAAAATTCGTATCCGATGCATCCCATGAATTACGAACACCATTGAGTATTTTTTATAGTTCACTTGAAATTTTAGAAGTAGAGGAAGCAAAGCAATTAAGCCCTTTTGGAAAAGAATTAATTACGGATTTAAAAGATGAATCTGAAATAATGAAAGAGCTCATAGATAAACTGCTGTTCTTAGCAAGACATGATCAGCAACAGGTTGCCATTCAAAAAGAAACCATACTATTATCAACTTTACTCAAAAAAGTGGGCACGAAATTCCAAAGGATTATGCCTCCTGACATCCAGCTTTCTACTGAAATCCAAGAAAACATCGAGCTACTTGGTGATGCTTCAAAAATACAAGAGCTACTCTATATTCTTTTAGACAATGCGATAAGATATACAAATAGTGGAGCAATAACACTGACGCTTTTAAAAAATAGAGATTCTGTAAAAATTACTGTTGCTGATAGCGGCGTTGGTATGACTGAACAGGAATTACCTTTAGTGTTTGAGCGATTCTACCGAAGTGATGCTGCTCGTCAACGAAATGGCACTGGTTTGGGTCTTGCCATAGCAAAAGCAATAGTGGAGCAACATGATGGGAAAATTTACGCGACAAGTAAAGTAGGTAAAGGCACTACATTTCATATTGAATTCCCTATATAAATATTGTTCAACATAAAGGAAGCGGGGCTTTTTAAAATGGCACCGCTTCCTGTTAACTTCTTTCAGCAATCATTTTCTGCGCGAAAGCGAAGCGTCAGCTACAATTATGCCGAGGCATAATTGATTTATTGTTGTGACGTTGAAATATTTTCTCTTTTCATGAGCTGGCTTATTGTTCTCGCAACCAGCACTAACATCGTAATCCCCCCAGAAACTACATAAAACATAATAATCAATGTATTTTCTGTATCCGTTCCAATTAGCACTCCATGAACGAGCGATGATACCCATGCTGGTAACACAAGAAAGTGCAGTTTTTTCCATAAGGAGCGATTCATTGTACGAATCCATAAATCCGATGTCATAATCACCATTAATAACAAATAAAATGCTATTGTTCCAAGTGCTGATGGTAAAGACTGATATTTAGCTGAGAATGGAATTAAAATTGCTATTATACTATACGGCTCATATTGATCGATTAAAAGCACTAACATATGCGCTATTACGGTGATTAATCCTAGCCATCCCGCATTTTGATGTATATGATAAATTAAATTTTTATAGGATTTGACAAATGATGATTTTCTCAACAACCCAAATATAATGGAAATTGTAAAGTAAAAATACGCTAAAAACCCTAATAATCGAATCCATTCCCACGTACTGATGGTCATCTATTTCACCCCCGTCATTCTCCAAGTTGCTACTTGCCCTTCTTTAACAATGAAACGGGCACTATGTTGACAATTATTTTCGAACCATTGCTGCAATTCCCTTTCATCCATAAGAAAGCACAGTTTGGCACCAACCTCTGCATCACATAAAGAGGATGTTACGACTGAAGCTTGTAATACTTCAGTATTTGCAATTTCACCTGTTTGTCCGTTTAATAAATGATGCTTCTTCCATGTTCCTTGTATCCAGCTTCGATAAACACGATTAGATGTAGCAATGGCACCTGTTTTCATCTTAATCGAGCTAATTTCCTTGTCGATATCCCAGGCATCTGCAACGCCGATTGTCCATGTCTTGTCCCCAGAAGACCACATTTTCATATCCCCTCCCCCGTCTATTAGTCCGTAATCAGGAGATACCTCTTCTTCAAGCCAATTCGCCAATTTTTCAATGGCATATCCTTTAGCAAATCCACCTAAATCAATTTCCTGCTGCGCTACCTTCATTACTTGCTCATCGCCTAGAAATTGAAATGGTTGATCTGCAATCAGAGGTTTGTTTTGAAATGCCTTGCTGTTAGCTGCATTAAATGGAAAAGATTGGTTGTAGCCATGCTGTTCTAATTGGCGTTTAAGATACGGTGAAAATAAACTATTAGAAAGTTGATAATATTGATCCGCTTGCATTAAACAATCATATAGTAACGAACTAATGCGTAACGTTTCGCCAATTGCCAAATTATTTAGTTGTGATAATTCATTATTCGATTGAAATCTTGACCATTCTTTTGCTACGTATTGAAGCCATTTCTCAGCTTTTTCTTTCCATACGAAATGAACACCTTTTGGCATAGCTATATAAAATTCAGTATTCATTATTTGCAAAGTTAGTGTATCCACACGACCAACTCCATTAAGTTCTTTTCGTTTTGCGCTCGCTTTTGACAGCAGACTGACTTGTAATTTCAAAGTTTGTCCAATCCAGCTGTACGAGTTCTTTTTCTTTCTTCGTCATATTTTTCTGATCTACTTCCTGAACATTATTTGCACGTCTAGTTTCGGCTTCTGTTGGACTGTTAATTTGGGTTAGTATCGCTGCAGATAAAAGTATCCCTGACGCCCCTAATACCCATTTTGCCTTTTTCAGATCTTTCATAGTGCTTCCCCCTAATTCGTAATTGGTTGGCAGACAAATGTTTGATTATTCTCTTGCCACTCTGCTATATAACCTAAGCCATTCGTTATTGTACTAATAGGTACATATAATTCTTCATTCATGTAAAATACTTGTGCAGGAGATGGCGTTTTCACATTGTTATCATAAACAACGTTAGTTCCAGCTCGGTAAATTAATTCATTTGCTTCATTTTTGATATTTAAAATTTTACTCTCTTTGTAAAATGTCGCTTCCGCTCCTAAAACCTGTGCTACAGCTTTTCCAGGTACAAAAAATTCTCTGTCTTTTGGTACAATAAAAAAGCTTAGCTCCTTATTTGTCCCTTCTACCTTTAACGTAACTTTTTGAGAATTTGTAAAAGGTAGCGCTTCTTTATCTACAGCAACTGTTCGTGTCCAAATATTCCAAGTACCTTTCGCACTTACTGCGTCTTGAAAATAATACGTTTCACCTTCTTCTTCATCGTCATCGTAATATTTCTCATCATCATCATCATCGTCGTCTTTATAGTCCTTATATTCTTTATACTTTTCATGTTTTTTATCTTTATGTTCATGATCATCTGCATGTACGACTACGTCATTTGTAATAAAACCTGCCAATATGAGAACTACAACAAGACTAATTTTTTTCATCTTCATCTTCACTACTCCCTTCCTTTGACTTCATTGTAGGTTTCAAAAATGATACAAGACTGAATTTTTGAAACAAATTTTTACATACAATAAAAAACCATTTCTATAGACAGATTTTTCTGCTTAGAAATGGCTTATTTCATAGATTTATGTTTTTATATATATAATATTGGTGAAAACTATCCTACAATTATAAAAATCAGCGTAACATTTGATATACTCTTTTCATTCACTTAAATTACGAAGAACCCATTTTGAAAGGAAAATATGTCTTACATGAAGGTTAACATTAAAATTATTGAAAAACTTACAGAAGAAACATGTACATTTAACATTCACAAAGTAACGTCTTTTATTCAAGATATCGTATCAACTCTTGAAAAAAGCTCTGACAACTATTTATTAGCGAGGTCTACATCAAAAAACGAACAAGAAAAAATTCCTTATTCCAATATATTTTATTTAGAATATCTTGAACGGAAAATATTCATTTATACAAATGATACTATTTTTGAAACAAAAAGCCCTTTATATAAATTGGAGCATGATCTTCCCAATAACTTCATCAGAATCTCAAAAACGATCATGATCAATATTCATTTTTTAAATAAATTTTCGGTTAAACCTAACGGTAATCTTGAAGCCATTCTCTCGAATGAAGAGAAAGTAATTGTGTCAAGAAAATATGTATCTTCTTTGAAAAAGACGCTAAAAACATATTCCAAAAGTCCACTTATGTATTGATTTTCACCACATATGTTTAGACGTATTTCTTTATTCCCTCTTTGATGCCATTATGAATAACATTAAAGGAGGCAATAAAGAATGTATAACATCATTAGAGAAGTAGTTTTAAGAACGCCATTGCCAGTATGGCTATTACTAATTATTTTAATAAAAAGAGGTATCGCTATCTCCCAAGAAAGGCCAATCAATTTATCTAAAATGTTTTTAGTTCCTTTCATATTTATGATATGGGGATTTGAAAAAATGACCTCTCAATTTTCACACTTAGAATTTTGTTTGATTAGCTATTTCTTTTTCATATTACCCGGGACTTTAATTGGTTATTTATTGTACAAAAAATATCAAATGTTCTTCAAACAGGAATCAGTAATCATCAGAAAGAAGTGCTATCTTCCATTGATCATTATTCTAATAAACTTTTTAGTGAAGTATCTCTTAAATGTAACTTTAGGCATCTCGCCATCATTTTATAATGACCTTTCATTTAATATCATTTATTCTGCTATAAATGGACTATCTATCGGACTTTTCTTTGGGGGAATTCTTTTTACATATTATGTACAAAAAGAATTAAACAAGCCTATCTTATTTTGAGAGGAAGACATTTCGTTGCAATTAAAAAACAGACTATTTTCAGGTTTAGGCACTGGTGCATTTATTTATATGATGGTTTTACTATCGAGAAAAAATATCATTTCTTCAGAAGCTGAGATTATTAGTGTATTCATAATCTCGGCTTGCGCAGGTATTTTTACAATCATTTTTGACATTGAAAAATTGAACTATTTGTTTGCTTTAGTCATCCATTTTATCATGATGTTTCTAGTAGTCTTTTCTATATCTTTATATAACAAGTGGGTAGATCATTTTCTAAGCGTAGATTTTATTGGTGGTTTTTTATTACTCTATTTGTTTGCTTGGATCATAACACTTACTAAGACTAAAAAAGAGACGAATGAACTTAATGACTTACTAAAACAGATAAAAAATTTATAAAGGGGATGCATTGGGTCACATTTAGTCTAGTGACCCAATGCCCTATTATGCAAACGAATCTTAATTAGATAAATCAAGCTTCATTAAAACGCAATTCTTTGTTCTTTATTGAACTAACGGTGCAAGCTTGTTGAAGAAGCATGTTACGTTACCAAAGTGGAATTTTAAATTCCATCACTATATACGGTTGTGATAAATTACTATTTACTTACTTTAATAATAGTACCTTGATTGATTCTTAATAAGTCTTGAACATTTATTTTAACTAATGAGTTTTCAGAACCACCACCAGTATATATGTAATCCATATTTGTTACTTTGGGATCAACTAAAAACTTTGCTTGAAAACCAAAAGAAGGGACTCCACCTGGTGGAAAACCTGTATGTTCAATAATTTCATTGCCGTTAGCAAGTCTTGGTTTTTCTATGTTTAATGATTTAGCAACACGAGTCGTACTAGCTCTATTGTTTCCTTTTACAATAGCAACTATTAATTCATTATTTGAGTCAATCATGCAAATATTTTTTACAAAATCGTCTTCCGAACCATTAACTGCTTCAGCAGCCTCTTTTACAGAGTGACATGATTGATTAAAAACGAAGTGCTCAGCTTTTACATTATTAGCGTCTAAAAATTCTTTCACTTTCGTTTCATATGAATTCATAAAGGTCTCCTTTTCATATTCTCATTTGTGTAAATATTAGCATAATAACGCAAGTTTTAAAATCACTACTACTAAGTAATCATGCAATTGCGCTAGAAACGAAGATCATTTTTCATGTAACTTCACTCATCAGCAATAATGGTAATGAACGTTTTGCAAATTGCTTTATGTCATAGGTAATTCCGAACAAGCTCTTACTCAAAAAACGCCTGAGTCAATTCAACCTCAGGCGCTTAACATTTATATACAATACATCATTTTTTACGAATCTATCTAAAACTAAACCTAATTTGTTCACCGCTATACTCTTAACTAAAACATACTATCCATAGGAGTGCATCCTACTTTTTAATTGCCCTTCACATGTTGGCTTAGTCCTCAGCCCCTAACAAATTTAGTTAGGTAAAGCGGATTATTGCATCACACTAATTAGAATTTGTTAATGGTAAAAAGCTGCAGCAATTTCAAGTGCTTTTAGCGGCTCTTTGATTAAATCAAGCGTATAGACAAGTTTTTCGTCCTGCCAAACAATTATATTTCCTGATTTATAAACATCTAAGCGCGCAAAACCATTTTGTTTTGGAATAGGAAGCATATGTGTTTCTAAAAATTGGACTGCCTGTTTAGCAAGCTTCACACCTGCATCTGGATTGTTTGTTCGTGTATGTGTCGCTAAAGCCCATCGTCCCTCATTCCAACCAGTCCATAGCGATCCAGCTCCAGCATCCTGATAACCTTTAAGGTTATAGCCAAGATCAACCTTTTGACCACCATTTTGACTATAGTTCACAAATGAAATTTGCTCATTTGCTACTTTAGCATTCGGATATTGCTTTACTACTAGTCTTGCAATAATCGTAGCTGTCTGTGAATTTTTAAGCTTTCTATCATTGATTGGCAAATACTCTTTACTTTCAAAAAATAGTACTTCAACTTGGTTTGCTTCTGCCTTCGTTGTTGCAGTTAAAAATGTACCTTTTGTTATCGGAAGTCCTTTTGGTAAAATTATAGGTAAATTAGTTTTAAGCTGGTCCTTCATATTTTTTAGTGCACCAGCCTGTGTATTAGATGCTACTATGTTTCCTTTATTTGTTTTGGATGGTTCCTGTTGATTTTCATGTGATTGACGCTCTTCTTCTTGTGGCTTGTTTGGCACGTTAGGTTGTTGCTCTTCTTGTGACTTGTTCGGCACAGGTTCTTCTTGATCAGAGCATGCACTTATTATACTGAAACTTAAAAACATGAAAATGAAAAGTATTTTTTTTATGGTATTGGCCCCCTTTATTTTTCCTATCCTTGATCAACTAAAACTTTGTTATTTAATTCGTTTCGTCAATTCATTAAACTTATAATCAGGCATATCGTAATTCTTTTCCTTTGCGGTACGAAAACCCATTATCTTTTATTTTCAAACCCCGAAGAGCAGCTTCATCATTGATTAATCCGTAAAACCTGTAAATTGTTACACTCAATATAATTTATATATCTACCTCCTAAAATTAGGATTCGGTTAGTAGACGTGAATTTATGACAACAGTTTCACCGTTTTCCAAAAAAATCTAATTTGAGGGTACTGCATGCTAAAGTTGCCGAAAGAAACTAAAGCTAAACCTATCCATTTGATTTCCCCTCTTAACCTTGATGTCTGAATTATAGACGCGTTTTCCTTTACAGATGAATGACTATTGTCCAACTGTTCTATTCTTCCTTATTCGTAAGAATAGGGATTTCTGACTTACCTTGATGTCGTTAGACTAAAAAGAACAAGTTGTAATAAACCTATTTAAGGCGCCTATGATTTATTATTGAACTATCCAAATAACCATTAAGATTTGATGATCCAGCCTGTGACGCTCTCCCTCAAACAAAAGGTCGCACTTATGCAGGGAATGTCTCCCTTCACCATGTTGCGACCTTGAAAAAAATTTATTTGTCAATGAAAATAGAAATGCGTTCACCCTTTGACAATTTTGCACTAGGTTTAATGATTTGATCATTTAATTGAATTGTTCCATCTTCAATTTTCTTTATGATCTGTGATCGACTCCAATCTTCAATTTGGATTGCAAGCACTTTATCAATTCGATGTTTGCCAATCACATCATCTAATACAATGTGTATCACCTTTATTTCTTGTTCTACTAAGCTGATTATCGGAATCGTTGATAATATTGAAGCTTCTTCTTTCTGCTCCTCAACATCAGCAACATGCTCTGAGAACGTTTTATACATAGCTAACTTTTTATTCCACGTATGATTTTTTTCGCATTTATATATTGCATATTGGTATATATTTTTTCCGTTTGCGTTATGCCTTCGTACATTTGTATCCGTAAAAACAGATATTTTCCCACACATTTTGCAGTGCTTCTTGACAGTTCGTTCTGGTATTTGAGAAAGTCTCCAGCGGAATGTAATATTTAACATTAATCCTTCACCTCTTAAGATAAAGGTACGCAAGCATCTATTTGGATATCTCGCAGTACAATGTAAAATTTATTGTTTAAATAAAAAAGGAGATCCTATACAAGGACCTCCTGACGCATTGAGACTACAGGGTTGCTTGGTTCCTTTGTAATGAGAAAAATAGGCATACTACCCCCTTGAAAAAAACAATGTTTTTTTGAGGGTAATGCTATCCAATTTATTCATTACAAAGTAAAGTTTGGCATACGTGTTCTCCTGTATCCTTTCTATCCAAATAGAGTTATCCCAATATTACCATATACTTACACTTAAATGCAATTGGAGTGTTATTCAATGGAGATTATACAAGCTAATATACCAAAAAGAGATAGTTTTAAATTGAATTCTCCGGATGTAATCTTTGAAAATACATTAACCCTTGATTTAGGTAATAAAGTTTGCCTAATTGAAAAAATCAAAAGTACTCATACAGACGACTCTACAATTATTTATATTCCTGATGAAAAAGTTGTTTTTTTAGGTGATTCCGCATATTGTACAACAACAAATTGCCTATTTCATTTCAAGCAATCATTGTTATTGCCTATGATTAAAGACATTAAAAAATATAATGCTGAAATGTTCTTACTTGGTCATGAATCGATCTGTGATTCCAGTGAAATGAATATTTATTGGGAAGAGTTAACAACAGCAAGTCGAGCTGTAAAATCCACCTCATTAGAAAATGCTATTAAGTGCTTTAAGGTAGAAAATAAAAGAGGCCCCAATGATAATGAATTATTTTTCTTAAAAGCATTTGTTAATGACCGTATAATTCAATCACAATAATTGATTAATAGCCACTTTTTTGGCATACCAGTTTCCTCACCATACTGAGTTTGGCTAATTTCATACCTTTGTCAGCTACTCCTTTTATTAGGTTCATCACCAAAAGTTGTGGGTGACTTTTGTTAAAACTTCTACTATGTAAATAGTTGATTGGAGTGGAGACTGGGCGACTCCTCGGGGATCAGCGATAGAGGAACGAAGGCTAAAAGCATCACATCCTGTGATAACGCCTTCGTGACCAACATCGTGTTGGCCCGAGACCCTGCAGCGTAGCGGATGTTTTCTGTGCGAAAGCGTAGTGTTAATGTAGCGGCAGCAACAAATGTTTTCTGTAGCGAAAGCGAAGCGTCAGCTACAAAGCGCCCAGTCGGAACGGAAATCAACCACACGTTTTGGTAATGATCCTTTTATTGTTTGAAATAAAGTTTGTACAACTCATAATCCGGTATTTTACGATAAATAAAAGAATCCATTTTGAAAAAAAGATTGTTTCAAAATGGATTCTTCAATTACATATTAATTTTCAAATTTAACTACATAGATATAGTTTTGGTTGCAACTGTTTGTTGAAATGCTTGATCATGCTCAACAAAAACCATTGTGGGATTAAAATTTTTAATAAGCTCTTCAATCTGCATGCGCGAATAAATATCAATAAAATTCAACGGTTCATCCCAAATATAGATATGCGCTTTTTCACATAAACTTTTGGCTATAAGTAGCTTTTTCTTTTGTCCACCAGAATAATGAGAAATATCTTTCTCAAATTGAATTCGGTCAAAGTCCATCTTACGTAGGATAGATTTAAATAACGTTTCATCAATCCCATGCTCTTCAATAAAGTCCGATAACATTCCCTTCAAATGAGAGGTATCTTGTTGGACATAGGAAATAATAAGTCCTGAACCTCCATACATCGAGCCCGTATGCTGTATCGGATTTCCTAGAATTAGTTTGAGGATACTACTTTTTCCGCTTCCATTCTTGCCATCAAGCACAATTCTGTCACCTTGTTCTAGTTTAAAGCTTATTGGCTTATTCACTATTTGGTCATCGTACTGAACAGACACATCAGCCAAAACAATCAATTCATTTGAATGAAACGCCAATGATTCTAATTTTAACGACTCCGTTTTTTCCACATTTTTCAGCAGTTTTGACTTTTCCTCAATAGCTTTTTGTTGCCTTGATTCAAGGTTTTTTGCTCTCTTCATCATCTTTGCTGCTTTATGTCCTACAAAACCTTTGTCTAACTTAGAACCTGAATTCGTTGTTCCATTTTTGGAAGCTTCCACTTGATTTGACCAACCTGATGTACGCTTTGAAGACTGTTTTAATCTCCCTATATCTTTTTGTAAACGCTCATTAGTTGCCTCTTCGTGTTCCTGCTGTCTATCAAAATTCAACTTCCAAGAAGAATAGTTACCACTTTGAACTTCAATATTGGCCCTATTTATAGATAAAATATGGTCAACGCATCCATCTAAAAAGTTTCGGTCATGTGAAATTAATATAAACCCTTTTTTCTTCCTTAAATAGTCAGAGACCATCTTTCGAGCTTCCGTGTCTAAATGGTTGGTTGGCTCATCAATTAATAAAAATTGACCCTCAGTCAAAAAAAGTGTAGCAAGCAACACCTTTGTTTGTTCTCCATTTGATAATGTATTAAAAGGTCGATACATAGCCTCGGCGTCAACGTCCAGATAGGATATTTCACGGAGAATTTCCCAATCTTCTGCTTGGGGGCAAATTTCTTCCATGATTTCATGCGTATACTTGTTTTTATCCGAAACTGGATAAGGGAAATAATTAAATTCCACTGAAGAATTGATGTTCCCACTATACTCATAATTCCCTAATAATAAATTAAAAAATGTTGTTTTTCCTCGTCCATTTCGACCGATAAATCCAAGTTTCCAATCCGTATCTATTTGAAAGTTTACATTTTCAAAAATATTGTCAAAGCTACTTGGATAAGAAAAAGTTAAATTTTGAACTTGTATCATTGACATGATAAATCCTCCTTTGTATATCCATTCTTTTCACTTTTTATACAAAGTCGGCATATCCATCCATTTAAAATTTCTCCGTATAAGTTGATGGATATTAACGACTTGTACGGAGTAATACATGCGTAACAATAGTGTCTGAATCGCTCACTTTTTTCTCTCCTTTGTTTTTGATTTATGTTACAGACTAACTATGAGAGCATAAAAAATCCTCCCAATTTGAAATTGGAAGGATTAGTCTTTCACTTATACTAAATAAGTGTTCTTTTTTGCCATTGGAACCATGACAAATAAAACGTAAACTGATTTATAAAAATGGACAGACTAATCCTATATTTTTGTAATTTGAAGTTTGAAGTTGTTCATTTCAAATAAAAATATAGTTTAGTTAATCATCGTCCATTCATCAGTCCTCTCATAATTTGTATTTTCATTTTACCAAATTTTTTTATGAAATACAATTCAACAATTTTCTTCATTTCAAATTACGGCTTGTTGCTCCTTGATAATTGCCATACAATTGACCACAAGCTGCATCGATATCAATGCCAAATTGACTTCTAATGGTCACATTAATACCTGATGATTTTAATTTTTTGTAAAAATTCACAACATGACTTTCATTAATTTCGCCGAATCTTAAAGGAGAACTAACAGTTGGGTTATACCTGATTAAATTTACATGATATAAACGTCCTTCTTTATATCGACCTTTTAATAAACTTACTACTTCTTTAGCATGGTCAATAGAATCATTTACACCAGGTAACATTACATAAGCAATATATACTTTTCTTGATGTTGTTCGAATATGCTCATCTAATGTGTCCATCACATCTAATAATGGATACCTATCATTAATCGGCATCAACTTACTTCGTTGTTCATTAAATGGGGAATGTAACGAAAACGTCAAATTGACTTGCGGATAATTCAAAGTCATTTTTTTTATACTTGGAATAATACCAATAGTTGAAATAGATATTCTACGAGGGCTTAAAGCAAACAACATAGGATCGGTAAGTACATCTAAGGCATCAAAAACTTGTACATTGGCTAATGCTTCTCCCATCCCCATAAAAGAAATACTATCGATGGAGTGACCTTGTAAGTAAAAATAGAGGATTTGGTCAGTTATTTCATCTGACGTCAAATTTCTTTTTAATCCAATATCACCTGTTGCACAAAATTTACACCCAAAATTACATCCGCATTGAGAAGATATACAAAATGACTCCCACCCAGCTTTATACTTCATATTTACCGTTTCTATTTTTTCCTTTCCTGAAATCTCAAATAAAACTTTAGTGACTTGCTCAGAATGTTGTTCCTTTAAAGGAGAAGCATCTAAAATAGACTCTCCAAATTCCTTAATTAACATTTCTCTTAACGACTTTGGAAGAACATTAATTTCGTAAAATTTATTTATTCTTTCTTTAAAAATGGCATTCAATATTTGTTTCATTCTAAAGTTAGGATAATTATGTTCCTTTAATAATTCTTCTATTCTTTTATACTTATTGTTTAGTTTTACTTGCATCATTCTCATTCCTTCCATAAGCTCTCTATTTTTATAGGCGTAAATTGAAAGGAGTTGTCTATACCTTAAACACAAAAAAACACCGATAAAATTATCGGTGCTGAACTTTAAATAAAAAAATATGCACAAATAAATAAACAAAGACTCTAAATCATTGCATTGTCATTTATTTGCCATAGAGGTAAAGCTCCGATAACTGTTTTTGTATGGTTGTATAGCTTAAAAAAGGACAGACTACTCCCTTTAACAGCTAAAACATTTCCAATTTTTACGTTTTTACCGAACAGAATTCTAAAAACAGTTAACATTGCTTCCACCTCCTTTTGTCAAATTTATTATAGAGTAATCTAACATGAAAGTAAGTTTATGTAAAGTGTAATTCTAGAATTGTTGAACAAAACAAAGGCCGGAATCAATATTAAATTCAGTCTTTGTTTTCTTAATTAAAATGTCAGCCACCTCCGCTAGTCTAATATGGAAATCTCGTAGGTATTGTGATTTTCCTCATACTTTATCTGTACTGTTCCCTTTCTCGTCCACTTGACTTAGCCGACTTTGGCTACTATCATAAAATAAAATCCATACAGTATTCTGATGAAATGTATAAAATTGTATATAGAGATGTTAATATTAGATTAAACAAATTAATTTAGCTATGCTTCATTTGCAAGTTTATAAAACTGAATAGAATTAAAGAATTTGAAATTTCGTGGGTGATCATTTGAAAATTTCAATTGAAGAAATAAGCCAAGAATTAGAAGAAGAGATTCTTATTAGGTGTTATGAGGTTGATGACGAGGTAGACGAAATCATTAACAAGCTGACAACGAAAGACATCATTTTACTTGGACATCAAAATGATAGTATTCACCGCATTAAGCTTCATGATATCTATTATTTCGAGGCAGTTGAGGGAAAAGTGTTTATTTACTGCAGGGACAACGTTTTTGAGGTAAAACAAAAACTATACGAGTTAGAAGAATTATGTAAAGGAAAAAACTGTTTTCGCGCATCGAAATCAACCATTTTGAATATCACCAAAATTTCATCTGTTTATCCGACCATAAGTGGTCGATTCGAAGCGGTGCTGGATAACGGAGAACGAGCTGTTATATCAAGGCAGTATGTGCCTGTCCTTAAAAATATGCTTGGTTTGTAAAGAGGGATACATATGAATTTTTTGAAATTTGTGCAAAAGATAATTAAGGAATTCTTTATCATCTTCGCATCCATAATCATGATTATTACTTTGTTGCGACAAATGTATGATCCTGACATGGCCTTTGATTTGAAGTCGATTTATATCCTTATGGCATTTTCATTTTTAGGTGCACTAACGGGATTTATTTTTTATTCTCCAAATGATCTAAGTGAGAAGAAAATGCGTATAAGGATTATTATTCATTTCTTCACTTTGGAGATTTTATTGATTGTCCTTGCTAGTGCTATGAATCTTGTAACTGGTCCGGGTGTCATCATTCTTGCACTGCAAATTGCGATAATCTATATCATTGTTCATCTACTGTCATGGCAAAATGATAAAAAAGATGCCAAAAAAATCAATGAAAAACTAAAGACATTTAAGAAAGACGTTGATGAGTAAACAGAAAATCAATAAGCAGTACAGTAATTGGCTGCAACAGATTATTTTACGGTAAGCATTTGAGCTTACCGTTTTTTGCATCTTATTGGCTTATAAATACAACTTACTGTTTTTCCATATACATCCTTCCAGCTGTTTATTATGATGATTTCATAAAATTTTTCCAATGAGGTGGAGGAACAACTATGGGAATATTACTATTAGTAATTGCTTTAATTTTCGAAATTGCTTTTGCAATCTACTGCATAGCAACTAAGCACAACCATAAAAAATTAAAAAATTGGATTAGGATTGCTGTATTTATTGTATTTGTAATACTTACTGCTTCATCGGTGATTGTTTGGAGTTTTTGCTGGGTAATGCTTGCTATCCTTCTTTTCTTATTAGCCGTTAAAGGGACAGTATCTCTTATCCTTAAGAGAACGAATATCAAACAATACAAAACTTCTAACATTGTGTGGAAGTCCATTATGATGATATTGATATTTGTCTTTGTACTCTCACCTGTCATTATTTTCCCACAGTATCAATTACCAAAAGTGACAGGAGAATATGAAGTCGCAACCGCTACTGACACATATATTGACAGGAATCGTATTGAGGAGTTTTCTGATAAGGGGGACAACAGAAGTGTTAATGTGGAATTTTGGTATCCCAAAAATGCAGATGGAACATACCCTCTATTAGTATTCTCACATGGAGCATATGGTATTAAGACAAGCAACGGATCTACTTTTACTGAGCTAGCAAGCCACGGTTATGTAGTCGTTTCCATCGATCATCCTTATCATTCCTTCTATACTCGATCAGAGGATGGAATAGTAACTATGATCAATTCAGATTTTAAAAATGAAGTCAACAATGCGAATAAAGGTGTTTACTCGAACGAAGAACGGTATAATATTATCCAAAAATGGATGAAACTACGAACAGACGATATGAATTTTGTCATTGATACAATACTAGCAAAAGCCGAAAGTGACAATAACGCTATTTATCAACATATCAATACAGAGAAGATTGGTGTGTTTGGGCACTCAATGGGAGGTGCTGCAAGTGTGTGGCTAGGTAGAGCACGCAATGATGTAAGTGCAGTAGTAAATATCGATGCCACTTTCTTTAGTGAACTTGTTTATAACAAAGCTGATGATAATTTTATGGCAAGCAACAAAGCCTACACAACACCTCTTTTTAACATTTATTCAGACGATGTTTGGCGTCAACTGGAAAGTACACCTGTTTATGTAGCGAACAAACTCGATAATAAACAGTTCGAAGGAGCATATACTACTCATCTTAAAGGGGCAAAACATTTAAGCTTGACCGATTTGTCGCTTTTCTCTCCTATTTTGACATATATTATACAAGGAGGAAAAGCCAAGATTGATAAATATTACTGTATTGAAACTGAAAATGAATTAATTCTTAAATTTTTTGACTTTGAATTAAAAGGAATCGGCCATTTCACGCCCGAAGAGACATATTGAACAGAGTTTCTGCCGCACTTTGTCAAATACTTGTAAGTGTTGTTTTTTGTCATCAAAATAGAAAATTATATCTCCCGCTGTCTCTTACCTGCTGAGTTACGTATATGTCCGTTAGCACTCGGTGTATCGAACGCCAACAAAGGAATATCCACTTTTCTTTCATTGCAAACCGCCAAAAAGGCTTAGGAATATCTCCTAAGCCTTTTTCAATCTTTCCATAAGTAGCTGTCCAATGTGAACGAGCTTTATAACGCATATGTTATTCTGCTGGAATAAAGGATTCGACAATGGCAGCTAAAGCTTGAATGGTATCGTAGCTATCACCTGGAAATTCCGCTTGGGCAAAGTCAACTTGAAGTTCTTCACAAATTCTCTGACAGTCACTTCCGATTTCAAAATAGGACTCAATATCCGCTGAAAGCGAAAGTAGTTCACATGTGACGAAACCCTGAGCACCCTCTGCATTTAATGTATAAATCATATCTTTTACATCTGGGCCAAGCCAGTCAACTTTACCGTGACCACTTCGATATGTAATATGCCAGTTGTCTATTTGAGTAGCTTTTGAAATGGCCTCTGATAATTCAGAAAACTGTCGTACGTATATTTCGTTTCGCTCTGGATCAATTGGCTGACTATGTACAGTATATAAGACATGAGTCTGAGCCCGTTTTCCAGCAGGAATCCATTCGTAAGCACGTTGAATACGATCTTTATACACAGCAAGTAATTCAGAATGTAAATGCCAACCTTTCGCATGAATGACCGTAACGTCATGTGAGGCTAATAATGCACTTACTTCATCATAAAACGCACCAGCACCTGACAAAGACATTATCGGATTCACAGGTAGCGTAATGAAAGTTGTGATTCCATCTTCAAGCATTGTGTCAACAACCTGTGAAATGTAAGGTTCGGTATGTTTGTATGCGTTATATACTTTTACAGTCTGTGTTAAACGCTGCTGTAAAGCATGTTCTAGCCCTTTGGCGATACGGCTCGTATTTGCTGCTAATGGATCAACACCACCTAATTTTTTAAATTGTGCTGTAATTTTTTCAAGCATTTGAGGTGGTGGTGTTTTACCATTCAAAATATGTGAAAAATAGGGTGTAACATCGTCTAAAGATTTCGGTGCGCCATAAGCGTAATAAATTATACCAATCATTTAAAAGCTCCTTTTTTACAGTGTAATTAGTAAATTTTTAAGATTTTTGCGATTCCATCTTTATAAACTAAACATATTGTAAAGTGCGAAATAAAAAGGCCGCAGAACGTTTATATTCGTAGATATGAATCTATCTAAAAATAGCATTTACTTTTAATCAGGTGTGTTTGTTACAGTTGCTCATAAATTTTAGAATTCTATTTTTATAGTGAAACTTCTTGTGTTTGTAGGAAGCTAACATCATTTTCAAGGACTTGCGTACAATTTTACCGGGGTAAATATTGGTTTTCCACCTTGTATATAAATTTCAGCATCAATATCAAAAATTGATTGGAACATTTCTTTACATAATACACAATGTGGTGAACCATCATAATGTATTTTCCCTTTTTTTAGTACAATCAGACGTTCGCTATTTTGTGCAGCTTGGTTAATATCATGTAACACCATTATTACTGTCATATTGTATTTATGATTTAACTCTTTTACGAGCTCCATCACTTCTAATTGATGTGCAATATCTAGATATGTTGTTGGTTCATCTAGTAGCAACACTTTGGGATGCTGTGCTACAGTCATTGCAATCCAAGCACGTTGGCGTTCTCCCCCAGACATCGATGGTAATACTCGATTTTGCAAATGTTTTAATCCAGTTACATCAATTGCCCAATCGACAATTGCTATATCCTCTTTTGATAGGACCGTTTTCCGTCCGCTATGCGGATGACGCCCAAACTCTACTAACTCACGCACAGTTAAATCTAATTGATGACTATTCATTTGCGGGAGCATCGTTAGTGTTTTAGCCACTTCTTTAGACTTCATTTCATGAATGTTTCGCTCATCTAAATATACTGTACCAGTATTCGGTTTTAAAAGACGTGAAATCACTCGTAATAATGTTGATTTACCCGAGCCATTCGGTCCTATTAAACTAACAACTTCTCCTTCATTAATTTTCAAATTAATATCATCTAACCGGAAATTGGTGAACTCATGTTGGTAATTAATGTGCTCAATTCGTAGCAATAGAATTCCCCTTTCTATGGATTAAATATAAGAAATACGGTCCTCCGATGAATGCTAATAAAATTCCAACAGGAACCTCAATAGGATCAAATACTGATCTCGCAATTGTATCAGCGAAAACAACAAGTAAGCCACCAGCCAAAGCTGAAGCAGGTATTAAATACTTATGATCTCCACCGATAATAAACCGTAAAATATGTGGTACAACTAAACCAACAAATCCAACTAAACCGGCCACACTTACCGCAATCCCTGCTAATAACGTACTCAATACAATTAAAAAGAATCTACTTCGTTCAACATTGTGTCCTAAAAGGCTTGCCATTTCGTCTCCTAGACGCATTATACGAATATGTTTGATTGCATAAACTGATAATATAATTGCTACAATGACATAGTAAATAATCATCTTAAATTGCACCCAACCAACACCTATTAAACCACCAGACAACCACGGCAGTACAGATTGTACACGATCGCTATAAAGAATCATTAGTGCATTTGTTCCTGCACCACATAATGCATTAATGGCTACCCCTACTAAAATAATTCGCATTGGGGATGTACCACCTTTTTTTACCGATAATGCATACACAATCATTGCAGCGACAAAAGCACCTAAAAAAGCTGCAATAGGTAAATATATAATATAGCCAGGAAACACGACCATAACTGCTACAGCCATAATTCCAGCGCCAGAAGTAATCCCAATAACCCCTGGATCAGCTAATGGATTTTGCATTACACCTTGTAAAATTGAACCTGCAATAGCCAAACAAACACCAACAATGATACCCGTTAATATACGGGGCAAACGGATTTCCCATACGATTCGGCGTGCCATTGTATCTTCTGAACTAAAAATCCCACTAAACACTTCACTTACTGAAAATGAAACTTGCCCTATCATAAGGCTAGCGACACTCACTATGACTAAAAGTATCGGTAACACAATAAGCGCCATTCTTCGTTTTTTAGCAAGAGGGTGGGCATATTTTTCCTCTTCTGTTATCATCGTTATTTCCTCACAATCAATTTTGCCTTGGCGTAATTGTAGCTGTCGCTTTGCTTGCGCTACAGATAAACAATGCGTCCGGATTTTGAATTGTGCCCGCACAATTCATTCCTTTGTAAATCCGTGACATCCGCCGGAGGCTTTATCTTCATTCAGTAGGTGTTTGGGCACTCACTGAAAAAGTAATCAAAATCACATTCATTTGGTGAATGAAGATAAAAAATTATTTAACGGCTTCTTCAGCTGTCTTCAAAACTCCACGCATATAGTCAATCGCTTCTACGACTTGCGTACCAGGATTGTCAAACACTTCTGCTGGTAAAATGATGATTTGATCATTTTTTACTGCATCTAAATTTTTCCACGCTGCATTTTCTTTCAATTGTTTTTCAAAACCTTCTTTTACTGCCGCTGGTTTCGCGTGCGTAATCAGCATGATTACTTTTGGGTTACGCTCAACAATTTTCTCTACACTTAAATTTGCGTAAGTTGGATATTTATCTGTCGCTGGTAGATCAGCTGCGATATTTTTACCACCTGCTTTATTTAAAATATCTCCGTATAACGAATTATCAAGCGCAGCTAAATATGTACCTGGTGCTCCATAAACGATAAGAGCGTCTAACGTTGAACCTGTAGTGCCTTCTGCAATTTTCTCATCAATTTGCGCAGCTAACTTTTCTGCTGTTGCTGTGTTATTAAATAACGCTCCATACTTTTTAATCGTTTTTTTAATATCATCTACTGAATTCATGTTTGAGTAGACAATTTTCGTACCTGTCGCTTCTACCGTTGTAGCGAACTGCTGGAAGCTTGGTGGCACAATAAGTATTTCCGCATTCAATGCAGCTATTTGCTCAAATGATGGTTCATGCGGGTTACCTATCTCTTGAATAGCTTCTACTTCTGCCCCCCTATCGGATGTAATCGTTGGTCGACCAGTAACGTTTGCACCTAACTCGAGTAAAATATCCATCATTCCTGGATTTAACGTTGCAACTGAACCCGGCGTTGCTTCAAACTCATGCTTATTCCCAAGGTCATCTATAAATGTTAAAGCTCCCACTGTTTCAAGTGTTTGTTGTTCCATATCTACTTGGTCTACTGAAGCATTAACATCCGCTGTTTTGCTTTCCTCTCCACATGCTGCTAATGTTAATGCCAACGCACCTACTAATAAAAATTTATAATTTTTCATGTTACTACCAACCTTTTCTTTTTATTAAAAATCCAAATTGAGAATCATTCTCATACGATTGTTTATGATTCTATTTTAAATAATAATGGTTGTCAACAAACGGTTTTTTTGGTTTTTTTTAATATTTTTTATTGCATTATACAATTAATGTATGTTTTAATTGATAATGATAATCACTATCAATTAAACTTATTAAAAAAGGGGTCAATATAAATGATTACAGTTACTAACCGTATTTTAGTAAAAAAAGGCTTCGCTCATAAAATGGCACCACTATTTATATCCGGTAAATATTTATTGAACTGGGAAGGATTTAATAAAGTTGAAGTGAACGTTTGCTCAGAACCAGAAGATCATGATGAAATGAACGTTATGATGTTTTGGGATACAGTCGAGCAATTTAAAGCTTGGCGCGAATCTGAAGACTTTAAAAATGTACACCGCCGTGAAGAGATTAATAACAAAGAAAACAGCGCACCGTCTCCAATAATAGGTAACCGAGTTGTTATTTCTGAAATTGCTGCTACTTTAGTAAAGTAATTTAAGTATATGGATCTCTTAAAAGGTGAAAGTGCTCCAATCCCTAAATCACTCTTTGGGATTAACAGTAAAAATTCAAGAATAATAACTATACGTTCTTAGATGTTATTTTCATCGAGTTTACGGTAATTCGTCTAAGAACGCTTTACGGACTGTTTAAGATTTTAAAAAGGCGTTTTTCTACTTTTGCGAGATCTTATTAATCAAATTTTATGTTTAGAACACTTCCTCTTTACTGGTGCAAATAAAAAAATTAATTTTTCATATGCATTTCCTTATGCCTAGAAAAGTACACACTTGAATATAAGTGTGCTTTTTTAGTTTTTTTCCAAATCGGTGATTTTTGAACTGTCGCTACGCTTTCGTTACATAAAACAATTGCTGAAAAACATTAATACGTATAAAAAATGCAATTCGATGCCAGCTTGAATTGCATTTTTTTCTATTGGATAAGGCAACGGGTGCAAAACTCCTGTGGGAATAGCTTGAGCTGAATACTTCACAGGAGCACAAGAAAGCATAGTCACCTTATCCGATCTTTACTATGAAGTAAATAATAAAGACAGAGCTTATGGGATAGTAATAGTGCTTTACTTAAATTATTGATCCATTAAATTTACTAATTGTAGTGATCGTTTTAAAATTTTCGCCATTTCTGCACGTGTTAAATTATTTTCTGGGTTAAAATAGCCATTAGACCCCGTCATGATATCTTTTACTTGTAATTCTGATACAGCATGCTTTGCGTAGTCAAATACTTTACTAGCATCTTTGTATGATAAAGCATTTTTATCAACTGTTGCTTTATAGCCTTTGTATTCAAGCATACGTAATATCATTGCTGCTGCTTCCTGACGTGTTATATTTGCCGTTGGGTTAAATGTTTTTGAATTTATACCTGTCACAATACCGGCCTCTGCAAGTGCTTGTACTTCTTTTTCATACCAATTACCTTTAACATCCGTAAACGTAGTTTCTTTAGCTGATTGAATATTTAGAGCTCGAGCCATCATCACTGCAAATTGTGCACGAGTTATATTTTTATTTGGACTAAATGTCGTTGGTGTTGTACCTGTTGTAATCCCAGCCGCGTATAAAGCTAAAATTTCGTCCTTACTGAATATATTTTCGATATCTGTAAAAGGATTTTCGAGTTTATTATTAGAATTATTAGAGTTATTATTTGTTTCTCCCTCTAAAACTGGTACATCAAACGTAAAGAATAATGTGTACGCCCCATAACCTAAATCTCCTGAATCTACGAATATTTTAGTTACGCCATTGCTATCTTGAACTAATGGCAAACGAACAACTCGTACTTGATCCATTTTTTCACCTGTAGAACTTATAACTTCAATATTTTGTTGCTTACCATTTCCATCAATATAAGCAAGAGTCGCAAAGCCATAAGCTTTACCAATTAGTGTCATTTCGATGTAACGTTTACCGTCAATCGTAACTAATTCTGATTTCGTGAAATATGGCGCTAAGTAGTTCGTAATAAATTCAGCCATTTTACCATTTGGATCAGCCTGCATTTTATACTTAATTGGCTGACGAGTAATCTTTTCATTTGTCGTAGTTGCTGTGACATTTGTGGAAATTGTCTTATCAGTCGTTACTGCTTCGAAAGCAAGGTTATCTAGTGTATCAGCTTCAAATGAAAGTGTTGCTGTTTTTGCATTTGCAACAGGTACTAATGAAGCTACTTTATTAGACCAGTTTGCAATTTCTTTACTATTTTGTTTCACAATAAATTTCTGTAAGTTATTTTCAATATTTAATGAAAGCGTAACTTTATATTTGTTATCTTCAAATACTGTTTTTGCTTTTTGTAGGAATACAGCTATTTCTTTTGCATTCTTTGCAAATTCAAATCTAGCTACTCCCTCTTGATTTAAGTTCCCTGTAGTTCCTTCTATTTTTGTTCCGTTATTAGTTGAATTGTTATTAGTTGAATTGCTATTAGTTAAATTGCTATTAGTTGAATTGCTATTAGTTGAACCACCTGTACTCGGGAATGTTGTACTATTATTTATCTTTGAAAGTGAGGCTTCATCAAATTTTAATAGAATATTATAATTATGATGATAGTTAAGATCCGCTATATCTACTTTTACCCACGCATTTTGAAGCTTAGATAAACTCGATACTGTAAATTGAACTACTCGTACATCATTTGTGTCGCTAATCGTACTTGGAGTTGACCCATTCACTGTAAATCCAGTAATCCATGAACTATTTTTTAGTGTTAATTGAACTTGATATGAAGAACCATTTTTCACTACATATGCCTGACTATCTACATATGTGTTCATAATAGAACTACCAGTACCTGATTCATTTAAGAACGTAAAGTTCACTGTATACAGCCCATTAGTTGATTGTTCAGTGTTTCCAGTGTTAGAATTGTTATTGCCATCGGTATTTGAATTATTATTGTTCTCCCCAGAACCAGATTCACTGCCGTTGGTATTTCCTTCTGAACTACTCTCCTCTTGCTTAGCAATTTCGCCAGTTAATAGTACTTTTTCAACTGTCGCACTCATTGTTGAAGCAGTCCCATTTCGCTCAGTTGTTAACGTAAAAGCTAAATTTTCTAATGAGTCTACTGTAAATTTAATTACATTTTTAGCTGTACCTTCACTTTTCGTGCTGCCTGCTGTCCATTCTGCAACTGTTTTATTTCCTTGTTGTACAGAAAGGCCCTTCATCGTATCATTTACAACTAAATTCATTGTTACAGCAATCTTATTATCTGCTGTTTTTGATGCATATGCTTGTCCTAAAAGTAATCCGATTATTGTATGAACAGGTGCACCAGAGTTGACTGGAGTCAGTCCAAACTCAATTATTTGATTGTTCTTGTTAAAATGTTCAGGTAAATATACAACTGTTTCTTTTACCGGTGTAAAATCAAATGTAAACGACGTTGCTGGATAATTTTCACCTGACATAATTACTGTAACCTTTAAATTAGCGTCTAACTTTACTTTTATGACGCGTACTAATGATTTTCCTTCGCCTTCAGAGCTTACGATTTTTACGTCTTCTCCGTTTTCATTGCTTACTTTTAGTGTAGTAAATGCATATGTGTGACCTGTTAGTTTAATATATGCATATTTTTCTTCACCAACAGTGGCTAAATCAGCATAGTTAATATAGCTTTTAAAATACGAATCATATGACTTATTATCTGTTAAAAATGTGAAAGGAACATCTTCTGTGATAACTTCATCAGTATTTTGCCCTGGTTGATCTGATTGATCTGGTTGTTTTGGCTGTTCTGGCTGTTCTGGTTGATCTGGTTGATCCGGTTGATCTGGTGCTTCTTCACAAACCCGGTCAATCTCCGCAACATTTGAAATAGCTAGATACACAATATAATCATGGTCGTAAGATAGCGCTGGAATGTAAACATCAACCCATGCTTTTATTGTTTCCTCATATTGGTCGACTACGAATGTGTAAATATCGTTGTCATTCATGTCTGTTATTTTTCCAATAGCTGCTTTTAATTCGCCACCTGATTCAACTTTAAAATCCTGGTACCACGTTTTATATTCTTTTGGCACCGTAATGTCTACCGTATATTGACCATCTTTTTGTTTAACAGTAGCTTTCTTATCAACATAGCTATTCATCATTGAATCTGCTGTTTGTTGTTCATTGAGAATTTTGATATTTGATGAATAGTCAATTGTGCAGTTAGCTTCGGTATTTTTCTCCGCCTTTACTTCCATTCCAAAGCTCGGTAATATTGTACCTAAAATTAGCATTACCATTGCTACATATTGTAAAAGTTTCTTCACTACTTTGACCTCCTGAATTTTTCATAATTTCAACCTTTCCTGTGCGTTTCTACCTCCTTTATGTATTAAAAGATTTTACTATTACTACCCCTAAGCTCAAATGATTATCATTCTCAATTAAAGAAAAACATCTATTCATTACTTGGATGTTATAAAGTATACAACTCTCTTTAATTGATTATGATTCTCATTCTCACTTATTATAACCCACCCACTATTATTGTCAAGAAAGTTAAAATTTGTAACGCGATGTTTTTTTGTGTCAATTATCTACTAATAATTTAACTTGATTAAAGCTAAAGAAATTTTCAAATATGCCTCAAATTCCCTAAACCCTTACAGGAATCATATACGTACCAACACTTTCATGCGTTTGAATAGTGACTTCCACTCCATATACTTCTTTCATACGTTCCTTTGTTACTGTTTCTGTAGGTGCCCCCTCACATATTATTTTACCGTCTTTCATCAAAATGATATGATCACTATATTTAATTGCTTGATTAATATCGTGCAACACCATAACAATTGTTAAAGCATTTTCTTTGTTTAATTTCTTCACTAACTCCAATAATTCGATTTGATAAAAAATATCTAAATATGTTGTTGGCTCATCTAAACAAAGAATGGACGATTTTTGAGCAAGTGCCATGGCAATCCAAACACGCTGACGTTCGCCACCCGATAATGCATCCAATTTACACGTGCGTTTCTGTATTAAATTTGTAGCTGTAAGTGCCCAATTTACTGCCACCTCATCTTCTTCAACATTTTTTTTCATCAATTGTTGATGTGGTACCCGTCCATAAGCAACTAGTTTTTCAATCGTGATATCTTGCGGCACTGAATTTTGTTGATAAACAATTGCTAGTTTTTTCGCAAATTCCTTTGCCTTGTATGCCATTATATCTTTCTGTTCTAACGTTACTGACCCCTGTTGTGGCGTATTATTACGTGAAATGACACTTAATAATGTGGATTTACCACAACCATTTGGACCAATAATCGTCGTGATTTTCCCCTTTTCAATACTTGTCGTAACCCCATCTAAATGATTTTGCTGCTGATCATAAGATAGTTTTATTTGAGAAACGTTCAAAGCACTCACCTCTCTTTACTTATCTTTTCGAATTAAGAAAATTAAGAACGGTCCACCAATTATAGCCATTATTGTTGATGCTGGAATTTCTAAAGGCGAAACTAATATTCTACCTAACGTATCCGCAGTCAAAATCAGCAAGGCGCCAGCTAATGCTGAAAATGGAATCAACCATTTATGGTCTGAACCTACTAACCTTCTTGAAATATGCGGAATTAATAACCCGACAAATGCAATAACTCCTGCTGTAGCAGTTGAAATAGCCGCAAGTAATACCGCTATTGCTGCAATAATCAGTCGTGCACGTGTTACATTAAAGCCTAAACTCTTTGCCGTTTTGTCTTGCAAAGTCAATAAATTGCACCAAGAAGCTAGTAGTAGGGAAGCTAGTAAACCAATCACACCATAAAATGATATTAAACTAACATCACTCCAAGTACGCATTGACAAATTAGAGCCCCCTACACCACCAACCATAACATTCATATAGCTACATATCGTAACAAATGCTTCTGTTAGACCAGTAAACATCGCATTAATAGCAATACCTACTAAAATAATTTTCAAAGGATTTAAGCCTGACTTCCATGACAACATAAATACTAAAAAACAAGCAAATGCTCCTCCAAAAAAAGCCAATAGTGGCGTATAGAAAAACATCATTGGGAATAATGTAATGACAAGTAATTGTACAAATGATGCCCCTGCTGAAATTCCAATTACACCTGCATCGGCTAATGGATTACGCATTACTGCCTGCAATAATACGCCGGCAACTGATAAAGCTGCCCCTGCAAATAAAGCGACTATAATCCGTGGGAAACGTAAATCTTTAATAACGGTGTAATTTTGATTTTCTTCACCAAAAAAAGCTCTCATAAATTCCGTCATATCCATTTTAACCGAGCCTGTAATTGCAGAATATATAATAATTACTAAAAGTAATATACTTACAACTATAAAACTACTTACTTTTTTATTCATCTGGGTCCTCTACATTTCTCATTATGGATACATAATGTTAATAAGTTCTTCTAGTGCTTGAGGTACTGCAAGCGTTGCTGTTGTTCCAAATAGCGGCTCCTTTAAATCATACACACGTCTATTTTTCACTGCGTCAAAATGCTTCCAAATATCATTCGTAACAAATTCCTCATTAAACATTTCCACAACTTGTTCAGGCATCCCATGTGACAGTCGAATAATAATATCTGGATTGCTTTGTTGTAAAAATTCGGTATTAGACGGTAAATACTCAGGCTCTTGCCCGTTCATGACGTTTTGACCTCCAGCCATTCTCACTAAGTCCCCAATATACGAATTTTCTGTTGCTACCAAATAGCTACCTGGAATACCTAGTAAAATTAAAACTTTAGGTGATTCATTTAATTCCGCTTTTATTCGAACGGCTGTAATTTTTCCTTCAAGCTCCGACACTAGCTTAGTAGCCTCAGCGGTGCGATCATATTTTTTACCAATTTCTACAATGGAAGCTTTCATATTATCAATACTCTGCAAATTGATAAACGATGCATGGATACCTACTTCCTGGAATATCCTTTTTAAATCTGCCTCCAATGTTGTCACTGAAAAAACTTCTGTTGGATTCAAGGATTTTACTATTTCCATATCTGGTGACATAGGATTACCGATTTCGGGTAAACCCTCAAATCGTTTTGGCAAATCATATGAAGTCGTAGGAATAGCAATAGCATCTAAATTCAGCGCATCTATAATTTGAGTAGCTGCAACTGTCGTTGGAATAATTCGATTTTTATCTTGTATGGCTGTATGGCTTTCATTATTTTTTTCTTCTACATTATTTTCATCTTCTCTAATTGAATTACTGCATGCCGAAAGAATGATAACAATACTACATAGCCCTATAATATGTAGCATTCTATTATATACTTTCATATCTTTTATCTTCTTTATGTCCATCCACCCCTTAAAAAAAACACCCTGCCTCTACCTAGGTGTAGTGGATGAGGGTGCTTTCAAAATATTTTAAATGATTTCTTCTTCCTTCATGCGTTTTTTGAAATTAGGAATATAAATCCACTAACACCGAACAATAAAAGCATACCGAGTGGAAAATTATCATTTGTTTGAGGATTTGCTACTTTTTCATTAACTGACGAAGGATTTGTTACTTTTTCTTTAACTGTTGAAGAACTTGTTTCACCAGTTTTTATAGCCGTGTTATTATTACTTTGTACTGTTGTGGCTACCACTGCACTACCATTTTCATTTTTCAATGACGCCGCATCCCAGACAAAATCTACAGTGTATTCATGATGATAATTTAAGTCATCAATATCCACCTTCATAGTAACAGCAGTCGGTGATTTATAAGAAGGAAGTGCAAATTGGACAATACGTGTATCCTCAGCCTTATTTTCGCTAATAACTTTATTACCACCTGTACTAGATTCAAATTTCGTCATCCACGAACTATTTTTCATCTTCAGCTGTATTACCGAAGTGCCATTTTTAACGATAATTGTCCCGGGCTTCAAAAAATAATCATTTGCCATTGAAGCAGATGAAGAATTTGGTTTATTCACTTGATAATTGATTGTGTACTTCCCATCTGCAAGTGCAGCAGATGCATATAAATTTGGTGTAACTAAAATTGTTAATAATGCTACTAGCATGGAAACTAAAAATAACTTTTTGATAGTAGAACCCCCTTTTTAATTGATAATCATTATCAACACTTTATAAATAAAAAGGGATATTAAAAAATACCCCTTTTTATTCTGCGTGTTCGAGATAATATATATTGATAATGATAATCATTATCAATATATTAAATGATAGTATGTATACATTAATTTGTCAATACTAATATAAAATACATAATTTTTCCTAAACAAAGAAAGAAATAACTGCTTCATTACGGACAGGGCTATCACCTAGGTCATATATGATGGCTAATAGATCCCTTTGCCTTATCTCATTTTTCCTTTAACCTCTTAATCCCCTCTTGTGATTAGAATTATTTAATTTTAATCACAAAGATAAAAGCCTAACGACAAATTATAATAGTGACCCTGTAGCCATATTTTTTGACTAATGCAATTGGATCTACGAATTTTTCACAAAGGCCTTCTTCTTCGGATGCACATAGGTCAATTGCCACCATACCTTTTCTAAGGAACTTTTTCAACCACCACAAATGTACTTTCTACAGACATCGTCCTCATGAAAGACAGTATTATATTTCCCTTTATTTCGTAACTGCTTTCAGCGTCCCTCTAAAAAGTTCATTTTTAACTTCCTGAAATAAATGCTTAGATTAAAATACAAAAAAATTCCTGATTACAAAGAAAGTTTTGTACTTTCTTCGTAATTAGGAATTTCGGTTCCTGGTAGAGACCCCAAACCCTATTATTGCGGTTATACGAAATAATAGGGTTTCCTTATCGTTTTTAAAATAATCATAAAAACTATTAGATTGTAAACATGATCCTTCATAAATCATCTCGTATATTGTAAAAGTATATTCTACAATTCAATTAATTAGATTCTTCATTCGCATCTTTAGAGTAATTATACTTAGAACGATCGACTGGCGTATAATCTGTTGGCGTATAGAATCTCAATAAGTCACCATTTACGACTCTATCAGATAATTCCAATTTACGATCTGCTTTATCTTTGATAGTTTTCGCATCCTCTAATTGACTATCATCTAGCAGTAAACCTGTTTTATTATCATAATATTTTTCATTAACTGAATAAATCGAAGGGCTGACAAAACCGCCATTTCTAAATGGTACAATTTCATCATGCTCTTTTGATAATAAGTCGGAACCAAATTGCACAAATTTTTGCGTATCAATTCCTAGTAAATGTAATACCGTTGGAAGAAGGTCTGTTTGACCACCGTAAGTATGGTTAGTTCCTCCTTGCATTCCTGGAACATGTATAAATAATGGTACGCGTTGTAAATTAGCACTTTCATATGGTGTAATTTCTTTTCCAATGATTTGTTCCATCGCGTCATTATGATTATCTGAAATACCGTAATGGTCACCATAAAGAATAATCATCGAATTATCATATAAGCCTGATTCTTTTAATTGATTGAAGACTTGTTCGATTGCTTCATCTGCATAACGTGCTGTTTGGAAATAATTATCTACACTTGCATCTCCAGTATTAGCTTTATCAATTGTTACTAAGTCTTGATTCATTTTATACGGATAGTGGTTCCCTACCGTAATTAATTTCGTATAAAAAGGTTGTGGTAACGAAGTTAAAAGACTTTCAGATTGATTAAAGAATGGTTTATCTAACAAACCATATTCAGCCATGTTTTCTGAAGCATTTGTGTCAAAATAACTAGCATCAAAGAAATGTTCAAATCCAAATGATTTATAAATCTCATTTCGATTCCAGAAGCTTCCGTTATTACCATGGAATACAGCAGATGTATAACCATAATCTTTTAAAATACTAGGAGCTGCTTGATACGTATTTTGTGCTTTTGTAATATAAGCAGACCCTTGTGGTAACCCAAATAAAGAATTTTCCAGCATAAATTCTGCATCGGAAGTTTTACCTTGACCAGTTTGATGGAAGAAATTATCAAAATACATTGTATTCTTATCTTTTGTTAATGAATTTAAAAATGGTGTAACTTCTTCACCGTTTAATTTATAGTTGATAAGGAAGTTTTGGAATGATTCTAAATGTAAATAGATAACATTCATTCCTTTTGCTTTACCAAAATATTGTGCATTAGGTTTGGCGTAGTTAGCTTTTGTATAGTTCATTACTTCTGTAATATCACTACTATCCGCCAAAGCTCTTTGTGAAGATGCTTTCATTGTTTCTACTGAATCATAAATCGTATAGTTATACATTCCGAGATATTTCACAATATAGTTTCTATCAAAACCACGAGATAATAATTGCGGACGGTCAGTTTCAGCTAGTCCTAAATTGAGAATTGATATTCCTAATGCTAATGCAATGACTGCCATTGCTCTTTTATTTCCTAAACGATCGGTTTCTTTTTGTATTTTTTTTGAGAATCGTAGGTAAAACATTACAAATACATCCACAAAGAACAAGATATCATAAGGCTTTAATAAAGAAAGAACACTACCACCTAAATCTCCGAAGTTCTGCGTTTGGGTAACTGTAGGTAATGTTATGAAATCACTAAAAAATCGGTAATAAACGATATTGGCATATAAAACAATAGACATCAGCGTGTAAACTACAACTAGTGATGTATATTTTCTTTTTCCTCTAAATAAAAACGAAAATCCTAGAAATAGCATTGCTGAGCCTAGTGGATTTATTAGTAAAAGGAATTGTTGAAGGAATCCTTCTACGCCTAGTTTAAATTGTGCTGTTTGAGCGATGTATGTTTTAATCCATAACATTAAAACAGCTAATAAATATATCCCTAAAAATTTATTTAATAGGTCATTTTTTTTACTTAATAAATTCTTCATTTTTGCACCTACCTTTTACTTACTTAAACTTAAATCTAGTTATATATAAACTTAGAATATAAGTATTGCATTTGAAAAAATATTACTTCACAATAGCTTTTTTCACAGCTATTGTATACTACTCCCCATATAGACTTCTGTCAAGCTGTTAAATAGTAACACGCTTCTTTCTATTATTGTAAACCCTTTTCATAAAAACCCCCGCATATGTTATTTTTTCAACTAACATTTACGGGATATTTTAAACGATAGGAATACCTCAGTATTTATTGAAATGTTTATTTTAGTTACGAGTCACTTTTAGGACGAACGACCTTTTTAGCTTTTTTACAACAATAGCAATTCTAAAACATAATTTTAGTTTTAACAATTAATTTTGGTGACATAAAACTTATAATTTTGTAAGCTTTCGTTTCAAGTAAATTTAAACAAGCGTTATTGAACATTTAAGGTTAAATAATCCTGCGTAAATCTTTTGATAATAAATCGAGTATTAAACTCATATTCAGTTCATAGATTACCATTATGGTGGATGCACTTGGTGGGGTTTTTGGTGTTCATAAATCATGCTAGTTGTTTGAGAAAATAAAAACGGCGGAAGTTCTTGTGTAACAAGAGCCTCAGCCGTTTGTTTTTCCAGAGCGGAAGTTTATACCTAATTAATATTACCTGTTGGGTATAATGTAGTTCCTCCAATTGAAACTTTTATTTCATTAGATAATGGAACATTGTATTCATCAATAACTGTTCTCCACCAATCCCATGCAAGACCTGTACATTCTCTTGCATAAATTCTTATATTTTTTGAATTAGGCGGAAGGGGTATTACTGTAGAAAAATGTGCTGTCTTGTCTTTCCAGTTTCCATCCCAAGTTTTATGGGATAGTACTTCTTGTCCATTTTCATCAAATGAAACTTCATCCCAGGCTACTTCAAATTGAGCAACATATGCACCATAATGATCAAGGATGATTTTGCCTTTAGAATATTCTGTAGCTGTCGTCTCAATATAATCTGTATTGTTATGAACAGCAGCAATTGAATTATCCTTTAAGAAAACACTTGTATATGATATTGGGTATGCTGGATTTTTAAGACTAAATTCTGCATTATCTTGAATTATTTTTCTAATATCATTAAAGTCTTTTGAGACAACCTGGTTATGCTTTTGTGAATCTCCACCTAATACTACAGCAGTAAAGGAACTTTCTTCAAAAATATCTTTATACTGCCCACTAGTTTCTACATTCGTATTGACATCCTTCAGTAAGGCTTTAAAAGCAGCTTGTACATCCTTACTCTTAGAGTTTGTTTCTAATTTCACATAAATTGTTCTGCCATAAGCTACATTTGATACCATAACGGGAGGGGCATCATTACTTACCCCTTTACGCGTTAACTCTTCAAAAGGAACGCTATCATCAAAAAGATCTGATGGATTATTAGGTAGTTCTGCACTTACCGTATAAAATATTTGTTTATAAGCCGCAACCATCACTTTTTTCTCTCCACTCGCAATTGCATTAAAGTCAATTCCTAGTGAATTATCAAGAACTTGGGCGTTAACATTCAGAGCGCTTGCAATTTGAGATTTGCTATAAACCATAGATTCTGAATATTGTAGTCTTGCTGGTAAAGTATGGGTTGTTGAATATTTTTCACTCCACGTTGATACTAAATCATCTACTGCTCCAGATACATTACCATATGTTGGATTGTCCACAGTCATTGTATTTTCCCTTTTCATGCCAGGTAAATCTATGCTAATATTTAGCGGTTTTCTTTTGGCAACCAATAAACTAGGTTGATTGTCTACAAAAGCTTTGTTGGCAAGTTGTAATGCTCCTGGATATGTACGATTCGCCATAGAATCGATAATTGAAATATCTACCGGTGAAGTTGTAAGTGACTTTTTATTACGTTCAACCACTATAAATTTATCTTTTGAGTTAATACCTTCTTTTGGGACAAAACTATCAACCTTGTCACCATTCACTGCTAAAACTTCTCTATTATCGTAGTTCAAGTTTGCGATACCAGTATCGATGTCATTAGATTTGCTTTTTTCACTAACATTAGTATCAAGTGTTTCAGCAAAGGAAATAAACGGATAATTTATGATGCATAAACTAACAGATAAACATACTAGTACTTTTATTACTTTAAAATAATTTCGAATTCCCAAAAACAACACTCCTTTTTTAGGAAATTATACCACAAAAACACCCGGTCCAAACATAGTGGCTTAGTACTATATTCAGATTGTTAAAAGTTAATAGATAGTTAATATGACACATCACGCTATCAACTTTAATCACCATAGTCGCAACACTTACGGTGATATCTTCATAGTGACGCTCCGATCATTATGTAGAATTCCCATATAAAAAGTAATTATTTAACGATGCATTAACTTTTAAGTGGTATCTGTATTTATTTCAATACTATATTTCTTAAAAAGGTTTCCAGCTACACTTCATAATCTCCGCTCCCGGACGTTCCTTTGCATTGTTGTTTATCATTTACTACAAAGCCCGCTGTTGGAAGGAGCGTGGCATCAGATTCATCCTTATTCAATGCAATGTCCACATTTCCACTTGTTGTAGTAACGTGAACCTCACTATGCAAGTCAATTACGTTACACTGCTTCTATTAATTTAGAGATCGTGCGTTTGCAGATCCTTGCCAACGACGTTACCCTCCTCTCTTTGGATTTCATTATAAAAGGTGACCCCTTGTCGGTTTCAAGGTTTCTATAAATTAATTAATAAAACTCTTAAAAAACCTTGAAGCTTACGTTACGTCATTTTGTATACTAATAAATAACTACTTTTTTGCAATATCTAAATAAATTAGAAAAATAAGGAGGATTTGATGAAACAGGGAGATATAATTATTTATGGATGTGTCATTATAGGTGCTGGGATTGGACTGGCTATAGATCATGCGTTTCCTGGTGTACTGATTGGCTTGGGAGTAGGGTTCTTACTTAAAACTTTTTTTAGTAAAGAAGAATAAAAGTGGAATGTAAAAACAGTTGTAACACCTGTCAGCTCTCCCACTTTGTTAATGTGTATCAACTGATCAACCTATCTTTCTGTACGTTAATACCTTATCGTTAACAGAACACTACGTCACTCCGATAACATCGGATTATTAAAGCCAACATTCAAAACAGAAGGTGATCATTGTTTATATACAAATAATGAAATCGTATTTCAAAATCGAGTTGTAAGCTGGATAATCTTTATTATTCGAGCAATTTTGTTCATCACAAGTTTTTATATTCCAACAAAGAAAAATTCAGACTTGCCTTCTCTAAAATCAAAAAGCATGCTTTTCATTGTGGCTCTGGGGTTCACTACTTCTTTAATTGAAGTAGGTATGGCATCCCCTTATTTTGCAGCAATTGGAATAATGACTACTTCTAATCTATCATGGATGGAATGGTCTTCTATTTTAGCTGGATACAATTTTATCATGGTGATGCCTTCCCTCTTGCTGTTTCTCTTTTACCTCCTGTTTCTCGGAGGATGAGAAACTTCGGGTGAAAATAGCTAATAATACGGGAGCACCCCTTTCTTGGATAATGTGTATTGTTGGAATCATCCTAATCTTCAATAGTCGGAATTACTTGTAGGGCGTATCAATTATGCCTCGCATAATTGCCATTTGCAAAAAGGCTTTTTCCCCTGGGAGTAAAAAAGCGTCTCCACTTGTTGTAGAAACGCCTCCATTACTTCAATAAAGATGTGTAATGAAAGTAATCGGGGAATACGTTCAGAAAACCTACAAACTTTCAGCTCACATTCAACCATCCTTGCCTAATCTAATAAAAACATCCTCTAATAAATAGAAGAACATCGATATGTCCAAAACTTCCACAAAAAAATATTTACTTTACCCCATAAGCAGACATTTTTTATATGAATTATACTTTGTTTAAGATGTGTAGATTTATAACTTCTAAATGACTGTTGTCGGTATTCTACAGCTCCGTGAATAATTTAACTTTGAAGATATTTTTCTAATAAAGTTAAAAAGAGCTCGATATCATCTTTGCTAAGATCACCAATGTTGGCTACCCTAAAAGAATTTAATTGATTAAGTTTTCCAGGATATATCGTCATTCCGTTAGCATATAAATAATCATGCATTTCTTTAAAATTATAATTTTCACTTTCGGGCTCTACTATTGCTGTAATAATTTTTGAATGGTGCTCCACTGGGACGAGATATCTTAAACCAAGTCTAGAAAGACCTTCTATTAAGGTTTCCCAACATTTAGAATATCGTTCATATCTTTCTTTCACTCCCTCTGCTTTTAATTCTACAATCGCCTGTTTTAGCGCATAGATAGTTTGCACAGGTGGAGTAAAACGCATCTGTCCTGTCTCGATGAAATGGTAATATTGAGCGTAAAGATTCAAGTAATAATTTGTCGGCTTTTTTGTTTTTCCTTTTTCTAGTTCGCTTTTTTTTGCTATAACAAAAGAGACTCCTGCCATTCCCTGAAGGTTTTTATTGGAACTAGCCGCCAAATAACTTATTTTCATTTTACTCATATCAATAGGAATAGCTGCAAACGAACTCATTGCATCTACCATCATAGTAATCTCATTTTCTTCACAAATGGAGCCAATCGATTCTATATCGTTTAATAATCCCGTTGTAGTTTCATTATGCACGACAGCTAGAAAAGAAACTTTTCTTGGAATGCTTTGAATGAATGACTGTAACTGATCTAAATTAATAGGTTGATCGGGTGGACTTAAAAACTCAATCCAATCCAGCTGATAAGCTTCTGCAATTTCACACATTCTTTTTCCATAGGCTCCATTATTTATGATTACTAAAACCCCATCAGTCATAACTGAACTCAAGATTGACTCCACAGCAGCAGTCCCTGAACCACCGAATAAAACGGTTGTATATTGATTCTCTTCTGAAACTAAACTAGTAATTTCTGAAGTAACAAATTGCAATAATTGGCTGAAGTCATCTTCACGAGGGCAAATATCAGGTACCACTTGTGCGTATTTAACCGTATCTGTTGTAGTAGCAGGTCCGGGATTCAGTAAGATATTTCTAGTAATTTTCTTCACGGTACTCCTCCCTTTCATTATATTTCACTTTTATACGCGGTTCGAATTCTCCCTCCAACTAAGTTTTAGTCCTGGCTTATTTATAGGCAAGATCAACCTGCTAATATGTTCAGAACAATTATTTAATAAATCTCTGTAGACGAGTTTTAATTTCACTTGGCGTTACTTTTGGGCGTCCTAGATTTTGTTTAGATCCCTTTGAGATTTTCAAATAAATAAAAGTCAGCCCTTTTGTCATTTTCCATTCCTGTATACACATTTCAAGTTCATGTAAATTATGGATATAATATGACTTTTCATACCCGCAAGACGCAGCAATTTCGACAATATTAACATTGTGAGAAACGGTATTTTGCCCTCCAGTTGAATCGTGAACTTGATTATCTAGAAGAATGTGAAGCATATTTTCAGGTTGATAATAGCCATTTGTAGTTAAGCTCCCCATTCGCATAAGGAGGGAACCATCTCCATCAATAACAACTACATCTATATCTTTTCGTGTGTGGGCTAATCCTAATCCTAAAGAACCAACACAGCCCATGGAGCCAACCATATATAGATTATGATCAGAATCCTCGACCTCATATAGTTCCCTTCCTGTTTTACCAGTTGTCGCCATTAATACTGTTTTCATATTTTTGAGTCTATTTATCACTTTTAAAGTGTCAAAACGACTTGGCAGTTCATCTACGTCCGTTTTTTCACTTTTTATCATATTTTTATGATTAAGACGTTGCTCTATCTTCAATTTCTCACTTTTAAATGTTTCTTTTCTCACTACAAAAAAGAATGGTTGATTTACTTCAATCCACTTGTTAGCTTCTTCAAGCTGTTTCTTTGCCTCACTATCATCCGGAGATAAGAATTGCCATTTTATTTGCATGAGATCTAATAGTTGTGTCGTAATTTGTCCCATTAATTCATGCTGGGGTTCATCATTCAACCCGGGTTCTCCACGTAGACTAACAAATCCAAGTATAGGTATCTGAAAGGGATAGTTTAAAGAAGTCAATGGAGAAATACAATTGGTTAGACCAGAGTTTTGCATTAAAACAACTGATTTTCTTCCCCCAAGGTATGCTCCTGAAGCAATGGCTACAGCATCACCTTCGTTGGCTGCAGCAATATATTCACACTCATTTATGGAATAATTAATAAGATTCTTTAAAAATGAACAAGGGACCCCACTGTAAAAGTCAAACCCAAGTCTTTTAAGCTCATTTCCAAATTCTTTTGTATTTAACATATCATCACTCCGTTTCGGGTTGTGATTGGTTATTAGTTGATGGCAAATATTTCTCCTCTGCTTTTTGAAGCTCTTCGACATCTTGGAGTCTAAAAATCTCTTGTACACTTACGATCGATTTCTCTACTTGAATGAGACTTTCATCTTTTAGAATTTGTTTTGAGATGTTCTGCATAGCAGTGATCGACGCTCTTAAGTTATGGTTAGCCCAGATTGCCGTACTTATTCCTACTTTTCTGAATTCATTAGTTGGGGTTGTATAATATTTTGTAGGCACAATAACCACTGGATGCCTTCCACTCCATTCCTTCATAAATGCGTCAATTTCTCTAAAATCCGATTTTTTACTATGCACAAGAATTGCATCGGCACCCGCCTTCCTGTAGGCTTCCGCACGTTTAAGGGCTTCATCTAATCCCAAGCCTGCAATAAAAGCCTCGATTCTAGCTACAACCATAAAGTCCTCATCCTCTTGGGTATCTTTCATTGCTTTTATTTTCCCGCAAAATTCTTCAATCGATGCGAGATGCTGTTTTTCTCCATTAATAAATGAGTTGGTTTTCGGAAAAATTTTATCCTCGATACAGACTCCGGCAATATCCAATTGTTCTAGTTTTCTAACTAACCTCCGAGCATTATTAAAATTTCCATATCCCGTATCCCCATCTAATAGAATGGGAATTGTTGTCGTATCACTCATAAATTCAAGTATATCTAATACCTGCGTCCATGATGCTTCATTATTATCTCTTACACCCAATGATCCTGAAATCGATAGACCACTCGCCCAAATCCCTTTAAAACCGACTTCCTCTACAATTTTTGCGGAAAGACCATTATGGGCTTCCATTAAAAATTCAAGTTTATCTGAATATATTATTTTTTTTAATTTCGTCGTTTTTTTCAATATCTCCCATCCCCTTAATCGACATATCATACTATCATATGACTAAAAGTAAAGATAAGCAGGGCAGATACATTAGAAACTAATGATTGTGAAATCAAAAATGGATATACAGGAAAAACAATCATAATGCTACTTTTCTAGTGTAGTAAATTGAGTATGAACTCTAGCAGAAAAATGGGAGAGATTTATCGTGTTACCAAGCCCCACCCATGCAAAATAAATCTATTTACATACAATACAGTAACCTCTATACGTGGAGAGGACTACACTATTAATACAAAAGAAATATAAATATCTTACTGAATGAGGTGCGTTTATTGAAAAATACACTTGGAAAATGGCAACAATTCTTACTTTTAACACAAAATCCTTTAACATCTAACTTCATTCCAGAATCAACACCTTACAGTCTAGAAAACCTAATCGATTTATTAAATAGGTATGAGTATGTTTATGTGAAACATAATAGCACTGGACAAGGAAGAGCAATTTATAAAGTCTACAAAAGAAAAGATGGACATTATTGTTTTAACGGTTTTACCATGCAAGGTGAAGAAATAAATAAGTGTGTGGCAGCAATTGAGGATTTCCATCAAGTTCTACATCCATATGAGAAACATGATAGATTAAGCGGAATTTATATTATACAGGAGGGGGTCATAAGTCTTACCCCTGATGGGCATTCTACATCCATTCGTGTTCATGTTCAAAATCTTAAGGGAGAATGGATAATTGGTGGGATTTACGGAAGGATCGCAACTGAGGATCATGGGATTGTCAATTCAAATCGGGGTTCTCAAATAATACCGATTGATGAATTATTATCAGACTATATGATGATGGATACTACAAAGAAAGATAAAACAATAGATTCTCTAAAAGAAGATTCAATTTTAGCAGCTGAAGTAATAGCATCCCACTTTCCTTGTAGAGAATATGGCATTGATTTCGGATTAAATCTTGAAGGGAAACCTATATTATTTGAAGTAAATACAACGCCAAGCATAAGTAGTTTTGCCAAAATTGATAGGGCGATCTGGAAGAAAATTGTTGAAATTAGGAAAATGCAAAATGAAAGCTAAGTTTGAAATGTAGTGACGTATTTTTTATTAAATTCGAAAAGCCTAGTAGATCAGCATAGCATACAATAGATTTAAATAACTCTGGATTTTTAGGATTATTCAGGAAACACTTTTACCAGACGTTATTAAAAAATAAAAGATAACCTCTTTAGAATATTTCACTATAAGAGGTTATTTTTTATCAAACTTTATTATTTATTATTAATCTAATTACGGAGGAAAAAATGAATATCAAAAAAAACTGTGTGTTAGTGCTGCCATTTTAATTTCATTTTTATTTCAGCTCTAGTTGGTACTGAACTGCTACATATACATATGGACCTTATTTCTTTTAACGGCTAGCTTAATGGAACAATATTATACTCTAAAGCCTAAAAAATAAATTCTGTTGGCGTCTAAACTTTAAGACCTTAAAGTTATACCATTCTCAAGCTTTTCTTGACCAAATGACAATCAGAATAAAGATTAAAGATAATAGACCTCCATCTAAAGATAATGTTACATAGCTTGCGTTAGCTACTACCATGTCTGAGAGAGCACCACTAGAAGCCCCTGCTCTTTCTTCACAATCTGCTAATATTAAAGATTAGTTTTTATAATAGTTAAAAAATATGTTCGCGTACGGGGATTATTTTTGTTGCTAAATTTAATTTTCTTTAATATTGCGCAAAGCACCATTCTTTAGTTTGTTGGTCGGCAAAGGATGCTTCTACACTATTTAAATAGATTTGCCGATAATCTTCTTCACTTAGATTAAATTCGTTGTTAACTAAATGGATTTCATTTGCCATAGTAGTATCTGATACTGTTCTGTTATCCGTATTAAATGTCACTTTTATTCCATCTTTATGAAACTTATAAATCGGATGTTCAGAATAATGATGAACAGCTTTCGTTTGGACATTACTTGTTGGACACATTTCAAGCACTACCTGTCTTTCTTTCACAATCTTATAAGCCTCGGCACAATCTTTAATAAATACTCCGTGTCCTATTCTTTCAGCACCCAACAGTTCAACCGCCTCTAGTACGTTTTTACCAATTCCCGTTTCACCGGCATGAATAGTGACTCTGTAGCCATATTCTTTCGCCAAAGCGATTGGATCTACAAATTTTTCACAAAAGCCTGCTTCTTCAGATGCACATAGGTCAATTGCCACCACACCTTTTCCAAGGAACTTTTTCCCCTTTTCAACTACTTCAAATGCGCTTTCTACAGACATTGTCCTCATGCAAGACAAGATTATATTTCCCTTTATTTCGGAGCAGCTTTCAGCGTCCCTCATCCCCTCTATAACAGATTGAATAACTTCTTCAACATCAAGACCTTGTAATGTATGAAGTAACGGGGCAAATCGGACTTCTAAATATTTCACATTTTCTCTTGCTGCATCCTCAAATAGCTCAAAAGTAATTCTTCTTAAGTTCTCCTTGGACTGCATGACTAAATTAGGAAGAGAAAATCTTTTTAAATATTCATCAAGGGATTCACATTCTAACGGAGCAATCAGCTCCTTTTGCAGTTCATCCTTATCAAAAGAGGGTAACTGAATACCTTCCTTCTGTGCAATATCGATAATAGTTTCACCCCTTAGGCTTCCATCCAAATGACAGTGAAGTTCAATTTTGGGCAATGCTAAAAAGTTCATTGTTGACCTCCTAAAATAAATTTTCAGATAAATACAAAAAAATTCCTGACTACAAAGAAAATACAAGTTTTGTACTTTCTTCGTAATCAGGAATTTCGGTTCCTGGTAGAGACCCCCAAACCATATTATTGGAGTTATACGAAAATTTATTGATTCCTTAATGTTTTTTAAAATAATAATAAAAAAATAGTAGATTGTCAACATAGTCCCTAACACCGATTGATTATTGTAAAAATATATTCTACAATAAAAAATCTCCATTTACCTTTTTCAACAAAACTGCTTCGTTCGTTTAAGTACAAGGTTCTTTTGATTTACATTTCGGAGTTGCTTATGCCAACAAAAGAACTAACTTTATTGGCAAGAACAATTTGATTTTTGCCGAGTTTGTCTACAGTATAAAGGAAGCATAAAAAAGTGCTCCCTTCTAAAAATCAATAATACTGTGCTATTCCATGTTACCAATATCAAGATTGGTATTTTTGTTTTGATTTTCAATTTGACTAACTATTTTTTTTTTGGGGTTATACTCTTGGTTCCAGTCATCACACATAAGGTCTATGATATTTTGCAATTTCGATTGCAAAACTATTTCTTTTTTGGTAACAGAATCTAGTGTTTTACGGACACTATCATTAATCCTTAATAAATCAGTTATTGAAGCTGGGTGTCTTAAACCTGGGATTAAACCTAAAGCATATTGAATCTTTTCCCCTTCAGCATTAATAATATGACTTAATCCCAACTCTTCAAAAGCAATAGATGAAAGTAATAAATTTAATGCCTCGTTCCTGGAAATAGTAATTGAAGCTGTGATGTTCGGTATATTAGGAAAACTCATGAAAAACCCCTTCCATTAGCTAATTTTTAATTTACATGTTTATTGTATGATGTGTATTTCGATTTATGTCATATAAAATGTCAAATCAAGTCGAACAGCTCTGAATCCTTTAATAGCATATGGAGATGAAAATCTTTTTAGGTCCCTTATTGAAATTAGTATTTAATACGCTCCTCATACGGTAGAGAGATGAAATCTAAGGGGGTATTTATATGGCTAGAAGTAAATATAAATATGTACAGTTTCTCTCGTTTAAGGGTGTACAAAATCACTCGTTTTCCGAGGTTAAATAATACTTTAATCGGTATGAAACACCAACGATTGTGACAATGCTTACATGATGTAAAATACGATCTTAATCGCCTTCGCTAGAAAATGCAGGAATCTCTTTCTCGTGTTTCATAACGAATACCACTATGCAAAGAAGATAAGCGATATCTTTCTCAAAGTAATTACCTTTTGCTGCTGGAGCAATAATCGATCTAAGAGCAACGAAGCTCCTGCTGTGAAAGGTTCCGCATTTCCTTTTCATCTTTTGGCCATTGCAGTTTCCCATTTTCTTGCCGTTTATAAAGTATGACAAAGCCATCCCCATCGAAGCACAAACATTTATAACATCTCTACAAGTTCCATCAATGCCTTTTCACACATCCGTATTGCCACAAATGATATAGATGTTTTGCACACTCGTAAAATCATGCTTCATCGATTACCCAACTCCTTCATGATCGTTTGGATGATGTGTTCATCTACGCCATTAAAGAAGGAAATATAGCACCAACTGTTTTAATGATACAGCTTGGTTCAGGGGAAAATTGCGTTGAATTATTAAAAGGATACTTGTCCGTGCTGGGTATCCAGTATCACAGGGACAATTGTTAGTTTGGTAGTTGACATAAAGAAGCACCCCCTTTTTTGATGTCTATCATTCCGGGAGTGCATGGTTATTTATATACGTTATTTGATTACGGGCTTACATTCCAATTTAACTATGAATCTATTTTCACTTCTTTTGATGTAACTATAAGTGATTAGTCACCTGTCAAAAGATCCACGATGTTTTGCAATTTTGATTGCAAAACCAGTTCTTTTCTTGTAACAGAATCTAATGTTTTACGCACACTATCATTAATGCTTAATAAATCAGGTATTGAAGCTGGTTGGGTTAAACCCGGGATCAATCCTAAAGCATATTGAATTTTTTCTCCCTCTGCATTAATAATATGGCTTAATCCCAACTCTTCAAAAGCAATAGATGAAAGTAATAAGTTTAATACTTCATCCCTAGTAATAGTAATTGAAGCTGTAATATTGGGTATGTTAGGAAAACTCATGAAAAAACCCCTTCCATTAACGATTTTTTGATTACATGTTTATTGTATGATGAGTATTTATATTTGTGTCATATAAATTGTCAAATCAAGTCGAACATAACTCATGAATACCTCAGGCATATTGGAGTCGAGAATCTTTCTGGGTCCTTGATTTTCAAAAGAAATGCCATGTACGTAGCATCGAAAAAACGCTATACAAGGCATTTGAAATTGGTGCAACTATCACACATTAGCGCGTGTAGCGAAAACACCTGAGACAACGGTTGCTCGTATCATGAAAAAGAAGCTTCGTTTTCAACAAGCCTGTCAACACAAGACATCTCATTGTCACATCTCTTGCTTGGATTCGATGATTTTGCCATTCTCAGGGGGTATACGTACAATACCGGTTTGCATGACTTACGAAATGACACACGTCTAAATATTACTCCAGGACACACCATCCTTGAATTAGAGGCATATTTCAGCGAACATGTGACCTGCGCATTAAAACCCGATTGCCATTGTTCTGTATTTGGCAAAAACTTATCATACATTCGCCAAAAAAATGTTTTCCCTACGGAATTGGGAAGGAGTTCTTGTACGAATTTGGACTCAATTATGCCAAGGCATAATTGGGTCAAGAATAAAGCTTGGACAATATGAATATATTGATTTGCGTAATTATTTTTAAATTGGTGAAGAAAAAATTGGAAACATTTGAGGTGATTTAAATTGTCGATGCCCAACATACCTGATATTAAGCCAGATATAAATCTTAGTAAAAAAGACATTGCAAATTTATTACTTTCATCAATTGCGATGGAAGAATTAGGTTTAGCTGAGATTATTAAAGCACAAGGAAGAAAACTAGATAAGATAACTAGAGAAACGTGTGATATTAATATTTTGTTAGAAGCTAATAGTAATGTAAATCAGTTATTAAAAACAATTGTTAAAAAAGAAATGCTTCTATTAATGAAATTAGAAAGTGTTGTTGATTTTACTGAAATACATGAAGTGAAATGCAAAAAACATTGTAGGCATGAAAAAGAGTGTGAATGTGAGTGTGAATATGAAGATTATGATTGCAAATAACACGGTCGATTAATGGGTGAAGTCACGAAATGAGCGTAACTATTGTTCCCTAAATTCAGTTGGGCATTTAGAGGTGATTGTTGGTGATAATACGGAGAAAAATGGAGAAAAATTGTCAAGCCATTATAACTTAGACTTACGATAGGTGGCATATGCTAATCTAATTGTAGACTTCGGGACACCTCCATGGCATAGGAATCGTTCCTTGCGTTCAGTGAGAAGTTTCTACCAGTTGTATGCAGATTCAGTTGGCGTAAACGTCTAGGCTAGCGCATCATTTGAGACATCTTCACGAATGTCAACTGCGATTAAACTGCTTCTTTGGACACCTCTTCACTACCTACTGGAATATACATCGCGTCTAAATAAACGCAGGGCTATTTCTGCATTTATTTAGACGTTTGTTAGAGGCTACTACCTGTTCTGTCTCACTATTGTCATATTAGAAATTACCATATCGGTGTAATGAAGGCTCTATATTTTTAAACCAGTCCTTCTGATATCGGCATCTCCTTTTGACGTGTCGTTCAATGCATTAGATGATAAATAATAATGCTAGGGGTTATAATAATATTCGTCATAGGCTAATGCACTAACCAATCTGCATAATTGTCAATGAAGCGCCAAGCGTACCGTTACTAGCCGTCGTAGTATTTGTGTTATCATCATTGAACATCTGTAGAACGTTAACGCCAGGTCCAGTGTTTAGAATGTATGCTCCTGAGAGTTGTGTATCGACCCCAACAGCGCCTCCGTTGCCGACATGACTCCCAAAAAGGGGAACCCCGTTCAGGCGAAGCGCGAATCCGATACCGCCAGTTGGCGTCTCAAACCCTTCCAAATAGCTATTGATCCAATAGACGCTGTTCGGACTTAGATTGATATCTGGTGATCCAGGTGTATGTGTAATACCGATTCCATTGCTATTTATATTTGAATCAAACATATAAGACGACCCTGGTGTAACTACTTGCTGAATGAAGCTTCCTACTTTGATGTTGTTGGCTGTAAACGTACCGCCTGTAGCTCCCGTTAGCCCTGTAGCCCCAGTGACACCTGTGGCTCCAGTTGACCCTGCACCTGTGGCTCCAGTGGCACCTGTTGCACCAGCGGCTCCAGTGGCACCTGTTGCACCTGTTGTACCTACTACAGAAGGAGCAGCTAAGATATTTTCCAGTTTAGTTTGAAGGAGCAGTTCCTTCTTAATTAATCCTTGTATGGTAGTTTGAACACTTGCATTAACCTCCAGCAACTCATTAAGGGTCGCCGGAACCGATAGTCCTGGCAATGTACCGACTGCGTATTGAATTTTTTCCGCTTCGGCATTAATGATGTGTCCTAGCCCTAACTCTTCAATCGCTATAGAAGCTAATAAGAGGTTCAAGGCGTCATCTCTAGTAATAGTGATGCTAGGGGTTATATTAGGAATATTCGCTTGTGACATTGTCTTCATCCTTTCTTCATTTGTCGATTTAATAGAGAAGTCTTCCTCTTTTAAGTCGTATAATGCAGGATATGATTTTTTTTCATTAACGGTATGAGCTTTCAACCCGTTAAGAAGCTATTTTTACAAATACATACCAAAGAATGAATCTCACTAGAGTTGGACGAAAAGAGCCCGGAATCACCCCCGGACTTAGACTCTCGTTTCCTATATTCCGATATACTGTATCCTGAACTGAACATGAAGTATGATATCAGATATCTACGCTATGTTTACAAGTGAATATATAAAAAATAGGACCAGAACTCACTTCAATAAGGAGTACTGGTCCGTCTGTGTTCATGCAAATATATGGGATGAGACGTTTTATATAGCGTATGACAATATCTCCGCATATTAGTATTATATAAGGAAGCTTCTAGAGTAATTTTTTTGATTAGTAAATAGGTTCTTTATGTTCATTATAAATAAAAGTACTCTGTAAGAAGGTAGTGACCCCTCAAAGTTAGAGTTTTTATTATGCAGCCAGTTTTTGTTATAGTTATCGTTCGGTTTTCTTCTTTAATTCTTCATATGAGCCATATATTCATTAACGACATTTATTTTGAATTCTTCACTGTATTTCGCCCAAAAAACACCCTTAAAGTAGAATTTTGACTCCTTCTTTAGGGGTGCAGGACCTTTTAAGTCTTTTACAGGGTACTTTTATAACAGCTAGCAAGTATTTGATGCCTATGATCGTACAAACACATAGCCGATTCTCGTAAGATTTTCATCACCACTAATTCCTCTAAATCCATAGAGAAAAGCCTATATCCCCCCTTTTAATCGTAAAACGATAAATTAGTCATCATCATTACGATTCCATACTTTTTTATTATCTATCCAAATATTTTCCCTTTTATTCCTTTGAGAAAATATACTTTTATCTCTTGGGCTACTAATATTTTCACTTGTAGTATTATTTTGAGAAGAAACATTTTTATCTCTTGAGCTAATAATGCTTTCATCTGCATGATTTGTATTAATTAAATCAATTAATTTTGGATCTATCTCAATCAAAAACGTACTGTAATTATGTTTTATTCCTAATAAGATAAAATTGAGATGGGTACATTCCACTTTCTTATTCAGTTGATATTGCTCTAATTTTTTGTTCAGAAGATGTAACAATTTATTGCCAATAACCAGCTTTTCAATTAACTTTTCTGTAAAAGAAGTTTCTATCACATCATTGAACTCAACCATTATTTTTTTGTATATATTATATTTTTGCATATCAGATATTTGTTGACCATGAATTTTAGTAAATAAAAAAGTTAAATTTTCTATAACCAAATCATGTTTTGATTCATCGTCAATTGCTGTTTTAATTAATTTTCCTGCTACATTATAAAGATAATGTCTTGAAATTTCCTTTTCGATACAAAATGAAAAATCTACTTTTTTTGCAAGGGCATCGTTTAAACAACTCATTTTCATTCCCCTTTTTGTTTGAATGAATTTTTATATTTCCATTGCTCTATTTCTTCTAGGTCTTCTTTTCTGTATATATGAAAAGCAGGGTAGGTCGTTTCTACATACATAGAAAAGTCGAGTACTGCTGCTCTTATACAAAAATGACGGTCTTCACCAACATAAGAAACATTATAAATTTTGTTGAAGTTTACACCAGCATTTATTACATTCTTACTTATAAGTGTGCACGCACCTAGTCCTCCGACCTTATATATCCCTGGAACTTTCATTTTCATAATAAATTCAATGGATTTAAGTTTAATCTCACTTTCAGAAAGAGTATGTTGATCTTCCTTATTGAATAGTTGATATTCGTCTTGCATCCAAACTTGTGGCATTTCAATAGCATCGGGTGTCCACTTGGTCCAGAATATATTTGATATAATATCCTTGTTTGCTTTAAGCAAATTAACTAAAGTTTTGGGATGTAACACTAAATCTGAATCTATTAAGAATACATAGTCAAAATCTTTTTCTTTAGCATAATGAAGGATATGATTTTTCATACTTGACACATGATGTACATTATTAGGGGTCCAGTAATGTGTGACATCATTCTTAATATATTCATATTTATTTTTTGTTTCAATAATGGAAACCTCTCGATTAGTAGAGAAGTTTTTAAGTAGTTTCTTTGATGTCAGATCATCATTATCGTCAAAGAATAAGTAATTTACTTGTACTTCATCACTTTTTTCTAAATTATCAAGTGAATGGAGAAAGTGCATCAAAATATCACTATCTTGTTTAATTGGGCTCCCAATCAGTATTTTGACTTTACCTTTTTTATTTTTCTCAACTGTCTCTGCTTCTACTAAATTAAAGATTTGGTTTTTCATGTCATGTTCTACAGATAATTCATTTTCTCCAAGTTGTTGATTAAAAAATTGTTCATTAAAAATAACACTTGGATGTTCTGGCACATAGTATTTCGCATGATCATGATGAAATTCCGAATTTTTCATGTCCCCCTGCTGATAATATAATGCACATAGTTGTAGATGAGGATACCACGTCCAATATTGTGGTTCTAAAACCGAATATTCCGCTTCAGGTTTACCAATATTTAGTGCTGTTAAATACCAGTACGAAGAACTATTAATGTTCCCTTTTTCTTTTAAAATATCCCCCAAAAAACAACAAAATTTCGGTGTGGGTTTAGTATATTCTAGAATGCGTAATAACGCTTGTAGCTGTAAATCGTTCTCGTTAAGTTGACTATAACAGTTTGATAAATTAAAACATGCATTAATATTATCTTCCACCCATCCTTGATTGGAATCTAAGAATGCTCGGTATTGCTCAATAGCTTTTTCATATTTTTTATGATCCAGTAACTCATTCCCAAAATAATAGACATCTCTGGGTGAAAAGTATTCTCCCCTTTTATAGCAATCCATATAGATAAGTAAATTTCGATCTGTATATTTTTTTTCTTTTTGATGTTTGATAGCTATATCACTGTGTAAGATATTTCCGGAAACTAATAAGACTTCGTGAACCTTACCTTCCCATTTAAATTGTCGTTCTCGTTTAGCTAATCTGTGTCTACGTATCTGATAGCCTACATCACCAGATTCACTAACAGATAATATATATGGCATACTTACTGTGTCTATCTCTTCGGATAGATTTTCTTTTAGTTTAATTAATTTCAATTGTTCCTTCTCTTCAATTACATCATCTGCATCTATCCACAGAATATAATCCTTGTTCGCTAAACTAAAGGCATAGTTACGAGCTTTAGAAAAATCATTACACCATTCAAAGTCATATATTTTAGCATCGAATTTTTTTGCTATTTCCTTAGTATCATCAGTAGATCCAGTATCTACAATAATAATCTCATCTACAATATGTTTTACTGATTGTAGACATCGACCTAAAACCTCTTCTTCATTTTTCACTATCATACACAGACTAATTGTTACCATTAATTTTTCAACCCCATTTAATTAAATTTGGATCCTTATCTAATATTGAATGATATTGTTCGAGGCACCCATAAACCCCTCCATTATCCAGCTCCATATATCTTTCATACTTTGCTTTTCTATCTTTCTCTGTTGACCATCCGTAATGTTTAATTTTCACGGTACTATAAAAGTGTTTATACTCAAAAATATTTAATGGAAACCGACCGCAGTGCTGCGCCGTCTCTTTCCAGATATATTGATCAGTAGGTTTGAAGCGAACTAGAAAAGGTCTAAAAGTTCTATGTGCATACCAATATTTATCCTCACGATAATGTGAGTCATTCCACATATCATATAAACGAAAATAGACGGCATCATACATTTGTTGATTTGTAATGATTTCAAATTGTGTAAGAAAAGATGATTCAATCATTTCATCACTATCTAGATTTAATATCCAATCAGGGTTTGTTTGTATTGTCTCATCCCACTGTTGCTTTCTAAGTGTTATTTCATTAAAAAAGCGTGATTCTTTGTTTTCCACAATTTTCAATGGAATCCCAGAGAGTACTTCTTGACAAATTGGAATGGTATCATCTGTACTAGCATCATCTATAATGACAGCAGCGTTAATAAATGGCTTATGTTGCATCAACGCCTTTTTTAAATATCGATCGCCCTCATTTTTCACCACCATTGATAAAGTGATACTCAACAAAAACACTCCTTTTTCTTTTATTCATATTCATAAAGTTTTAAAGGTATACTATTGAGGGAGGAGATTAATTGGATAATTGTTTTGTTTCTATGTGCATGATTGTTAAAAATGAGGAAGAATTCTTACCTGGTTGCCTCAAGAGTGTTCAAGGAATTGTAGATGAAATAATTATTGTGGATACAGGCTCTACGGATTCTTCAATTGAGATTGGTAAAAGTTTCGGAGCAAAAGTAATCTCGCATAAATGGAATAATAATTTTGCAGAAGCAAGGAATATTAGCCTCGAAAATGCGAAAGGTGAATGGATATTAATTCTCGATGCAGATGAAACTCTTGAAAATATCGATAGAGCCATTCTCCATAAATATATTAAGGAATCTAATGTGGATATATTATCATTAGAACTTGTGAATTATTATGGTGATAAAATAGATGAAAATAGAATTTATACTATGGCACAGTCCAGGCTATTTAAAAATCGCCTAGGTTTTAAATTTGAAAATAGTATTCATGAAACAATAAACTTAAATGATTTGGATATGGATGTTCATAACATTCAGCATTTACCTATAAAGATTCATCATTTAGGATACCTTACACAGGTAACAGAGAAGAAGAAAAAAAATGAGCGGAATATGAGTTTGCTTCATTCTGAAATAAAAAACGACAAACATAGTCCGTGGATGGAATATCATCTTGCTAGTGAATACTATCGGCAAAAAAAATACGAAACAGCTTTTTTATATTGTAATGAATCTATTAAAAGGTTTTTGATAGCTGGTTTAAAGCCCTCTTCCCTTTTATATAATCTGAAATATTCAATACTAGTAACTTCCGGATCCTTTAAAGAAGCATTAAAAGGGATTGATAAAGCGATTCTCTTATACCCTGATTACGTTGATTTACACTTTTATAAGGCAGTCTCTCTTTATCATGAAGGTATGTTTAATGAGTGTATTCTAACTTTAGAACATTGTCTTTCATTAGGAGAGAAAAACCTTGCATATTTAACGATGTCTGGTATAGGATCATACCAATCTTTATTTTATCAAGCACTATGTTTTAAAAATAAAGGGAATCCGTTCATGTATAAAAAATTACTTCTAAAGGCACTAGAAATATATCCTGAGTATAAGGAAGCAAAAGATGAATTATTGGGTTTTAGTTAAATGCAATTCATTTTAGAATTTAATACCACACCAGATTAAAAAAGATATGTGACAATACAAAAATAAAAAATCCCTCTTTTAAGAATGTGCATGGCTATATATTGATAAAGAAAAAAAGAAGCATAAAGTACACTCCAAGTGTCACTATGCTTCTTTTTTAAATGAATCCTTTAATTATCTTTTCTTTTTTTCATCATTTTAGTTAACCATTCATCAATTTCTTCATCTTTTTCTATACTTTCCTGTTGAGCAAGGTGAATATTTGTATTTGACTTTCGAATAGGTTGATTGTCTATTTTGTTATTTTGTCTTCCTAATAAAATCGCAGAAACAAATATAAGTATTGCATAAACGAAGTATTGTCCACTACTGCTTAGATAAAATTGGACAATTTCATAATTAAAACTAATCGCTTCAAGTTGCCCTTGTTCAACAAGCGTATTTAAATATTTGGTGTTTTCAGAAAAGCTCCAAATACTACTTAGAAAAAACAGCATTGCGATCATAAATAATGTAATCTTTAGCACGAAAATTTTATCTGTGATTTTTTTACTAATCATTGTCCTCGTCTCCCATGTCTATTAAACTGCCATTTTTTATCAAACAAATGTTATCAGCAATTTTTGTCACTTTCTGAGAATGGGTAACAATTATCACACACTTGTTTTCAGAATGGGCTAATTCAGCAAATATTTCTAAAATATCTTTTTCAGTATTTTTATCTAAGTTTCCAGTCGGTTCATCGGCAATTATAATATTAGGGTTATGAGCTAATGCTCTGGCAATAGCTACTCGTTGTTGTTCACCACCAGACAATTTCATTACTGCTCTTGTGGCTTTCTCCTCATTAATCCCAACTTTATTCAGTAACTCCAAAGCGTGTCTGTTCTTATTCTTAATTTTGGTTTTACTGATATACATTGAAAGCACTATATTTTCTAGTGCAGTTGCATTTGTTAGCAAATTATATTGCTGGAATATAATCCCGACGTCTTGAGCGCGGTATTTGTCACGATCAATCTCATTTAGTGACTTGCCATTAATTAAAACTGCACCGTCTTGACACTTATCTAAGCCAGCTACGAGCGACAGTAAGGTAGATTTCCCTGCACCTGATTTACCTACAATGGTATATACTTTACCTTGATTAAATTTATAGTTAATAGCTTTAAGAACACGCTTGCCTTTAATATAGGCATATGAAATATCTTTTAATTCTAAACAACTCATATTCTTTTAATTCCTTTCCATCAAAATTTTAATTGGCTCGTATTTCACAATTTTCAACATCGAGCTTACTGCCGATACAGTTGTTAATAATATTGCAATCATACTTATCTTAAGCAATGTAGCTATATTAAGTACGACATCTAAATGTGATAGGGGTTCTTCAACAACAGCATTATTCATTCCACCTGCCATCATCATGCCTTGCATTTGTGTATTTTGAGCGGCTGCTTGAACTGCGTCTATTTGTTGTTGTAGCAACATATCTGCTATTGGCTGTGCTAACATAGTGCCTCCCAAAATACCAATGACGACACAAACCGCAGTAATTAGAAAAACTTCTAACCATAAACTGAATGATACGGTTGATTTTTTCATACCCATTGCTCTTAATACGCCGATTTCATATTTACGTTCGCGAATAGCAATAGATGAAATGACAGCAATAGAAATTCCACCAAATATCAGCACGATAATAAGAAATGTTGAAGATACACTACTTAACCCCTCGACTGGACCAACTATTTGATTATAACTATCCATGTCTGTTTTTACGTCGAATAAGTCAGATAGTCCTTTTTCTCCTAGTTCTTCCGTAAATCCGTCAATGTCTTCAGGACTGTTCAAATAATAAGTTGCACCAACTTGAATTCCTCTATAATCATCTTGCATTTTAGCAATAATTGTACCAAAGTTCGAAAGTATTTCATTTCTACGGTTCGTATATGCATTTTGTTGCTGACCGCTTCCATACTCTTCTGTTATATCATCATAAATACCTACTATTTTTAGTTCATATGAAATTGGATAATCTCCAGCGTCCGATTCTCTATCTTCTGGATTCAACTCAGATTCCGCCTTTATTATATCTCCGATACTTAAGTTATTTAATTCTGCAAAGTCACGAGAGATAATTGCCTCGTTTTCTCCATTTGGCATTTCTCCATCAGTCAATTGTCTATATCCCTGATCAAATTCTGTAATATTTGGTGTAGTCAATTTCGTGTAATATTCTGGTATTTCAGAAGTCATATCAGGACCACCCATCATCATTTTGTTGCCAGTGCCACCACCTAAACTTTCGTCAACACTTTCAAGTTCAGGTACTCTTAACCCTATAGAAGCGGAATAGTAACTTTCTTTCAAATAGTCTGAATCGCCAAAAGCAATATATTGTTCAGCTGGAATAGTCGGAATTGCTACCCGTATCTTCCCATCTGTACTATTGCTCATAGCTTCTTCACGCACTTTATCTATATTTGCGGATATAGTTACTTCCGAACCAAAACGACCTTTGTAGTCATTAATAACCGAGCTTGACACCTGATTTATCATTAGTGCAGTAACAGACGCTATGATCAATACTAGTATTATGATTCCTAGTAATATATTTCGTCCCCTATTCCTCTTAATATTTTTTAGTGCATTACTAATAATATACATTGAAAATCCTCCTTGTTTATATTGGTACTCCTTAGTACAAGTATGAGTATAAGAAACGAATCTAACTTATTTCTAAAGTACAAAAAAACAACTCAAAAATTGAGTTGTTTCTTCATAGTGTTGAAAAACTAAATGGTCGAGGGACTCTTTGTGAACACTACTAAGTCAAATGAAGATGATTTCCGTTCCAGGCTACTCGCTTTGTTGCTGACGCTTCGCTTTCGCACAGAGCAAAGCTTCCTGTGGGCGAGCGACGAGCCGCTTCCTGCGCTGACGCTCCGTGCAGGGTTTCGTCTGTCTCGCTATCCCACGGGAGTCGAGTAGCCTTGCACTCCAATCAGCAATAGTGTAGAACTTTAAATATTTTCTTTCCTTAAAAGTAAAGTAAAAGCATGTTACTCACCATCATTAAATGGATAGAATGGTGGTACAATTCTACAGCTATTAACCTACATTTTATGCATAAAACTACTTTGTAACTTTACATAAAGTATTGCTCTGCTTTCGCATATAAATATGTTATCAAAGCTCCATTTTGACACAATATAGTGATGGCTAAGACTTCAAATTTATCACTATTAATTTGTGTGAAGTACCAGAAGAAAATACTATGGGCAGTGATTGATTGGAGTGTAGACTGAGTGACTCCTCGGGGATTCAGCGTCACAGATGAGACCCTGGAGCGAGCAACGCGAGTGAAGCGGCTCATCGGACGCCCTCAGGAAAGCACTCAGTCGGAACGGAGATCGACCTCTCGTTTTGAAAAAGGGCTATACCTTTTAATTGTCACCTTGATTTCATTGACATAATAGTATTTCAACAACAAGAAGAAACAACTCAAAATTGAGTTGTTTCTTCTTGAATTGGATATTTAGTATGAGTGCTTAAAATATAATAGTGACACATACGCCCTTATCAATATTTTCTATCCGGAAATCAAATCCTTGTATATTTAAAGCTTTTTGGACAATTGTAAGACCCAGTCCACTTTTCCCAATACTAGAAGTGCGAACATTGTCCGTACTGAAAAATGGGTTTGCGATATCTTTTAATATTTTATGCGGAATTTTTGTACCTGTGTTGATAATTTCTAGTTCTATAGAACTACCACGTATTTTTGAAAATACTTTGATTTCTTCACCTGCTTTTGTGTTTTGAATGGCGTTAAGCAATAAATTAGAGAAAATTTTTGACAACAACTTTTTATCCGATTTAATAAACAAAGCATTATCAATAGCACATTCTGCTTTCAACATCTGTTCATCTATAAGAATCCTATACTTTTCCAAAACAATATCAAAGAAAGAAGCCAGATGTATAGATTCTTTTTGAACGATAAAATCAGGATTATCCATATTTACAATCATCAGTAATTCATTAACTAAAGTTGCTTGATGTTGTTGAATAGATAAAAGATTATCTAATTGTTTTGAATAATCTTCTTTCTCTATAACCCCATCTATAATTCCTTCAATCAAACTCATTGATGAAGCAATTGGCGTTTTTAGCTCATGTGATACAGCAGAAAAAAAATACCGCTGATTTTCTTCCATCTTTTTCACCAATGCTATTTCTTTTTGTAAATCCTCTATTGTCTGTTTTAATCTTAAGTGCATAGAGTAAATATCTTCGGATAACTCTCCGATTTCATCAACTCTTTTTGTAGGAGGTTCCACTTCCTCTAACAAGGCCATTTTTTTAGTATCACTTGCTATTTTTTTTATGGGAGAAGTGATTATTTTAGAGAAAAGGAATGAAGCTAAAAGACAAATTATCAGTAGCACAATAAATATCTTGCTCATAGTCGGAAGCATCGTCTTGATAACTTCTTGGGGTCGTAAAGTATTTGAAATTACGATATTTCCCTTGTCAGCCATCTTAAGAGTTAATATAAGTGATTCTCTACTAACCGCTTTAGAATTATCACCTGTCCTTTCTATAAAGCGAGTATTTATACCATCTTTTATAATAGGAGTTTTGTTAAATATAGAAGGGATATTATCAATATCAAATTTAGGGGTTTTGAAAAAAACATCTCCGTCATTAGAAATATAAGCAAAATCAAAAGACCGGTTTTCTTCCGAAAACTGCTTTGTCATTTCAATAATTTTAATTTCATCTGTTTCGTATTGAACGGTATCAATAAGAGAAGCAAAGAGCCTAGAAACTTGCTGACGCTGTGTGATTTCTACAGTATTTTTTAACTGGCTGTAAAAAAAGAAGAAGCAAATGACTAATAGTATTAGCAGTAATCCTAAACTATACAAGAAAAACTTACCAGAAATTTTAAGTTGTCTATTCTTCATTTTCATCACCTAGTCTATATCCTACGCCTTTAATAGTTTTTATAAATTGTTTTGGTAGCTTTTCTCTTAATTTATTCATTGTAGCATGAATGATTCCCTCATTTCCCTCAAAATCATAGCCCCATATTTTGACGAGTATTCTTTCTTTTGGTACGATTTGATTTGGATTTTGAACAAAACTCATAAGTAATTCAAATTCCTTTTTGTTAAGGAAATACTTATTCTCGTCCCATAAAATCTCTTGTGATTCTGGATAAATAATGATTCCATTCAATTCAATACTCTTTTTAAGGATTCCCGTTCGACGTAGGACATTTTCTATGTGAGCCAGCAATATCTTCATTGAAAACGGCTTAGTGAGATAGTCATCCGCTTCATTTTCTAATGCAGTCAAATGATTTTGTTCATCTGATAATGCAGTCATCATAATTATAGGCATTGAATGTAATTGTCGGATTTCTTTTAAAAGTACTTGCCCACTTATTTCTGGCAACATAATATCTAGTAAACATAAATCATAAGCGTTGGAATATATTTTTTCTAACGCTGCTTGTCCAGAAGTGATCCACTCTGTTTGATAGCCTAATTTTATTAAGTATTTTTCAATCATTTCACCCAAAAACGGGTCATCTTCTACAATTAATACTTTTATCTTCATCTACATACACCTCTACAATATTATAAAAACCTTTTCTAAACCAAATCTAAAATAAATTGTTTTTTTGTTCTTTGCTTAATTTCTAAATTAAGAATCGTGATATAAAGTTGCTTGTTGCTGTTATGCCTTTTTTAGTTGGTGTCCTAAAGAAAAAGCAAAAGTTGTCTTTTTAAGACAAATGTTTACATACTTTTAGCACTACTATATTAAATTAAATCATTACCATTTTTTTTACTACACATTTTTTTGTTACTACACATTTTTTCTTGCGTTTCACAACATGAATACCAAGAGACTTAGCTTTTAAGCCGCTAGTTAGTTCTATAACATCGATTATCATTACTTTTACTGGCATTCTAACCGTTAGCTTATTTGTCCATTCAGGTGTACATATATAATAGGTACTTAGCAACAAAGATTACTTGTGAATTGATTATTTTGGCAAACGATTAGAGCGAAAGTTGAAACGAGAACAACGACTACTAGCTCATAAGCTTGAAGCGATTGATTCATGCGCTTATATATTTGGTTACAATTATCACGTTTTTCTAACCAATTGTAGAAAGGCACAGAACCTGATTTTCTACAAATAATGAATTTTTAATTACCTATTTTCTACCGGACTAAGAAATACGGGGAGATATTGTAATACGCTATATAAAACGTCTCTTCCCATAAAATTTTGAATAAACACAGACGGATCAGTACTCCTTATTGAAGTGAGTTCTGATTCTAATTTTTAATATATTCACTTTATTTGTTCCTTGTTCGTTATAAAGTAATCCCTCACTAGTTTAACCTTCAATTGTAGCTTTAAATGAAATGACTACTTCACCTGCTTCTCTTTCATTTTGTAAACATAGCGTAGATATCTGACATCATACTTCATGTTCAGTTAGGATAAAAAATGGAGGCAGTATGGAATTTAGGAAACGCGAGTCTAAGTCCGAGAGACGTTGGCGATTCCGGGCTCTTTGCGTCCAATTCTAGTGTAATTCGGTATGTATTTGTAAAAATAGCTTCTATGCGGGTTGAAGGCTCATATCGTTAATGAATAAAAATCATATTCTGCATTATACGACTAACAGGAGGGAGACCTCTCTATTAGATCGATAAATTAAGAAAGGATGAAGACATTGTCACAAGCGAATCTTCCTAATATAACCCCTAGTATCACTATTACTAGAGATGACGCCTTGAATCTCTTGTTATCTTCTATAGCGATTGAAGAGTTAGGGCTAGGACACATTATTAATGCCGAAGCGGAGAAAATCCAATACGCTATCGGTACGCTGCCCGGACTTTCGGTTCCAGCAACCATCAATGAGTTGCTACAGGTAAATTCAAGTGTTCAAAGTACTATGCAAGAATTAATTAAGAAGGAGCTACTCCTTCAATCTAAACTGGAAAACATCTTAGCTGCTCCTTCTTTAGTAGGTCCAACCGGTGCTACTGGGGCTACAGGACCTTCTGGTGGCCCTGTTGGACCTACTGGACCTACGGGGATTGGAGCTACTGGAGTTACAGGTGCATCAGGAGCCACGGGTCCTACAGGTGCAATAGGGCCGACCGGATCATCTGGCACTACTGGAGCAACCGGAGCAACAGGAACAGCTGGAACAGCTGGAACAACTGGAGCTACTGGAGCAACAGGAACAGCTGGAACAACTGGAGCTACTGGAGCAACAGGAACAGCTGGAACAACTGGAGCAACAGGGCCAGTAGCGTTTACACCCGTACAGGGAGTATTTTTTGGATTTGACATTGGCCCATTTAGCAATTTTACTATTATTCCGGTCACATTCAGCAACCCGACGAATACTCCAGGTGCTTTTACGATTAACGGAGATGGCAGTGTAACTGTAAATGTATCAGGTATTTACCTTGTAATCAGTAGACTTCAGGTAGAAGTGGATAACTCAACCGCCATCGTTGTGAATTCATCGCCGGCACAATCTGGATTTTCCCTCATAGCCGGTGGTGTACGAAATGGCGGAACCATAATGATGCCAACGATATTCGCTTTGAGTGCAGGAGACACAGTATTTAATGAAGTAGTAAGTGCTAGTACAGGTGGTACAGTTATGTTAGGATCCGTAGGCACTATTCCTCTAGCACAAACGGCCACTTCGGTAATAACCTTAGTTAAAATACAGGACCTTTAAAATAGTCGTCATGGAGTAATACAGCAGAGCTATTGTGAGATAACCCTAAAGTATTAGACAATAATTTATAATATGCCGCCTGTGAATAACAGGCGGCATGCCCTTCAGCTTTGCCTAAATTGGATATTACAACAAGCCAGCCTTTATTCCCACTAAGGTAATGCTTTACGTAATGTAATAGTTCTCATTATTTTTATTAGTTTCACTTATCCTGCATAGAATATATTTTTACAATTTTCCTTTTAGGACATGGGCTACGGGGCTAAAGGTCCTTCCGAAATTTTGCGGCCTTTTGCCAATTCAAATAAAACAAGCATTCAAACTGTTGCAGTTGGTGGCGTTACATTTAAGCCTAAAGTTCTGTTAATCCAGTGAAAAAATGACTCAATTGCCCACCGTTCTTTGTACATTTGGAGATTTCTTATGCTGTCACCTCGCGAATATTTGTGACAACATGTACACCTTTTATAAAACCTTTGAACAGTTAGCTTAATTGTTAACCGTTCTTTTTATAAAAGCAGAAGCCTTTGTTCGCACCCGTTAGCTAATAAAAAGTCACTTATAATGTAATAAAAAATGGCTGCTTATCTTTATCTAAACATATTAAAAGTTCCTCTTTAAAGTCATCATTTCTTATCAGTTTTAATGCAACTTCAATGCTAAAAAAACCGACCTCTAAACTTTCTTTACTTACTTTTAAGCTTCCGTTTATAGGTGTTCCTAACCACCACATATTACATATATTTCTTTTTAAGTCTTGTGGAACTCCACAAAATTCAATAATATCAATATTTACTCCCGTTTCTTCTTTAACTTCTCTAACTACTGCATGCTTTATACTTTTATTTTCTTCTACAATCCCACCTGGTAACTCCCAACCTCGATCAGGATCTTTTTTAATAAAATCCTCTTATGTTCATCCAGAACTACTGCACCTGATGTAATAATAAATTTATTCATAGAATCACCACCTACAAGATCATTATCTAACTTGAACTAAACTGCTTAGTTAGTAAAACGCATTTCAATTTATTATAGAAACGCACCCCGATACTTTTAGTACAATACTTCACAATCTGCTTCGTTTATACAACAAAAATGGCGATTCCTAGTTACATAAATCAACACTGAAAAACAAGCCTAAATAAAATGTTTTTCAATAATAATCTTTGCTCTTTCGTCAAGTTTGCAAGGTAATTCATTAATGGCGAAATATTTCAAATCCAAACTTTCACCATCATTCATAGCTAACTCGCCACTTGTATCTTCCGCTAAGTAAACACAAATTACGTTATAGACTTCATCATCGTTAGGATACTTATAATAAAGATTACTTCCTGACAAAGTATCAATAAACTTAAAACTCTTTGCTTTTAACCCTGTTTCTTCAAAAAGTTCACGTTCAGCAGTTTGTTCTAAATTCTCACCAATTTCCATTGCTCCACCAGGCAAACCCCATTCTTTTGTATCCGAACGGTATTGAAATAAAATTTCTTTTTTATCATTTATAACAATAATAGTAGAACCAACTAAAATTAATGGTCTATTTCCGACTAATTTTCTTAATTCCATCGTGTATCCGTCCATTATTACCCAACCCCTTTGAGTTAAATAAATTCTCTTTATTTATACAAATGTCCTCCTTGTCATTCTTGTCATTCTTCAGCTAAACGGCTTCGTTCGTTTCTGTAAGTCTTTAACTACTTTATATTAATTTCAATAGTCTACATGCTAACACATATGTGTTTAAAAAAAATGTAATTTAATATAAATTATACTCATCAATGTACCTTTGACTTAAACGTGGGTTCTCAAAGTGAGAAACTCTGCCGTTAGTTTGGGGACATTGTTTTTTTTATTCCAGAATCATGTAAAATGGAGTGTACCCGAAAAAGGAATTCAACCCCACCCTTATACTGAAATCTACGGTCCCTGCCCTTCGTTAGTGAAAAATATAGCTTGTACATTAATTCGCGTTATTGGTGATATTGAAAGATTCAATACATATAAGGACTTTAAGAAATACTTAGGGGTTTCGGCCGAAAATACACAATCTGGTACATCAGTAAAAGGCCAACAGTGGGGGTCGGGATGCTCGTCGTGTTCTTTATCAGATAGCCTTAATAATAATTGCTAATGGTCAACCTACCATATTTAAAGCTTATTATGATTGTAAGGTTGAAGATGTTAGTTCGAATCTCCAAGCGAGAAATTTATAGATAACAAAAAATTAAATGGAATAAATAACGGGGTGAATTTTGGTGATAGAAGAGATACATAAATCAATAAAAGATTTAAGCGTTAGCGACGCAAAGAACCTATTGTTAAGCATGATGTTTCGAATAAAAATGATGCAGGAATCAAAGAATTCACCAGAGGAAATTTTAGAACAATTAAATTCTATATACAATTTATTTTTCGAAGTTGTACAAAATAGCAATCATGTTGAGAGAGATTATTCAACCGTTCATATTGTGTGTGGAGAATCTCCTGCCGGTTCTTTACGAGTAGGATTAGGGCGTGAGAATAAAATAATCGGATTTCCTGATTTCTTTGCTGTTGGTCCAATTTGGGAACTTCATCAAGAGGTTGGTCGTAAGCACAGACATGAATGGTTGCAGGACCATCTCAATTATTCCGATGATTATTTTGAAGAAGAGTACGAAAATAGATTTTCAAAAACACTTGCAGAAATAGATTGTTTAAACGAAGAGGTCCCCATTATTATATGGACTGCTGAAAATTCAAATGAACAAACTGGGTTACGCTATCTTTTATACTTGCTAAAGGAAAAAAAGAATGAGGTTTTCGTGATCAATACTACACTTGCTTTTCAGGAATTATTTAACACACCTGAACTTGGGTGTTTAGATATCCATACGGGCGAAGTAAATGGTGAACAATTAAACAAAATATATCAAGAAAAAATATCAGCACCATTAACTGATGAGGATAGAACACGATTTGAAAGAGAATGGATCGCATTAGCAGAATCAAAAGGTTTGGTGAGGATTTGGAAAAACAACAAAATTAACACTGTCAATAAAGATTACTTTGATGATTTTATTGTGAATACTGCCCGAAATTTACATGCTAAGCAAAGTGAAAAAGAGTTTATGAAATCAGCAAGGTTAATCGGGGAAGTATATGGACAGAACAATCAATTAGGTGATGCTTTTATAGAATATAGGGTGAGAAGCCTAGTCTATAAAGGAGTTTTTGAAATAAAGGGAATTCCAAAAGCAATGAGGTATTATAGTGTGAAATTAAGGTGACTCTTTCCTTCTGTGAAGATATTTACATTCATATTCTCTTGATCAGGAGCGAATGCATAAGAAGTCAGACGCTCTTTCGATAAGATTGTGAATAAAAGGCTTAGGACTATCTCCTAAGCCTTTCAAGCTTTTTATTGTGTCTAATGTACATTAGACCAGCTTGACCCGGTCACTTTTGCACAGGTACGCATCATTCACACGGGGGGAATTTTGCAATCCATAATTCATCTAAGCTTTTCTTGACCAAATGACAACTGGAATAAGGATTAAAGATAATAGACCTCCAGCTAAAGATAATGTTCCATAGCTTGCTTAGCTATTACCGTGCCTGAGAGAGCACCACCAGAAGCCCCTGCTAGTGCAACTAAAACATCAATTTCCCCTTGTGTTTTTGCTCGAGTGGACGGCTCAGTCGAATCGACTATTTGAGCAGTAACACTAATTAAGCCAAAGTTCCAGCCTAATCCAAAGGAGCTACGATTTGCAAACCATATTTATTTGAACAATCGGAGCAAATTTGACTTCTACGCATCTGATGAAAAACGTGAGAAGTCAATTCTAGAAGCATTGATTTCTCACGCTTTTATGCTTTTCGCCAGTTTCACCCTCCTCTTTTTAACATAGACTATTCTGTTACTTTTTCAATAATAGGTGACATCGCAATAGGTGGGAGAGACATAGTCATTGCTTTAAAATAAACATCTAGTTTATCTCCAATAGTATAAGAATTATTATCCAAAACAGGAACAAGTAGTACTTTATTTTGGTTGACTAAATCCCACCAATTTTCTTGATAAAATAGCGCTTCTCCCATCGTCGGCGTATCTACAACTGTCATATAATGATCACCAACAGAAACAACATAACCTGTAAAATGGGTTTGTTGTTGTTTCTCAAAAGATGGGCTAGAAATAGAATCTGTAGAAAGTTCATTTGATGCAGCAGATGTAGGTGTTAGCCCGAAAAAAGAAAATCCACATCCTAATGCTAAAGTAGTTGCTAAGGTAACTAGTTTTTGTTTCGCTGTAAACATAATTAATTATCCCCTTCTATAATTTATTTCCTTACATTACCAATTCTACCATTTTATTATTTAAAATCAAGTTATTACCTAAATCATTTAATTCCTTAGTTGCCCAGCATTTGGTGTTCAGCAGAAATTTGATCAATTATATCCACTTCTATATTTGTTGTTCCATCAAGTTGGGTTATCACTTTTCATATAATTGATAAAAGTTACTTTTTGCGCTGAGAGCGTAATGGCGCAAAAAAAAGTAAGCCTGCCCTCCTTGTGGCTAGTGACCTACTTATCCTTAAAAATATTTATTTGTTTTATCAGCGATTGCTATTGGGATGCACTCTCCCAAATACCAAAATAATCGTCATGTTTTTTATCCTGGGCATCACCCTACCACCGTTTACAATACTCGAAACCCAAAGGCTCGATATTGTTAATTCGTCTAACGTATTCATTCCCCAACATAAATAGTGTCCACTTCGCTTTATTATCAGGCACAAATACCTGCTATACTCCATCATACTATCTCTTTTCGCAACACTTTGAAAAAATCCATGTTTTCCCTTATTGATAAAACAGCTTCAGATTTTCCTGTTTTTATCCAAATGATAGCAAATGGTTTTCTCGGTTACTAAGTGACCTAAACCTACAACAACAAAGTACGTACCTTACAGTCATTGGTTACTCCTAAACATTTTTAAGTGTTATTGTTTAGCCCATATTTTAAATAGAAATAAAATCTTCTGCTATAGCATTTTTAGGGCGGTCTGTTGCCTGTTTAGTTAAACAGGCTGCTAGCACTCGGTGTACCGAACGACAACAAAAGAAACTTTTTGTACATATGAAACCAAAGCTATTTTCATAACATTTAATTTAAACAAACTCCATTCTTAAAAATATTAACCAAAATGGAGTTTAACTTTTTTATTTAGTTTAGATTTTTAATACAGTTTGATTATTTTGTACCCCTTATTTCTCTAAAGCCTCCTTTAGTTGAATAGGATTTTATTTAGCATATTGCCATACGCCACCTGCACCAGTTGTAAAGCCACACTTTTATAAAAGATAAATTTTATTTTCCTCATATGATATACAGTTACAATTCCTAATCCAAAACGTTCAGACTCTCTCAATAATTCCTTAGGATGAATTATTATATCTTCCCTATAACCATGTTCTAATCCCATTCCACACACATAACCAAAAGCATTCTCTTAGTGTGGGTACTTCATTGTTAGAAATCGGAATATTTATTTTAACTTTATATTTCATTTAATTCCCCCAATCTGTGAATAGTTTTTATATGGTGAAGCCTTCCCTCTTGCTCAACTCTTCTGCCCCGTTAACCATCTACAAATGCTAAGCTCTACATGTACGCATTCACTTAAAGATGTACACATTTCCAGTTACTCGTTCAGAGTTTGCAGTTATGCTTTATAGAGTATTTAAAGCAGTAGAAGAAAATTAACAAGTTTTAAATTATTATTATACTACCAATTTGATTTCGACTATTTTCAAAATACAACAAGACGAAATTTTTTTAAAGTTCTTTAGGACAGAGACCTTGACAGCAAGCTTTTGTACAATATCAACTTGAAGAATGATTTGTGTTAGATCACTTCCTACGTTGCCCTTACTTCAGTACTAAAGATAAACGCTATTCCTGCCTCCTCAAGCAGTTTCTTTCTAAACCCCACAAACTTTTAAATATTATATAAACTTTAAAACCAGTACGGTGCTTTTTTTGCAAAACCTGTACTCGTTTTAAGGATTTATTATTTAATTTCCTATAAGGCATTGACAGGGAATTATTAATGGAGTACTTCGTGACTTTTCACCATAAAGTATTAAAAGAATGGCTAGTGCATGATCATGTACCTGAACATCTGTATTTCACACAAGTATATCGCTTAAAAGATGAAATTAACGAATTTATTGATCGTAACCCAAATAAACAGTAAAAATCAAAAGGTTATGTATCTCCCACTCTAATGGGAGATTTTTTTATTGCACAATTAATTAAGTTGTTATTTTTCCTATTGTCCTAAAAGATCAGGTACTCACTTTTATAGGTTTTCTCAAATCATTAAATGAAGAAACATCATCCATTAAACAAAAAAAGATTCTTTTGATGCATATCTTCGGAGTTCCGAACGCCAACAAAAGAATCTTTTTTGAATATATATAAAATCAACGTTATTTTCATAACTTTTCTTTCATTGTAAACCTTCAAAAAGGCTTAGGAATATCTCCTAAGCCTTTCAATCTTTCTATTATTGAGTAATGCTTGAGTTGAAATCAGATGATAAAGTAATTATCAATCCTTATTCCAATCTATTCTTAATGAGATTTTGGCATATGGAGCATCTAATAAAATAACGTTAGATATCGCCCTGAATACAATAAAGAATTAAAGAAGAATGGTATTAAATTAACTGAAGGTGCATTCAACCATGCGGATCTTCTTCAAGTGCCTAGAGCTTTTTTAAAATGTCCTTTGGCAATGGGTACACTAAAAAAGGAATCGTTTTTTTTATTATGTCTGACACTGTTAATATTTAAATTGACTAATGAGTTGTTTTAATTCGTCTGCCATATGCGCAAGAGCTTGTGCAGAAGCATTAATTTCTTCCATTGAAGCTAATTGTTCCTCTGTAGACGCTGCAACGTCCTCTGAAGCAGTTGCATTTCCATGTGCAGAGAATGCTAAATCCTCCGTAACAGCTGTCACCTCTTGTACACTTGCTGACATTTGTTCAGATGCAGAAGATACCTCTTCCATTTTAGGAGTAATTTTATCCATACTCGACTTAATCACTTGGAACTTCGTGATAGCTTCGTCTGATACATGTAGTCCATTTTGAACATCCTCTGTAACTTTTGCCATGATGTTTACAGATTGTTCGGTTTCTAACTGGATGCCATGGATTAACTCGAAAATTTGTTGTGCAGATTTCTGTGATTGCTCCGCCAACTTTCTAACTTCATCAGCGACGACTGCAAAGCCTTTTCCGTGCTCTCCTGCTCTTGCTGCCTCAATTGCTGCATTAAGAGCCAGTAAGTTTGTTTGATCTGCAATGCTTGTAATAACATCTAAAATAGACGTAATTTGCTTAGAGCGTTCATGTAATGTTTGAATTTTCGTATTTGAATCGGTCACTGATAAATGAATAGAATGCATTTGATCTTTTGTATCTCGGACTGCCTTACCACCTTCATCTGCCTGTAACGTTGCATGCTGTGAAAGATCCGTCACGGCAGAAGAGATCTCCGCGATATGAAGAATAGCCTTCGAAAGCTCCTGTAACGATTCTGCATTCTTATTGGCACTCGTCGTTTGCGTATCTGCGCTCGTCGCAACATCTTGAATCGAAATGGCCACTTTTTCTGTAGCAATGCTCGTTTGGGTAGCATTGGCTGTTAACTCTTCTGCCGACGAAGCTACCTCTTCGGCATTTTGTTCAATTTTTTGAATAAGAGTTCTTAAACTATCTTGCATATCGTTAAAGGCTTGCCCTAGCTGTCCAATCTCGTCATGAGATTTCACCGTCACTTTTTCAGTTAAATCGCCCTTACTTATCGTTACTGCACTATCCTTGAGCGCTTTAATCGGGTTTATAATTGCCTTCATGACAAAGAAGAATACAATCACACTGATTACAATTGCAGCGATTAGTACAAGAAACGTTTTATACAAAATAGATGATGCTGATTGGTCAATTTCCTTCGCAAAAATTGTCCCTGTGATTTTCCAGTTTGTCAGTTCATTCGTTGTAAAGAACAGAATTCGGTCATCACCGTCAAAGACATAATCATACGTGCCAGATTTGCTGTCGTACATTTTGTCCATGAAGCTTTCTTTTATTTCGCTACCCGGTTCTATAGTCGGGTGTGAAATGACCATTTTATTTTCATCAAGAATAGAAGGATATCCATTTTTTCCGATACTGATAGAACTAGCGATTTTTTGGAGATTTGTCAATTTTATATCAATTGCTATTACCCCAGATTGATCTTTTATCTGACGAGCAATTGTTACGATCAAATCTCCAGTTCCTGCACCTATATAAGGCTTCGTAATTAGGACCTCTCCCTTTAATGCTGTAGCCTCTTTATACCATTCTCGTTCTAAAGGATTATAATCGGCACTATTCGTTTTTGGTTCTAGAAAAAATGCTCCCTCATTTGTTCCAATATAAATGCTCTGAACATCTGGATGCAGCTTTATATATTGTTGAAATTTTGTTTTTACTGCAGACCCCTGCTGTTCATACTTAGAAGAATTGATATCCTCGCTAAAGAAAGTGATATCATTTATTTTTTCACTAATGGTCTTATCGATTAGTGTATTTAAAATTTCTACGCTTTCATTCGCACTAAAAAGTATTTCGTTTTTTATTGAATCTTTTGCTGATAAATACGATAGACTTCCTACAGAAATAACTGGAATTAGTAAGATAAGAGCAAATAATATGTAAAGCTTGCCCTTAAAGCTTACAAATAACTTTTTCATAAACCGTTCTCCTTTTGTGCTATAAGTTTTTAAGATGCATATTTTGTACAATTTTGTGGTTTAGACTCAAAAAATACTGCTCACAACCTTCCCAAATTTTTCGTTTAAATATCCACCCTAAGCTTTTATCGGACGAAATACTCAAATCCAAAACCCCTTTTTCATTTTTTTGATTTTTCTAATATAAAACCTTCTATTTTTTCACTTCTTCATCATTCTAGTAGAGCCCCTACATGAATACATTAAGAATCAAACTAACGAAAGACGCATTTATCCACTTTCCTGTAATAAAAAAGATTCTTTTGATACACACTTTTGGATACCGAACGCCCAAAGGAACCTTTTAATACATAAAAATCAGTGCTATTTTCTTCTTAAAAGACCTCAAAAATGCTTAGGAATAAATCCTAAGCCCTTCAATATTTCTATTATTAAAGTTATTTCATTTTGATTAAAAAGGTAAGAGCCTCACTACAATTTATAAGTAGCAAGGCGCTTTAAGTTGTTTCATTTACATCCAATAATTATTTATCCAGTAAAAAAATGAATAATAAGTTTATATTTCTTATTCAACAAACACATCCCTATAGTTTAAGTACAACTTTTCACAATATCGTTATAACAAGAAAGAAATGATAATTGACAATAATTAAAAAATTACAACAGCAAAAAACAATAATGCTTTTTACCTTTATTTTTTATGAATATGCTGAAAGAGGTATGTATGGATCCATGGAAACAAAAGGGATAGAGAATTTTTTATAACGATGTGACAAATGTCCTTTTGCCTAGGAGCGTTTTAGTTTTTAATTACGTTATAGATAAATGAAATGATGGTGATTTTTTGAAGGGAATATTATTTGCAGTTATTGGAGGAGCATTCATTATACTTCAAGGTACTTTTAATGCAAAACTTAGCTCGGATATCGGTATATGGTCGACAAGTATTATTACACATTTAATTGGTTTTCTTGTTGCAACCTCTGTATTTTTTATAAAGAAAGCTGGAACTGTGAAAGATTTAAAAGGTGTAAAAAAAGTGTATTTAACATCTGGCGTATTTGGAGCTGTTATTATTTATGCAGAAACCTTTTCAATTTATGCAATGGGGATTACATTGACGGCTGGAACACTCATGGTTGCTCAATTATTAACAGCTACTATAATTGAAATCTATGGTTTGTTAAATATTAAAAAAACACTGTTGAAAAGTCATCATATTGTGGGGACAATAATTATGATTCTAGGTATTCTTGTTTTTAATAGGTAGAAGTGAAAGTGGTGTTGGAAATGGACAGTAAATTGAGCTTAATTATTCATTATTTGAAGGCTTATAATATCTTTGATGTTTTTGCAAACATGAATATAGAATATTTTCAGGTAAATCATTTCAAAAAAGGGACTATCATTTGTGATAAAGACGATGAGATTAATCGTTTATATTTTGTTGTAAAAGGAAAAGTAAAAGTTTATACGATTACACCAGAAGGTAGGAAACTTATCTTACGCTTTATAAATCCTTTGGCAATTGTAGGAGATATTGAATTGATACAAAATAGTAAAGCACATAATGTCGTTGAAGTATGTTCGGATGTGGAAACAATTTCCATTTCTTTTGAGGTTATTAGAAAGACGATGTTGCATGACCCTATATTTATGAGTTTTTTGCTTGAGAACATAGCAAACACTTTAAAAGTATCGACTTGTTTTACGGCGCTTAATTTACTCTATCCTGTAGAGGTACGTGTTGCTAGTTATTTACTTTCAATCTCAACAGATAGTACGGGAAAAGAAAATAGAGAAGATATAGATTCTGTATCTGTATCAAGTATTGCAGATTTTATAGGAGTAAGCTACAGACATGTAATTCGAGTTTTACAAAAGTTTTATAAAGAAAATCTAATTGAAAAGAAAAACGGAGCCATTCTAATTAAAGATTTTTGTAAAATGAAAGAAATTGCCAAAAATAACATTTATGAATAATTAGACAGAAAAGAAGGTAAATAATGATAGGATTAATTTTTGCCATTTTAGCAGGTGCGTTAATTAGTTTGCAATCTATTTTTAATGCAAAGGTAAATGAAAATGTAGGACATTGGTTAACCACTTCGTGTGTTCTTGGCTTGGGACTTATAAGCTCATTTGTATTCCATGTTATTACAGAAAAAAGTTTTTTCATTAATCATCAAACCACAAATAATTTTTATTTTGTAAGTGGCTTGTTTGGTTTAGGGCTTGTCATTTGTATTATGAAAGCTGTTAGGCTATTAGGACCGGCTTATACTGTATTAATCAGTCTTATAACTCAATTAGTAATTGCATTGTGTATAGATACTTTTGGATTATTTGGATTGGAGAAAGTACCTTTTCAAATGAACAAAATAGTTGGTATAGGTCTGTTGGTAATAGGTGTTTTGATTTTTAAAGATTTGCTTCCTTATAAGAAAAAGGAAGTTTAAACAAAATAGTCTGCCAGTATTCGGTAATATTAAGTTTAATTAGGCTTATTTCATTAAATCATGTATACAAAGATATAACTATTTAATATAAAACAATGTTGCATGATTTGTTTTTAGACTAATAATGCAACATTGTTAATGTTTTATATTTGTTAGTTGAACAACTGATATCAATTAATTTAAAATGCTCATAAAATTTTATTTAATGCACATCCACACAATCATAATTTCCAAAACCGACTTTAAAAATGATTTGCTTCAAATTTCTTCGTCCATTGATACACCTGCTGATATGAAACACCATACGTGCTAACGCGGCAGTTAACTTAAAATCAGGAATTTTATTATTGCTTTGAAAATTCCACCAAATCCTGTGACATTGTACCAATTTCATCTGCTGAGGCATTCAATTGTTCTGTAAGAGCTGCTTGCATTTGCGCAAGCTCACTAATTTTATCCATATAGTCAATAATTGTATCAATGGAAACCTTTATTTGCATTAAACTTGATTCAATATTACCTGTTGCCTCAGCAGAATTAACTGCTAATTTTCTTACCTCTTCAGCTACTACACCAAAACCTTTTCCTTGTTCTCCTGCACGTGCGGCTTCAATTGCAGCATTCAACCCTAGTAAATTTGTCTGATCTGCTATCTCTCGAATAAAATTTGAGATAAGCTGTGTTTCATCTGCTAACCCTTTAGCATCATTGGCAGCTCCTGTTGTTTTTTCTTGTGTGTTGGCGAGTTCCTGTGCCTGCATTGTAATAGAATTAATACCTACAACCATTTCATTAATAGAAGCTGATAACTCCTCCATACGTGTCATCGTTTCTTGCACATTTTGCTCTTTCATTTTTTCATGTGTAATATCTCGAATCGTTCCTGCCACTCGCAAAGGAGCTCCCTCCCTATCACGAAGTGTTGTACCGCTTGCATGAAACCAGCGATATTCACCTGATTTTAACTGAAGGCGATAATCTACTTTAAATGGCGTTCTCCCGGAAAAGTCTAATAAATGTGCACTAAATGACTCTAATGCAAACTGCTTGTCATCTGGATGCAAGCGATCACTCCAAGAGCTCATGATATTCGGAAAATCGTGCTCATTCTTGAAGCCTAATGTTCTTCGAAATTGTTCACTCCACCAAAAGGAATTCTGTGGATTTAATGGATCGCCTTGATCTACAATCATATCCCATGGCGCTTCTATTAGAGCTTTATTAATTAAATCATAACGTGTTACATAGCCCTGTAATTTTTCCACTTTTATTTTTTTGTCATGAATATTCATCATCGTTCCTGTTATTTTATACTGATCACCTAGAAGAAGAGAAACTGTTCCTGTAGTCCGTATCCAACACTCTTGCCCATCACGAATGCATAACAAATGTTCCATATTAAATGGCGTTTGTGTCGCTAAACTCTCCTCTAACATCTCTTTAAAATCAGAACGATGCGCCAATGCAATTAACTTCAGAAAATCTTGAAAACTGTCTTTAATAGCATAACTATCAAATCCTAAGAACTCTTTTACTTCTGTCGAAACTGTAAATATATTGTTTGGATCATCCAAGCGTCCGTTCAACACTTGTAGTTCCCAAAGGCCCATTTCATTACTTTTCAATACATTATCCAATTTTTTCTGCAATTGCTCTTCAGATTCTTGCTGAAGCCTATTTACTTGATTTAAATTATGTACTAACTGTTGTAATTCTTCATTTGTTGAGGCTAATGTATACTCATAATCAAATTGACCCTGTTTAGCCAATTGCAATTGAACCTCACTCAATTTAATTAGATTACCAATTGATGTGTTCTGTTCCTTTTTTAAAAACATTGTTAGTTCCTCCTCTATGTGACTAAATCTCACGATTAATTCAAGAATATTTAGTTATGAATCTTAAATCCTGTTTCGTGCTTTCACATTATAACCGACAAAATAGTTAAAAAGCACTCAGAAAATGTTATATTCGTAGGGGGTTTACTTAGTGATTAGTGAGTTACGCTTGGAGCAAAATCATTGTTACTACTCTGATCACCATGATAGAAAATTACATCTCCATCTTGTAAGTTAAATGTATAACCATAAGTATCTTGGAAACTATGTGAAAATCCTTCCATATCACTCCATTGGTTCATCACTTTACCATGGATATATTGTAAATATGGATTTTGTACATCACCGTCTCTAATTGATTCAATATCGAAATTAACAATGATGTAACCGTCTTTTAAAAACATTCTATTGTTCTCATTTATACGTCCTACTACAGCCCCTTCAGCAATTTTTGCATCTTTCTCTACAACATAAGTCTTGGAAGGTAAACTATATTCGCCATACCATGTTTGCTCACGAGCCACGATGTCCTTTTTAGGTACCATCGTATTGTCGGGTACTGCATCTTCACCTGGTCCCATAAATGTTCGTAGTTTAGAGTTCAACATTTGCCAACTATACGGCCCAGTACGAATAGGTTCTTTTGACCATTTACGTATATACAAACGCATAAATGATGTTTCTTGGAATTTACTAGCTTCCTCCTGATACCCCTCAGTATCTGCATGACGGTAATAGTAATTTGCATTATCTATTAACTGCTTTTGTGGGACATTACGGAGTTTTTCATTCAAGACTACAGAACGGTATACTTTATCCTTTTCAGAGCCAATTCTTACAAAGTAATTTTCGTCATTATGATAATACAAATCAACTGGTCGTCTATTTTTCCCATCTTTGTTTACGAAATAGAATGTTGGCTTAATCCGAATGGCATCTGATTGGCCAAACATATTACCTTTCGTTTTCATATCGAAACGGAAAGTATAGCCCGTTTTAGTTGCTACATTTGCATAACCATTAGGATGGCTATTATGGTGTACAGGAAGTGTATATGGAAGTTCATTTCCTCTTAGAGCCCCATCTATTCCATTTTTCCCTACCCAATAGCTATTTCCTGTAGACGGAAATAAATCACCTTGTCTAAATACATTTTGCCAATTGTAATCTACTATATCAGTTACATGGAAATCGTATAAACGTCCAATTACATCAATTGCAATTTTGTCAGTAGCAATATGATTATCCATCATTCCATCTGGAGTGCGGAAATTAAGGTTTAAATTGGCTTCCTGCTCAGTAGGTTATTGCTACTAACATGTCCATCAGGTGCATTGATTGCGATAGCACGATAATCAATCGTGTACCCTCCTTCTGGTGTCCATACAGGTAAAAAGAATGTTACAGTCTCCATATCAATTGGTACTGATATCCATGTATTTTTAGGATAGAATCCTTCTTTGTTTCCGTATAAACGTCAAACGGGAATTTAATTTGCTTATCTTTGTAATATTTAGCAAAATCGCGATTCCCATACCCCGGCTCGTTTAGATGTTGACCGACGGTTGGTAGTGTTACTTTAAACGGTCTATCTTAAGTGCTTGCTTCGGCACTTTGAACTCCAGCTGTACCGGCTACAGCTGCGTTAGCAATTGCTAGAGCCATGAATGTTTTGCCTGAAGGTTTCACATATTTTTTAAAACGAGACTGATTTTTTCTATTACCCTTTTTTTTGAGACAATATTATTTCACTCCTACTGTAGATTCAAAAGATTTAATTGACAGGTACATACTTAATTCCATACTCTACGCTACTAATAATTTCACGATCATTAATCCCAAAGAACAAATTCGAATTTATTTTAAATGTTGAAATCACATTTAAGACTTGCCCCTTTGTGAGATAACGCAAGAAAATACCATTGCGTGAATATACCGGAACTTTTGAGTTGGTAACCTCAATTTTCCCGAAGCAAATCTTTGGCTTATTATGATAAATATCCTTAACAAACCTACCATCTGCCAGCTCAGCTATCCCGTCCACAATAGATACAATTTCATGTGTGGTATTTCGTAAGATCCATTCATTGGGTATCCTAATTAACTCGCCCCCTGCTTTTTTAAAGACACTTGTATTCATTGGAAATGTAGCGAGTGCAAGAGGTGTTTTTTCTTCATTTTGATACAACTGCTTTTCTAAATTCACAATAGCTTGCATTTGTCTTCCCCTCCATTTTTTGACAATAAAAAACACCGCTTCAAATATGACCAAATTAACCAAATTATTGGTTAAGTCATAAAAGAAGCGGGGTGTTCCCGTCATTATATAATTAATTTGTAGCAGAAAATTAGTTTCTTTAAGCAACATTGACTATTACTTAATTATTTCTAATTTATCATATAACCCTACTGAATACAATTATTATTATATTTAAAGGACGGATTGTAATATTAAGTGCAACACCCAGAAGTCAATATAAAGGAAGCCCAAAACGACCTCGTGTAGAATGTAGTTACCACACCAACATTCAAACGGAGGAATCGTTATATTAAAGATATTCAACAGCTAATGAGGCAATCACAATGGGACATAACAGAGTCAATTTCACTTCCCTTTAAAAAGCCCCCAAAGCGTAGTTTGGGGGGACATGTCTTTGCTTAACGTTGCAAATCCGCATAAACCTGATCTGACGGAACCCCATATATAGTTTGATTCAATAAATAAATATTGGTAAAATTAAATAATATTACCACATTATAACCTCTGACCAAAAAACATCGGTAAGAGGTATAGTGTTTTAAAATTATTAACAGGGAGAGAATTCAGAGACTATATCTGTTATTTTACTATTGAGGTGAAGAAATGGTTAGAAGAAGAGGAACCTATAAAATAAAAATTCGTAACAAGCAGCTTATATGTCCTGCTTGTCAGAATGACAAATTTAAACATCGAGAAGTATACCTGGAAATCGAAGAATTGTCGTTTAATGAGAAAAAGGAAAAGCTTATTTTACAGTCTTTTAATTGTACAATATGTGGTGAGACACGTATGTTTCAAGAAAAAAGTCGATATGATCATGCAAACGGGGTACACATATCAATTATTGAATATACGGAAGTGAGTGAAGCATGAGTTATCTTTTTTTTCCGAAGAAAAGTCGGCTAAAGATGTTTAACGAAATTATAATTTGTCAATTTTGTACACATGACATATTTATACCTTATAGTGTGTATTTGAATGTTGAACAACCTGGTATTGGTGTTTTGCATGTTCGTTATTTATTAATTTGTCATCATTGTGGTAATACAAAACTTTTTGATGAACCGACTAGTTCTAATAAAAATAACGTTCCTTGGTCGTTAGAACAGTACTTATGAAAAAAATAAATAAACATAAGTTAGATTGCAAACAAGAATACTACCAAACGTAAAACATTCTACAAATGAAATAACCCTTCACCAATTTACCACAACGGATGGTGAAGGGTTAATATAAATTATTGACTAATCAAATACAGGATAAGCAGATTTAACTACCCAATCATAGTTCGAATAATTTTGAGATTGAAAAGCTGATCCTTTTTCTAAAACTACTCTTACAATCTGGCCGTTTGATGAGGAAGATTTAGCTTGTTTAGTACATGTATTTCCAGTACATCTAAGTTCTTTTGTACCATTTATAACATCCATGATTATGTCCTTAGTACCTCCAGGGTACCAAGCATATTGAAATTGGCTTTTTGGTACACCACCAATTTTAACTGTTCTATCAAAATCTCCGTTTGATTTTTCCATATGAAGTTTAAAAATATGACAGTAACCATAATGGTCGGATCCATATTTAGTGGGCAATACGATTTTAGAGCCTAGTTTAGATTTAGCACTTTGATCCGCATAAGTAGAAGTAGACAATGCTTGTATATCAGAATTTTCCGTTTTGTTTTTTTCTTCATTATTGTTATAAGTATTTTCATCTTCAATTATTACATATTCATAATTCTCATATGTATCATAGTCTTCAGTTTCGATATCAGTTCCGATACCGTAAAATGCAACACCTGAACTACTGCAATGGTTTTGAGCACCATTCTTTATTTGTACCTGAAACAAATCCCAATTAGCATTTGCTACTCCCAAATTAGTAAACCCAGACACTGAAAAAATAAGAATTGCCAAAGAAAAAATAGTTACAAATTTCTTCAAAATGTATTCATCTCCTTTTCTTCAAAATTATACCATAATATTATATAAGGGTATAGATGTTTGGGTTAAATACTCTAAAAAGGTAATTAGTATCCATAAAAACTCTATTTTTTTTAACAAATAAATGATAAATATTTTCAAATTTATCTTATGTGGACGATTTGTGTGTAAAAATTTTAATAACAAATTAGTAGTGATTGTAACAAAACATTTACCTTATACCTCATATCGTCCTGTAAAGATATTGTTACATTCAGGTTTAGCTTGATTGAAATTATTTTGGGACATTATTTAGTCCTGGAAGATGAATTCGTTTGAACATCATGTTGCTTATTTAATCCTTTTATACAAAAGCCCCTTGTATTTGTTAAGCAAAAACTGAGCCACTGTTAAGCTCTTCTTTCGTCATAGGGATGCCGGCATGCTTTTTAAGTTCAAAGAATGCCTCTTTAGTAAGTGTGTTTTTCTATCAATCTGAGAAAAATAGAATACATCCAATAGTGATTGCGCTCTCTATTAAAATTAGTTGGAATAAAAAAGTGAGTTTAATTCTCATTTAGTCAGAATAAACCCCGAAGCATGTTTCTTTAAACCATGTTTCGGGACTTTCTTTACCTTATTATAAATGGGTCATCTATTACAGCTCCCAAGATTTTCAAGGCTTGTTTCGCTGCGATACTAATGTTGCTTAGCGTTAGATTTAATAAGTGATAGTAATTTATTTATCATCTTTCCCACTCCTCCAACAAAATATCAGTTTAATTTCTAACTTTTTTCTGAAAAAAAAATACACCGAGCCATGTCTTATAGACGATGTCTCGGTGCTTCCGTTTGCATCATAAAAGTTATGTTGTATTTGAATAATCTAAATTTATTATATTAATCCAAATCTCACAAATTATCAACTCTAGTTCGAGTTTAAACACGACATCTCGCAATATCCAGCTGCTGCTGCCTGTTTTTTAGTTGAATAAATTTCATTTACTTTGTAGTTGTAATTACAAGATTTAGACCAGAAACGGCGTTCATTATCTACTACACCCGCATATATAGGATTTTGATAATGTAATCGTGTACCTACAAAGGCGTACTCATTATAAGCAGTAGTATCAACTTTGTATGGATAGCCCTGTATAAATGCAAAAATGGAGATATCATCAACCGTGTTATACCAATCTTCTTTCGGTATCCGCGGTAAGGCAAACTTATATGTTACATCAAGCGCTTTCGTATAAACATTATGCTCATTAATGTAAAAAGCAAGGTTTTCTTGAACAATACTAACGATTGTTTGTCGTCTTTTTTGCTCAAATTCTTTTTCATTTTCCAGAAGCGGTATCGTAATCTCAGGATCCTCAGCTAATTCTGCTCTTTTCCCGAGGTACCACTCCTTTAACTCCGCATCATACACTTCCAGGTCATCATCAACCGTAAAATTAATAATATTTCCTTCATTATCTGCATAACTTAGGGGGATTTTAGGTAGCCACACTCGTTCTACTACACTGTCACCGCGTTCGTCTTTATATTCTTTATAAACATTAAGCAGCAATCCATCATAGTCTAAAATCGCAAAGACCGGGACATATCTGTTAAAAAACATGCGTCATTACTAATTTTCTCTAGCTTTGCGCATGCTCAAAAATTAAAATTGCTATAATTCATTAAATTATCATCAAAAAAAGTCTTAGATTAACTGTGAAGAGTGTAATTGGATACCACGCTTACAGAAAATTTAAAATATAGCAATCTTTTCGTGTTGGAGAAAGTTCTGGTGACAAGAACTTTTCGGGTATAAGACTCGGACTTCCAACAGTTAAATGCCTTGCTGCAACAATTAGGATATACAGTTCAAACAACACTATCTAACAATAAAATCAATTTTAAAATTAATTTTGTTAATCTATATTGCTTTAATATGTATTAAATTATACTGTTGTCAATTACAAAAATAAGTTAAGTGCCATACGATAAACCAGTAGAGGTTTCGCAAGGAAAGGAGGACTGTTTAAAAACGTCTTGTTCATTTCTTGATGAGAATTTGATACAAAAGCTAGGCAATTGTTAAAGAACTTAACTTTATTCTTCAATTATGCCTCTCATAATTCCGTGACACCCGCTTTAAAGTAACTTAAAACCGTATTCATCTCACCACCTATAGAGGTGGGAAACCTCTGTTCCGGCCTCTACACTTTCGATATAAAAAATATTTGCTGAAAGAAGTTAACCAACTTTATTGTTACTTAATATCTCCGCTTCAATTTAGCAATTTTATTTTTCAAATTTTTATTATTCATGTACAAAAAATTTTTGATTTCGAATATAAAAGAAGTCCCCTAGATTTTTCATCATCTAGGGGACTAAAATAGTGTCTCTATTACACTATCTTTTATGCTAATCTTATATTAATTCAAGTGTATAGGGTTGTGTACTAGCTCTACCGTAAGATTCACTTACTTCAATATAGTATGTTCCTTCATCAAGTTGGACTGTACCTACTTCAGCATCACCAGCTCCGTGAAGATCTAAAGTCTCTACTGTTTTTCCTTTTGTATCAATAATACGAATAACACCATCTAGTGCTTTTTCTGTTTGGATAGAGAAGAACACATCGCGCTTGCGGTCATTGTGAAATTCAAAATAGTCCTTATCACCAAATGGAACACCTGCATTTAAATATTGAGTAGCAACCCATTTATTGTCTTTTTCCGTAAGTATAGTTGACTTTGTCGGTATACCGTTAACTAACTTAGAATCTGCATCTTCATCTACTCTTTTATGATCAAACAAAGTTAAAGTATATGGTTGAGTTGATACTTGTCCAAGTGCTTCCTCAACAGCAATAATATAACCGTGATCCTTTTTAGCTTTAAAAGAGGTATCTAAGTTGTTTTCACCTTGTCCAAATGGAATTAATGTATCCTTTTCTTTCCCATCAAGTACCATATTACCGTTTGTATCTTCATAAAGAAAGCCTGAAAGGGAGCCAAAAAGTTCCAAGTCCTTTTGAAGCTCTTTAGGTAATTTATCTAGCTCTTCATTTGTGAATGGTACGGAAGAAACTTGAAGACTCATGACTTCATCTTTACCCTGATGTTTATAATAATAGCCATCCATATCATCATGATAAATGAGATGATTTTTATAACTGATACCAGGTTGAATCATTTGAAGTGCTTCTTTATTATCTCTATTATAGGCTTCGGGAATAGCTGCTACTTTACTAGTTTTAAGTGTATATGGGTCAGAAGAACGCTCACCAAGATTGGCTACTTTTACAACATAGCTTTTGCCCTTTTTCAGTGCAACTGTCTTTGTATCATTTTCATTGTTTGTTGATGTTAATGAAGTAACTGGAATTAATTCATTTTTTTTCTCATCATATTCATATATAGTACTATCTAGTACTTGATTCATACCTTTTTTTAATTGGAAACCATATAAGGCATCTTCTTTAGCTGTTAATAAGTGGTAATCTTCATCAAATTCTGTTTGGAAGTATGCTTTTTGATTTTGACCAATATCAAAACGTATCGCATTCTTCATAATTAAATCTACGTCTTCTGGATTTCCAGAGCCATCTTGAGGCATGAACTTTAATGGAAGCCCATCTTCATCTTTAGGAATGGTAACGATTTCACTTGTTAATGTGTAAGGAATGATTGATTCACTTATAGTTTCTTTAGTTTCAACGCCGCTAAGTAACGGGTTTCTATTAGTTACGCTTATTACATACTTCTCATCAGGAATCGCATCGACAACAAGGCTTACTCCGTTGCCTTTATCAGTTCCGTAGGATGCTTGGATTGGTTTTGCTTTACCTAAGTCCTCTATTAGATACAGTTCCAAAGACGCTGTAACACCTGGAATATCAGATAAATCAAATTTCAGTGTCGTTGGTTTATTTACTGTAAATGTAAAATAATCTTGGTCTCCTTGATGATCTTCAGAAAGTAGGGTATAGTTTTTCCCCGCTGTACTAAATGGGAATTTTTGAATCTTCTCCATATGCTCCATATCTAGTGAATCAATTGGCAATTTTTTAATCGTTTGAGCTGTGAAGACGTAGTTAGAATCGCCATTTGTGTTATAGCCGCCATTATAATCTTTAACTCCAATAAGAAGGATTCCCTTTTGATCTGCTTTATATAGGTATCCTTCTTGCTTACCTACGCGGACATCGTTCACGTTGATAGGTTCTACTTCTCCGTTGTGACCTTCAGAGTAGAAGTACAAATCAAATGCATAATCGTATTTATTTGCACCTTTTAATGTCAGTTGAGCATATTCATTTGCTTCTAGATCTACCTTGTACCATTTCTTTTCGTCCGGCTGCTTGAATTCACCTTTTTCCGTATTCAATATATTCTTTTTAAGGACTTTTGCGTTTTTCATACGCTCTCCTTTTGTTTCAGAATACTGTTTAGGTAAATTTTTCAAGTCGAATTGCAATGCTTTTACAGGATCGACAATCCCATGTCCAAATGTAAGATCATAGCCCTTCTTACCTAAATCCTTTGCAGTCATTTCAAGAATTGCTTCTATTTCATGAGGTTTTAAATTTGGATATTTTGATTTTAGTAGAGACGCTATACCTGCAACTACAGGAGATGCCATAGATGTCCCACTATCTACTTTAAAGGATGATCCTTTTTTCTTATCATAAAATGTACTGTATATATCTTCCCCTGGAGCTACTACGTCAACTGACGGGCCATAGTTTGAATAGTAGGACAGTTCATTTCTATCATTCGTAGAACCTACGCCAATAACGCCTTCGTAAGAAGCAGGAAAGGAGTAATCATCTGTCGATTCATTTCCAGCCGCTGCAACAATAGTAATTCCTTTATCAATGGCTTTCTGAACGGCATCCTTCAGTAGTGAATTATCTCCATAGCCGCCAACGCTCATGTTAATAACATCAGCACCTTGCTCAATAGCGTAAAGGATTCCTTGTGCAATATTGAAATCAAAGGCTTCTTCTTTTCCATTAAATACATCAATCGGAATAATCTTAGCATCCGGATTAATCCCATGTCCCCCAATGCCATTATCTTTTGCCGCGCCAATAATTCCTGCTACGTGTGTTCCATGGCCATCAGGATAAGATGTATTGGCAGGTGCTGCAGCATTATATGGTGGAAGCACTTGAGATTTTAGATCCGGATGTTTAAAATCCACACCACCATCGATAACGGCTACTTTTACCTCGTGATTGCCTGCTAATTCTAGAGCCTTATCAATTTGAAGTAGGTTCAAATGATACATATCCTTTTTCTTTGGATCTTCTCCTGTGTTAAAGGAATGATACACGTAGCTTGGGGATACACTTTTAACTCCTTTTTGCTTGGCATAATATGAAACCGCTTTTTCTAAAGTTGTTCCTTTGTTTAGTTTGATAACATCGTATCCTAATGAAGGAATCGATCGGATCACTTTTGAGCCAATGTTTTTATGTACATTCTTATCAAGACCTGAATGTTTGACGATAATGGTATCCTTACTAATCCAATCCTTTTGATTTTTCAATGTTTGTTCCTTATTGCTAGCTAGCTTCACTAATTCTTGGTTCTTCGCTGTTTTTTGTGGTGCTTCAGCAAAGGCAGAAGTAGTAGGAACCATTAGTGCAGCAGTAGCTACTATAGCAATTGATTTTTTAACCCAGTTCTTCAACTGTTTTACCTCCTTGAGTGTTTTAATGGGAGTCACATCAGTACTACATTGAATGAATGATAGATTTTCATTCAATATAGTATAAGTATATTGGCATATCCTTATAGTAAAATAATGGGCTCCTTAACAAAATCTTAAAAACTGAATAAGAGAGTTATAGTAGATTGGAATAAATCGAGTTTCTTTGATTGATTTTATGCGTGGGTCAGCTTGCTAGGATATTACCCGAGAATTTACTTATTTTTCAATTTTGAATCCAAGGAATAGCAACTTATGTAGAGAAAACCGGCAATGTATATGCAATATAGAAGCCACTTAAACATTTTTGATTTCCGTGCAAATGTAACATCTCTGGGTATGGATGATACAGGCTTAGCTTTTTTCTTATTAATTATTCTTGTACCGATATTTACCACTATAAAACACCTCATGCTCTAAATAGACTCAAAGAGGTTAAAACACAAATAAAAGAATAAGGCTGTCCCAAAAGTCGTTTCATCGACTTTGGGACAACCCCTTCTTAAAATAAAGAAGCCGACATATTATTCATAATATGAAATAACATAGCTGGAATAATAGAGTTTGTTTTTTTACATAAAATCGCCATTAATAGTCCCATAGAGAATGTAAATACCATTACTCCAAGTGAGTATGAATGAGCAATTCCGAAAAAGAAGCTAGTTAAAATGGCTGCAATCCAAAATGGAAAGCGTTCGGAGAGGAAGTAAAGTATAAAACTACGGAAAATGAGCTCTTCTAAAATAGGTGAGAATATTGCAAAGCTGATAAGTGATAATATTGGATATTGATTAAAAACAGGGTAGCGTCAGGAAAATGAGATGATCCTGACGCTACCCCCAAGTAAAGTTACAAACAACTAATTTGAATTTAATGCATTATTGACAGTTGCGCTGTCCACGATTTGAATAAATTTTTTAACCTTATCATCCTCATCAAATTCATATAGATGGCAAAAGTCTGCTATAAATGATTTTCCTGTTGCTTTATACGTCCCACTATATTTTCCGTAGACGATAACCGTGTGATTATTAAACGCATAGATTTCATCTTTTGCAGAATAGCCATCCCATTCGGTTCCAAGGCGTTCATGTACGTTTTTCACTACGTCATTTGGACCTACATAAGTACCCGCATAAGGAAATCCAGCAGCTTCTGTCCAAGATACATTATCACTTAAATACGTTTTGAAGGCATCCAATTTGCCTTCACCCGTTAATACATATGTTTCATGTAATAATTTTTGATATTTATTCATAACATTACCCCCAAGGAATTTCTTTCGTTACAACTTTAGCACTTAATGCTAATACGCCTTTATTTGCATAGCCTGGATATGCTGCTTCAAGCTTTGCAACAAAATCCGTAGAAGTTTTACTTACTTCAGAAGATTTAATTGCAGTTTTTAGATAATTGATAGTGGCAATAAGTGCTTGATTATCTAAAGATTTTTCAATTGAACCATGGCTTGGTACGATTATGTTAGCATTTAACCCTTGTAACACTTTCAAGTTCTCAATCCAAGATTCCATTGCTTCTTTTTCGCTAGTATCTGCTAAGAAAACATGAATTTCATTGAATATATCAATGCCACCAATCAATAATTTTAATTCCTTGTTAAATAAGCTTGTTCGGTAATTATCTAAGCCTACAAGTTCAAATGTTAAACCTTGAAAGTCAATAGTTTTTTCTGCTAACACTTGAGGCAATACAACATTACTTGGTGCGTTTTCTCCAAGTGCATCTTTCCAAACTTTTAATTTCCCTAAGACAGAATGAACAATATGTTCAACAGTAGATTCTGTGGCATACGCAATGGCTTCTGGATACGCTGCTTTAATACTTTCTAATCCAAAGTAGTAGTCAGGATCTCCATGAATAATAAAAATTTTATCTAATGATAAGTTATTTTTTTTCAAATAATCAACAATTTCTTTCGAATCGGATTGCGTAAATTTCGTATTTATTAAGAATGCATGTCCTGCCTTTTCAACTAAGGTTGCAGTCACCATAAAACTTTTTTCTTCAGAACTAAATATCGTCAATTTCACATCATTTTGATTTATATCGATTGTTTTAATCATAGAATTTTATCCCCTTTTTGGTGAAGTTATTAGCAATGTAGTTTTATTAGTTGCAAATGAGTTATAAATACCCTTACTTCCATAAAATCATTACATTTTTTCTCTTCTTTGTGAGAAAGTATGTGTATTTAACTATAGAAACTTAAAATTGAACCCTCTTTAATACAAATTTTTAAAACGCTCTTCAATTTTATCCGACGTCATTACTCCGCCACCAATTGGAATTAATTGATTATCCTTGTGTAGAAGTAAAGAAGGATAACTAGTTATACCAAGTTGTTGAACCTTATTGAAATCATTTTGAACTTCTAGTATAGTTTCTTCGGATTTTAGCCGCTCTAGCACTTGTTCAGGATCCAAATGATGATCAATAGCTATCTTACGATATGTTTCAGGATCGCTCAGACTTTTCCCATCATAATAAAACGCACTTTGCATAGCTGAAGTAAATTCTAACAAACGGTTCGGTGCTAATGAACGTAAAGCTGAAAAGCCAATTGCAGCATCTATTGAATTCATAGTAAAAGTACCTTCTGACAACAAAGCCTGATATGAAGGACCAAATTCTGCACCAGTAAGTTGATTAATTCTTTTATTACCTTCTGATATATATGAGAATTTTTTTATTGGTAGATTATCTAAAAATAATCCTCCGGATAAAACAGTTAACGGCATTTCAGGGTGATTTTTGTAAAAACCTCTAATACTTTCTGAAAATCCATAGCACCATCCACAATATGCATCCCATACATATATTAGGGTATCTTGTTTTGTCTCCATTAAAAACGCCTACCTTTATTTTTTATTATTAACCAATCCCGCTGCTACTTATCAGCTAAGCTCGTTGAATTGCATCTTTTGTAATCTATTGTGCTTTTTCAGGCACATTATTATGCCTTCAACATCTATTGCTCAAAAGAAGGGACACCTAAAAATTTCATCATTACTTAAAGATTTCGAGCCCCATTTCTATTTTTGCAGCTTGACTTCAGGAGTAGAAAGCACCACGTGCTTGAATATACAGTGCTCTTCCACCTGTAACAATCGTTATTACACCCTGTTGTAACTATTATAGTTACAACGAGAATAAAAGTCAATTCTTATTGACGCAAAAATCAACATTCCTCTATAAATGTTGATATATCAACGGTTTAAGCATTTTCAAATTGGTCAAAATATTTTTAACCACAGTTTACATATAATCCTTTCTACTTCTTCAATACATAGTAATCAAGTGAGTACTCTTTAGAATATCTAGATATAAAAGTAAATCTTTTATAAAAAACATTTTTAGGTTAACTAATTCTTCAAGGTTGAAAAAATAGTAAACCATAATGTACTAAACTCGCCTCATATCCGTCCTAAAACGCCAAGGTTTTATGGGTTCTTTTCACCAAAATGAAAAAGAAGAATGGCACAAATTTGTAGTAATAGCCGCTGAAACAAAAAAGATACTTCTTAGAGGAAACCATTATCAGCTTTACGATAATCCTTCATCCATACTATCCTTGTTTAAAATGGCGAAAAAAATAAAAGAAGTGTAAGAACTATATGAATTAATTAAACAGACTAAAATCGTTTCCACGGTAAAACACTATGCATCTTTTATCAAACTGTTCCATTAATAAAATAACGATGTAATGATATAGATATATTTCTCATGGTTATCAAAAGAAAAAAGTTTGTTATATTTCTTCCTTCGATGTTTGTTATTGTAGTTTGTGTGAGAATCTACGTCTTAATATTTGTAGTCATGCTTGAACAACTACTTTTAATTTTTGTCGATGAATACCATTTTATAACGAGGAATTAGATTTAAAAATTATCAAGGAATGAACAAATTAGAACAAGTAACTAATGAATTACTCGAAGCGGGATATACAATCGAGGAAATTAAAGCATCCTTTAATGAGGTGATTAAGGAATCTAATCAAACAGAAGCAAATGATAAAACAAATAGCTAATTACATAGTTATTTATTTTTAATAAGAGGACAAGGTTCTTTTGATTTACATTTCGGAGTACCGAATGTCAACAAAAGAACCTTAAATTAAGTTGTTTTTTAATAAAGTTTTATTTAAATTCACTCTATATTCTTGATTTCACTGCATGTTTAAAGAAAGATTGCATTGGTTACTTTGAAACTATTTTAGTAACCATTTTTAGTATCATATAATTTATTTCAAGCTTTTTTTGACCAAATGACAACTGGAATAAGGATTAAAGATAATAGGCCTCCAGTTAAAGATAATGTTGCATAGCTTGCATTAGCTACTACCATGCCTGAGAGAGCACCACCAGAAGCCCCTGCTAGTGCAACTAAAACATCAATTTTCCCTTGTGTTTTTGCTCGAGTGGATGGCTCAGTCGAATCGACTATTTGAGCAGTACCACTAATTAAGCCAAAGTTCCAGCCTAATCCAAGTAAAGAAAGAGCTACGATTAATAGAACCATAGAATCACTCGGTGCGAATGCTGCTAATAAACCTGCACATAACAACGTCACTCCCGAAGCTATACTCATGGCTGTTCGTCCAATTTTATCAACAAGAACGCCTGTTACGAGCGACGGAAGATACATGGAACCTACATGAAATCCTATAACAATTCCAACCTCCGATAAGCCATGACCATGATGTTTCATATGTACTGGTGTCATCGTCATGATAGCAACCATGACAATTTGAGTAAGTACCATAACCGTTGCACCGACTGCAAGACCTCTTTTGTTGATTGTTTTATGAAAGGATTCCGCCTTATTTCTAAGTTCCAGTTCTTGTTTGTGTGCTTCTATCATTGGTGCAATTTCTAATGGATCAGGACGCAACAAAATAAAAAGTACTAACCCAGCCAATATAAAAGCTATAGATGATAATATAAACGGTCCCGCAAGGGGAGGAACCCCCATTAAAAGTGCAAATCTACCCATACTTTCTACTAAATTCGGACCTAAAACAGCGCCGAAAGTCGTCATTAGCATTGTCGTGCTGATAGCAGTAGCCCGTTGCTTTTCATTAGCTAAGTCTGTACCAGCATATCGAGCCTGTAAATTTGTCGCTGTCCCTGCACCATAGATTAGTAGAGAAGCGAATAATAAAATCACACTATTCATCAAAGCAGCAATTACTACACCAATTGCACCAAGCCCACCGACAAAAAAGCCGGTTGATAAACCTGTACGACGTCCATAACGTTGTGATAGTTTTCCTATAATTAAAGCTGCACCCGCCGACCCTAAAGTAAATAAAGCGGAGGGTACTCCTGCATAGGCATCTGTTCCAAGCATTTGTTGAGCTAAAAGAGCCCCTACTGTAATACCTGCTGCAAGCCCCGCCCCACCAAAAATTTGTGAGAGACTAACAACGATTAACACTCGCTTATATAAGTTCTTTAGTTTTTCGGGTGAATCAATATATGTATCCATTGTTTCCTGTGCTTTTCCAAGCATGTTTCAACACCTTCCTTCTACTTTCCTCTACATCTGCACGAAGAAAAACCTTTCTTCTGTACCGGGGACAAAAAACGAAATGACGTTAATTAATGGTACGGTCTCGTCTATATTCGTTCATATACACAATGTATCAGTTTTTTTATAAACTGCAACATACATCAAAAAAGAGTGGACTTTCCGGATACTCGAAGCACCACAAACCTTTTTGGTTTTAGCGGCATTCCCTATCAGACCACACGCTTCCCCTCACTTAAAGGATTGGGCTTTCCCGTTCGGAATATCAATAAAAATGTAGACTTAATTAAGCTATAAGAACTGCCAAAGCATTTTACAGATTTGACAGTTCTTTTTTTGTATATTTTTAATGAGCATGCATAACAACACTCTTTTTCTTTGAAAAGAGTAAAAAAGTGATGGTTAAACTTAGACTAATAGTACCAAAAACAAGTCCCAATCCACTTAGACCAACTAAATCTAGCATCATGCCTGTTGACAATAAGACGAACTGAAAGATGACAGAATCAATCATATTACGGAATGAGAAAAATCGCCCATGAAAATCTTTTGGCACTTGCTTTTGAAAAATCACCATTGTCGTCGGGAAAAAACAGCCTACTGAAAAACCAAAAACGCCAAAAGTTGCTAACGCAAAGAATTTAATATCCGATAATAGTAGCATTAGCTCCATCGAACCGATAATAAATGCTAATGTAAAGAGTAGTGTACCAATATTCACCCGCTCCGTAAATAATTTCAAAGTTGCTGCTCCTAGCATGAAGCCTATGCCCTCAACTGTATATAATAATCCTGATATTGTCGTTGAATGGTGAATCTCAGAAATTTTCATAATAACTAAATTAAAGGAGCCTAAAAATAATGTTGGAATTAACATTAAGACAAGTGTCATTAAAACAACCGGGTGCTCCTTCACCATCGGTAACACTTCTTTAAAGTCTCCCTTTTCCTTAGATGTTAACGATTGATTTGCCGTTTCATCTAATTGTAGGAAGTTTGTAATAACAAACATCAACATATAGACAATAAATGAAATGATGTACAACCATTTCAGCTCAAAGAAACTTAACATGAATCCCGCTGCAGCAGTACCAATAATCCTTGAAATCGTTCGTGCATTCATTTGCCAAGCATTTATTGTAATTAAATCCTTATCCTTTACAATCATTGGAATAATAGATTGTAAAGCTGGCATATAAAAGGCGGCTGCTATTTGCAACGTAATTAAAAAAAGAATCATCCAAATAACCGAATTTGTATAAAGTGCCATAAACATAAACAAAACACTTATAATTCGTCCTACACTAGCCCACTGTACAACTGTTTTCTTCATTGACCTGTCAATAATACGCCCTGCCAACGGACCTACTACTAAACCCGCCAATATACCGCTAGAAATAATTAATGATTTGCGAAAGTCAGAGGGTACGACTTCTTGCATAAAAGCAAGATTTCCTATAATCCCAGCCCACAAGCCAAGACCTACAACAAATTCACCTAATAAAATTATCCATACATTCCGATTACGCCACATGCTATATCTCCTTGTTGTATCATTAATTAATAAATCGTAACAAAATTACAAATATTAGTACATAGTCATTTTAAATATTTTCATTATATGTATGTCTTGAATATATTTAGTTCTTTAATTATGGAATATCGCCTTTTCGATCATATCAGGAAAGCGATAAAGAACATCATTTGATTCCATTATCAAACGATGTCCGTGTAGCATTATAAATTTGCAAAAAAATTTAGATAAAAATCACCTCTTTAGTTTTTCTTAGAGGTGATTTAATATTGAATATTAAAATAAACTTGAAGATTATGAAGAAATGTACTTAAACATACAGGTTAGATTAGTTGAAGAAGAAACTTTAAAAACAATAGAAAAGGCCTTTTTCCCTATTCTAGGATTGTAGACTCCCAATAAACACTAATTCTGATGCATCTCTAGAATCTAAAGCACCGTTCATAATTTCTTGTACATCATTCAAAGTATCTTTAAGGCTGACAGATTGGCCCGGTTTATTTGTAAAGGGCTCAGCAGTATAAAATGGCTGAGTTAGATAGGCTTCAAGTTTCTCTCCTCTTTGATATGTTTGTAACCTAGAAGTCGGAATCCGTTCAATCCCACTAACATTCACTAATGAACGGAGTTCCCGATAACGGCGAAGAAGTTTTAAGGCTTTTTTGTTGAATTGTGAAATGTTCCTGATCTAAATGTGCTCCTTCGAGAACAGTTGATGTTGAACTAAGAGGATTAACGGCTGGATAGCGGTGCCTTGCAGCAAGATCAGCATCAAATTGCCAAAAAGTTTCAAGTGGTCCATAAGGTAAATCTTCATCAACAACTTCGCCTGTCAAATCAACGAGGAAAGTTGTAACAGAATGAATTCCAATCCCTTGAAGATTCTCCTGCAGTTGTTGGATACCTCCTGTTATAACATGGGTTCTGTCTGCAACGAACATAATATCTTTGTCTCCACCAATATTCGCAATACACTCATACGTGTCTTCAATGGTGTTTGTAATGATTTCTACATTTTCTACAAGATCATTTAATCCTTAATGTTCACCTTTAGGCATTAAAAGGATTGTTTTATATGCTTCATTTTTAAAACGATAGAGTAATTCTGCTAAAACTACGAGCTGCCCCATTCCAGGGCGTGCAACCAAACCGACAGTACCTCCTTTTGCCAAAGGAGCAAATAAACTCCATATTGTGAATTAAACGGCGTTATATCGCAACAAAAAATTACTCTCTAAAATAATATTAATTACTTTTTGGAGTAAATTATGTAAGAGCTATTCAAACTTATGGAAGAGGTACATTAAATGAACGACTAAGTTGCGTGCAGTTTAAACATACTTCCTAACAGAAGCTTCAGCGCAACAAAGGTATCAAAAATAATCAAATTTTTTTATAATGAATTTTATCTGCCACATAAATAAGAGCATGTTTTGATCAATCTTTTTTCAAAACAGGCTCTTTGAATTTGCCCTTATATCAAGGTTGATATCGTTAATTTTATTACAAAGCTACAGTCTGATAGTAGATAAACGTTATGTTTTTACATAAAGCTATTTAGCAATTTTTAATCGACAGACCCATTATTTAACATTTTATGAGGAGCCTTAAAACTAACACTACGTAACATTAGAAAAATCTCGTTTTCAATTCATATTAATTTTTTTACAAGGCGCCGCCAGCCTATCCAGAAAATAATGACCATCATCCCTGCACCAACAGACTCTGTCAGTTTCCATAAAAGTATAAGAATTAGCAAAATAATTAACGGAAGAATCGTTAGCTTTACATCATCTAACTCTTTCATTCATGCACTCTTCTTTCTTAAGTGACATAATTAGTACTCAAAATACTTCCGACAAGCATAAAACACTAAAATTTCTTGTATAAAAAGGGCTGGTGTTAACTCTCAAATTTATAGTTCTGATATGAAATATCTCCCCCATCCTACATTTAAATAACATGGATACTGCTTATCTTCATCATATTCTGAAGGTAGCATAATGGAAACCTCATGTTTTTTTATTTTCACTTCATGATCTTGCAGCAAAATTTTTAGTGTCTTTTCTTCTTTTTGTAACAGCTTCACCATCATTAATTGTCACAAAAATGATGTAGCATTCTAATAACTGTCGGGATAGCAGCTCTTACATACTCGCTTCCTCTCGAACATTCGCGGATATTTTTACATTTAACCTATAGTAAACCTTCCGCATATTTCAGCTGATACTTTTCCATTACTCGGCTAAAGAACGAGGCTAGAACTTGCTGAAATAGCATACCAAACACCACAGGCATAACCGTTTCTGCGGGAAAGTATGTAGTCGCTATTACAACCCCTACAGCAATATTACGCATCCCTCCTGTAAAAACGAACATCGTAACAATGCTTTTATCCTTCCAAAGCATATGCCCTAATACTAAACAAAAAGCATATCCTGATACAGCTAGTAGAAATACGACCAAAATAACACTAACAAGCTCCAAGTTAATATTTTTTATATATGGGGCAATTGCACTACTGTTAATCATTACAATACTAAATAAGCTAAGTTTTGAAAAAGGGGCTAATTTCTTTCCTAATGTAAGCTCAATTTCACCTTTAGTAAACTCATTTAACGCTACACCTATAAGAGAAGGCACAACAATCATCCAAAGTAAATCTAGAATGAGACCAACAGTATCAATTTCGATTGATTGCCCTACTACAATATGAAGTAATGCTGGAATGACAAAGGGCGAAATGAGTGTATCGATTAAAATAATTGCAAGACACAATGCAAGATGCCCCCTACAAATACTAACCCAAATAAAGCTAGTTACCCCTGTTGGTATAACGACTGCTAAAACAAAACCAATTGTCAGCAGATGATCGTGAAAGATCATGTTTGATACAAAATAAGCCCAAATTGGCATGAGTAGGTGTAAAAATGCAATAACAATTAATATTTCTGTTGGGTATTTTTTAAGATTTTTTATTCCTTTAAAATTCATGCTTAAACTACCTGCAAATGTCATAAAAGCGAACAGCCACGGCACTAAAAATAATAGCTGATGCCCTACGTTCTCAAACAACACACCAATTACTAAGCTAAACGGTGTTAAAATAGGCATCCATTTTTGGAAGTATTTATTTAAACTATTTAACATCTCTTTTTATTCCTTCTTTCATAAAAGAATAGTTTTCTTCAGTCTATAAACTAAAAAAATTTGCAGTTTATATCCATATCCTTCAAACTATTAACATGACTAGAAAGAAAGGATGACTGAGACTAATGAAAAAATTAGTGTGCACTTTATTGCTTCCCCTACTTGTTGTGGCAACTGGATACACTGTACAAGCTGCTGGCTTTAAAGATGTGCCAGAAGATCACTATGCCTATGAAGCCATCATGTGGGCAGAGGAATACGATATCGTTAATGGCTATCCAGACGGTACATTTAAGCCCAATGCAACAATCACAGAGCAACAATTCGCAAAACTACTAGCTAATTTTTATGAGCTTGAATCACCGTATGATGAGTTGAAAAAACAAACCCCTGCTGCAAACGGGTCTGACGAATATTACAATCGTCTTGCGAGCTACGGTGTTCCATTAAATGGATATTTCGATAATAATATTCGCGCAGCTAGTGTGAAGCGCGGTGTTGTGGCACAGGCAATTACACATTTAGCTAATGGTAAAAGTGGATTAGATCAATCCATACAATTTTTACTCGATTATTACATTTCCACTGGACAAAACTTTCAGTATGAAAACCGCAATTTACAGAAGTTTTTTGGCGTAACTAACAATATGACACGAGCACAAGTCGTGACAATGCTACACCGTATGGATGAAAGAAATTTTTATGAAATTTCAGAGGACGCACAGGCAATACATGAAAATACGAGTAATGCTTCTTTAAATACACGAGCAAAAAATGGGCAAAGTCAGCTAGATAAAACGATGCAGCTGACAACACCTTCTAATAGTGCTTGGGATGGTAACTATTCGTATTACTATAAATGGGGTACAGGCACAACTGATTTTAATCGTCGTGATGCCTATATTTCAAACGCAACAAGCAAAAGCTTTAATATATTTATTACTGCCAATGATGGGACAGCTGCAGGGAGTGTCGATGGGACAGCAACGATTACTTCTAGCACTAAGGCCGTGATGAACAAATCCTCAAACGGCAATCGTTGTGTAGTAGAATTTGAGCGCCTTAATAATGCGCTTAAAATTACCGAGGTAGATTGTCGCACAGAGCATGATGAAGGAACTAATTTTTCTGGTACTTTAAAGAAACAATAAGTTTTTCATAGGCCCGAAGAAAACTCATAAAGGAACACCCTTGAGGTACTTTTATAAATCACAATAATACTCTTTCTTAGTGAAAAGAACTAAAAAGTGCGAATGGATAAAAATATTCATTCGCACTTTTATACTTATTTTAAACTAACGTCTTTACCTTTCAATAACGTCTACATAACAATGCGTTTTATTTAGCGTACTAAAGAAAGCGAAAACAGAGCGAATTCTACGGATTTGTAGATTCTCTCTGTTTTCTCAGAAACCTTTTATTTTTTATCTATGCGATCAAAAACATATTTTTCAACAGTAGGTTTACCTTTAAATACAACATAGCGTGTGAGTATAACTTCTTTATCTTGAACAGTTAATTCAAATGGTGCCTTCTCTGCCGATATCGATTTTAATAAATCTTTTAATGCTAAAGAAGCAACAAGTTCGATGTCTTCACCATCATAATGATAATAGGATACACTCACCAAGTCATCGTTATTACTTTTACAAGCAACATAAAAACCATCTTTAACTGCCGCGTATCGGAAATTCCTTATGTTGCTATTGTTGCTCCCTATACAGGTGTTAGATCCTTCTTCGATCAAGATAGCAACAATCTTTAAGAAAAGAGAGCCTATTTAAAATACCGGAAAATTAACTCTAAATTGAAATGACAAAAACCACAAATTTAGAATAGCCTAAATTGTAGTTTCCTCTTTGTAAATTATTTAAACGCTGTCCTATCTAGGTGACCTAGATCTTTTATCATCAGTCAGGGTATAACAAACTCTTAAAACTTCTTATACATCTTCATAGCAATCTCTATAAAATCAGCGAGATATGGAAATATGTGTTTATCCTTATGCCAAGCGATATCCGTAAAAATATCAGCTAAATTCATGGATATAGTCAGTTCTTTTAAGCGATTGTTTTCTAACTCCTTCTCCACCACCATTTTGGGCAAGAATGTAATACCTAAGCCAGCCATCACACATTGCTTAATAGCTTCAATACTTGCAAATTCAATCATTTGTATTGGTAGCGCACCTTTCTGCTGAAGCTGTACTTCCAATTGATTGCGGTAGGAGCAACCGCTTTCCGTCAAAAGCATCGTTTCATTTGAGAGTTGCTGTACAGAAAACACCTCTCTGTCCACATTGCTATTAGTAGATGCACTGACAAATACTAATTGCTCTCGAATAAGTCGCTCACGATGTAACATAGGTGTTTCCTTATATGCATCTGTAATAAACGCTATATCAAGCTTGCCTGACTGCAATAAATCTTTGGCGATTTCGGTCGTATTGACAGGCTTAAAAATGATTTTTACTTGTGGATGTGCTTTCTGAAATTGTTGTAAAATACTCGGCAGACGGTACACACATTGACTTTCCTGTGCACCTATTTTTAACACCGCTTGTGCTTGTTCATTTACTACAGCTTTTTTCATATCTACATTTAAATCTAGCATTTTTTGAGCATACTGTTGTAATCGCTTGCCCCCCTCTGTAAGGGTAATACGTTTTCCAAGCCTCTCAAAAAGGACTACATCAAGCTCTTCTTCAAGCGATTTAATTTGTGCTGTAATACTCGATTGAGCATAGCCTAGTAGCTGTGCAGTCTGGGTAAAACTTAACGTTTCTGATGCTGTTAAGAACGTTTGCAGTTGTTTAAGATCCATCTTCCCCACCTCTAAATCGTTTTTTTCGATATATTCCATCGAAAGAATCTGCTTTATCGATAATAAATATAAGTTTACACTTGTTATAGCCTGAAGAATAGAGGAGGATTCTTATGAACATTACAGCTTTTATTGGAAGCTCTAGAGCCGGTAGTAATAGTGAACAACTAACTGATTATGTTTTAGATGGCATAAATCATGTAAAAATAGATCTAAAAAATTTAACGATTGAGCCCATTAACGATTTACGTCATGATAACAATGGCTTTCAGTTTGTAGATGATGATTATGATCAAATTATCCATGCGTTTTTAACAAGTGATCTCGTTATTTTTGCAACACCTATATATTGGTACAGCATGTCGGGAATCATGAAGAACATGGTAGATCGACTGAGTCAAGCTATTCGAGATGAGCGGTTTCCACAGCTAAAAGAGAAACTACAAACTACAGAAGCCATTGTTGTTGCTGTTGGTGGTGACGATCCATATATAAAGGGTTTACCAATGATTCAACAATTCCAATATATTTTTGACTTTTTAAAGATGCCTTTCTCCTCGTATATTATCGGTGAAGCAAACAAACCTGGTGAAATTATTCATGATGAACAAGCACTGATGCAAGCATCCATATTAAATAAGAAATTAAAAGCACGTATTTATCCCATATAATAAACGACCTGAAAGCGGCTATGCTTTTAGGTCGTTTTTATATGGTCGAGGAAATCTTGGTGAATGTTACAGCGCATTAAATTGATGTGATTTCTGTTCCAGGTTACTCGCTTTTACACAATTTTACCTTTTGGTGAAGTTTCGTTATTTTCACTATAAATAAGACTAACACGTCAAAAGAACATAATAAGTAAGCGATGTGGTTGATTGGAGTGGAGACTGAGCGACTCCTTGGGGATCAGCGTCACAAATGAGACCCTGCAGCGTAAGCGAAGCGGCTCATCGGACGCCCCCAGGATGCTTTGCTCTGTGCGAAGGCGAAGCGTCAGCTACAAATGTTTTCTGTAGCGAAAGCGAAGCGTCAGCTACAAAGCGCTCAGACGGAACGGAAATCCCCCCTCGTTTTGCCGAAATGGCATAATTATTTAATAGGACACTTTAATTTCATTGAGATATTCTAATGTTAAACTTCCGCTTCTACCGGAATATGTTGGAATGTTGTCACATCAAATAGCCCTGTATCTGTTAGCTTTAAAGCAGGGATAACTGGTAATGCGACAAATGAAAACGTCAATAAAAAATGAAAATCTAGTGTTGGATTGAGCTCGTGTAGGGCGTTATGCAGACTTGCTAATTGCTTCTTCGCCTCATCTGCTGGTGCATCCGTCATTAAGCCCCCAATTGTTAATGGCATTTCCGCTAATATCTCACCATCTGCTACTATGACAAAACCTCCTTGAATTTCTTGAATGCGTGACAGAGCAAGTAACATATCTTCATCATTCGTACCTACCACTAATGCATTATGCGAATCATGGGCTACAGTAGTGGCCACTGCCCCCTTTCGTAAACCAAAGCCCTTCACAATACCAAGACCTGTGGTATGCAAATTGTGATGCCGCTCAATCACTGCTAGCTTTAGTAAATCCTGTTCAACTGAAGGTACAAATACGCCATCTTTCACAGGTACATCTATTACTAAATGGTTCGTAATAAGCTGATTTGGTATAATTTCCAAAACATTCGCCTTCGTACCTTTATGGAATGGAATGCTAAGCATGTCCTTCGTTACATAAGGTAAATGTACAGAGCGATGAATATGTGTAGGTACAATAGGTTCAGTACGATTCGTTAACATCGCACCGTTTTCAGCAACCTTAATACCATTTTTCCAAACTGCCTTTGCACGCATATTGTCGATGTTCTCGATTAATACAAAATCCGCCTTATAACCTGGTGCTAAAACGCCTCGATCATATAAACGATAGCATTCAGCTGTATTAACAGTTGCAAGCTGAATAGCCTGCAATGGCTCCATCCCTTCCTCTACGGCCATTGCCACATCAAAGTTAATGCTACCTTCATCCATTAACTCGTCAACGTATTTATCATCGGTACAAAAGCCAAAACGGCGAGCATTTGTTGCATTGACAGCAGGCAATAAATCACGTAAGTTTTTTGCTGCTGAGCCTTCACGAATTAATACATACATCCCTTGCTCTACACGATCAGTAGCCTCCTGTGCCGTTACACATTCATGATCTGTATGGATACCAGCAGCACGATAGCCCGTAATTTGATGACTATTTAAGCCCGCACAATGTCCATCTATAACTAAATTAGCCTGTTGTGAAAGAATAATCTTTTCAAGCATGCTGGCTTCACCATTTAATACTGCAGGGAAATCCATGACCTCCGCTAAACCTCGAACATCTTCGTGCTTTAAAAACGGCTCTAAATCAGTAGCTGTCAGCGTTGCCCCTGCATTTTCAAAATGTGTGCCCGGAACACAAGATGGCAACATAACAAAAATATCCATATCTGCTTTTTTGGCATCTTCTAGCATAAACTGAATGCCCTCCGCACCTGCAACATTTGCTATTTCATGAGGATCTGTAAGGACTGTTGTAATGCCATGCGGGATCAGTATACGGCTAAATTCTGCAGGTGTTAACATCGATGACTCAATATGTATATGTCCATCAATTAAACCAGGTACAACATATTTTCCTGCGCCATCCTCTTCGTTTTTAGCTTTAAATCTATTCATTGTATCAAGCGCCACAATTTGCCCATTGTTAACGACAATATTTGCTTTTTTCCACGTCAATGTAAAAACATCTGCAATTTGTACGTTACGTAAAATAAAATCTGCCTCAATTTTCCCTTGCGATGTTAAAATATTTTGTGCAAGCTGTTGTAGTTTGTTTGTCATTCTTTGCACCCCTTTGTTCTTTTTTGAATTATCATGCATGAACACTCGCCTAATTTCAAGTTAAGATTTATCATGTAACAAAGAATATTTCTCCATCTTCGATAAATAATCAAAAAACGACCACATCTTAATGGTCGTTTGTAAATTCGAGTTCTTTAGGTGGCTCCCCTTTTTTATTCATCAAGCGCATACGAGTTGGTTCGATTTTTAGTGTAATCATTTCATCATGATTACCAACGAAAATGTTTGTAAAAAATTCAGCTAATTTATTTTTTATTCCTTCCTCTAGAATTTCTGTTAGCTTTCCTTCAATTTCAACATACGTATCACCAAAGCCTCTATTTTCGTATCCATACAATATATGTGTATATGGATTTTTACGAAGCTCCTCCATTTTTTCAGAATGTTTATTCGTTACTGTGTATAATACAAAATCTTCATGTTGGAATGTCATATAGCGTGAGTACGGTTTGCCATTCTCAACTGTTGCCATCGTTCCTATTTTTTCACGATTTAAAACTTCTAGTATTTCATCTCGCACAGAGGTCATATCATCTCATCCTTTCTTATCCCTACTATTCTGTCCTTATTTAGCTTACCTAATCCTATTTTTTGAAAAATGCGAATTGACAATATTCGATTTATTTTAAAATCTATTGTTATAATAATTTGTTGAACAACATGAATTTTTAGAATGAGGGTTATAATGATGAAGCAAGCATTTTTCACACGGTGTCTGTTCTTCTTAACGGGTATTTTGCTTTTATCCTTAGGTATAACATTGACAATTAAAGGTCAGATTTTCGGTGTTGGTTCATGGGATGTGTTACATATTGGACTAGCTAAAACATTAGGATTAACCATTGGTATTTGGTCCATTCTCATCGGGCTAGCCATAATAGCGTTTGATATAGTAATTACAAAGAAGTTTCCACTGCCGGGTACGTTTATAGATATGTTTTTAGCAGGAATTTTTATTGACATTTTTAACTATTTGCTTCCTGATATAGATGGTTTTTGGATGCAACTTCTTTCATATGTATGTGGCTTACTATTACTTGGCTGGGGTTGCGGTATGTATATGGTGGCAAATTTAGGGATTGGTCCTCGTGATTCATTAATGCTTTTAATGGTCCATAAGCTTGGCTGGAGTGTCACACGCTCTCGAACAACTATGGAAGTAACTGTCGCTTTAATCGGCTTTTTACTAGGTGGTCCTATCGGCGTTGGTACGGTACTAATGGCTTTCGGACTCGGACCGATTGTACAATTTGCTTTAACGTATAATGAAAAATTATTTATGAGATGGACTGGCGTGAAAAGCGCTGTAGTATAGGCCTACAAGACAATGCAAAAGTGCATTGTCTTTTTTTATTCGGTTGCAATATACAGTTCAACTATATATAATCGAACTATATAGTCGAACTGTATACGAGGTGAACTTGTGAAAAAACATAAATTACTCCCTTTATCTGAAACCATGCATTATATTCTACTCGCCTTACGTGAACCATTACATGGTTATGCAATGATGCAAAAAATCGAAGAAATGAGCGCTGGTAGTGTAAGGATTGCTGCTGGTACTATGTATGGCGCAATTGAAAATTTATTGAAATATCATTGGATTTCGCCTGTAGAGACCCATGATACGAGGCGTAAGGTTTATCAAACAACAGCTGAGGGACTAGAAATACTAGCTGTCGAACAACAAAGATTACAGCGAATTTTATCTTTATATGAGGGGGCTGATGGACATGAAAAAGTTTAAAATTTTTTTTGATATCGAAAAGGAAGAGCAATGGTTAAATCATATGTTGTCCAACGGGTGGGTTTGTACAAATGTAAGTTCTAGCGGATTTTATACATTTAAATAGACAGCTGATCTTGAACAAATTATCCGTATTGATTATCGGCAAGATCTTCGGAGTGAAAAACGAACTAACTATAAACAGTTATATGAGGATTTTGGATGGCAAGCATTAAAGGGAAAATCGTATGATGGTACCTATTATTGGTTAAAAAGAAAAGATGGCAACGATGAATTATTTTCTGATAATGATTCGAAAATTTCTAAATATAAACGATTAATGAAACATTCCAGCAATTGGGCAGTGCTATCTTTTATATGGTTAATGATTTTTTATTCCAATGACCATTATTATTACTTTTTCAATATAAAAGATGCTTATTTTACGCCAGGTTTATGGGATGCAAAGGGTTATGATTTTCTATTTTCTTTTTTATTTGAAACACCATTCGCCATCATGCGCATTATCCCACCATGGCTATTTTTAGCAACTGGCAGCTTGTATCTAATCACGTATTTCCGTTATCGCCATTCCATACACAAGCTTATAGCATAAACTATAAGGAGCCACTTATCGAATGTAAGATGGCTCCTTTTTTGTTTCTATTTTTCTGAATCAGATGGATTTTTCCCAGTACCCCCGATTACTTCAGGGGTCCCATCCACTATGTCTTCCTGCACATTTTCAGCGGCAGGTGGTGTAATCGTCACTAATGTATAGTCATCTTCCTGTAAAATTTCAAAGGAAAACTGTTGACGAATATCTCCTACATAAAGTGATGTCCCGATGGCTACTCCAGTCACATCAATCTCTATTGTTTCAGGAATTTCTGTTGGACTTACTTTTATTCGAACTTCACGATTAGGCTGTAATAGGAATCCACCATCTGCAACTCCAATAGCATTACCAGTAACCGTTACAGGAATATCAACCTCTAGTTCCTCTGCCATATTAATGGACTTGAAATCTACATGCTTAACATTCCCCTTTAACGCACAGCGTTGTACTTCTGTTAACACTGCATTGATCTGTTTACCGTCTACATCTAATTGAAAAACATTTTTATTGCCGAATTGAGCTAATATTTTCGCAAATTGTCTGGCATCTAGTGATATCGCTGTTGATTCCATTTGATAGCCATATACAACGCCCGGAATAGCACCATTTTGTCTAAGTTGAGTTAATGATGATTGACGCCCTTTATCGCGCTTTTTTATAGTTAAAACAGTATTCATCGTATATTCCCCTTTCATGGAAACTAGTCTCATAAAAGGTTTTGCCCGTTCTATAGATTTTTATACATGAGCACTATGTATAGCTTTATCTGAAGTTCGCGCCGGTGCTCTAGTTCTTCTATCCGTTCCATTGAATATAATTTACCAGCAAAAAAAGCCGAGACGTTGTTATGCTCGGCAAAATTTATCTTTATTCAGGCAAATGTTTTCTGTGTGAAAGCGTAGCGTCAGCAGCAACGATTACGCTATGGCGAAATTGATAATATAAATTACAATCTTCCAGCTGCGCTTAAAGTCATTGCTAACATTTTAGCAAACTCTCCACGGGTAATAAATTGATTTGGCAATAGATTTGTATTGGTATCTAGAGCACCGATTGCATACAAAGTCTCAGTATGACGCAATGATTCCTCTTGGAGATAATAGCTATCCTGATAAGGTAAAATCACATACTCTTCTTCTTGGACAAAATTAACAGCTTCTAATGTTCGACCAAGCATTAAAATTGCCTGCTGGCGTGTGATTTTTCCATTTGGATCAAATATAGTTGGCGTTTTTCCGTTTATGATTCCTAGCGAATGCAAGGCACCAACATAACCACTATACCAAGATTTTTTAGCATCTATGTCTTTGAATTGTTGTGTTTGTACTTGTTGAAAGCTAAATGCGCGAGTTAATAATGCACTAACTTGTGCACGTGTTAGGGAATCATTGACACCAAAGTTATCAGCTGTTTTACCTTGAACGATGCCCCTCCTCGATAAAGTACTAATATACGAACTATACGTTGATCTTCCTATATCACGAAAATAATTAGGCGGTGAATTATCAAATTTTAATTCTGCATTATTATGAATAGTGGCAATTACTCGGTCATTTAAATCTCGATAAGCAACCGGCTCCAATGCCCCTTTTTTAACAACTTGTTTTAAGACCCCATCCTGACCATTTTTAAAAATTTCCACTTCTAATGGCTGACGATTATTGACAATATTTGCTTTAACACTAAAAATATCGCCTTTTTCTGATGCATTAATTGTAGCACCATATGCAGAGTACACCGTCATATTTGGCGTTTTCATATGTACATAACTAGTTGGCTCTTGATAGGCATATGCCTGCATTGGAATGGCCAATGATATACCTAACAATCCAACCAATACACCCTTTGAAATTTTTCCTTTCATCTTATTTCTCCCTTCTTTCATCTAACACAATCATACTGGATTTAATTATCCATAAACATAGTATTTTAAAAAAATTGTTCTATCCAAAAAACTAAACTTCAATTGTTCGAGCTTACGAACAATTTAGGCGTAGTATAAATATTTACCTAAAAAATCGCCACTTTGTTATCTAACAACAAGTGTAAATCATGAAGCTTTTTAATTTCATATTGTGGTTCAATATCGCTTGTATTTTCTATATCACGTATATTAAACCAGCATGTATCAATTCCAGCTTGTAGTCCTCCTTTAACATCAGATGTTAAGGAATCACCAATAATCAAGGTTTTATCTCTATTTATATTATCGATACGTTCAAAAACATAATCGAAAAAAGCGGGCATTGGTTTTTGATAGCCTGTTTGCTCCGAGATAAAAATACCTTTGAAAAATTGTGCTAAATTTGCATCCTCTAGTCGTTTATTTTGGGTAATTGTTTTACCATTTGAAACGACATATAACGCATAGTTATCTGCAAGCTGTTCAATTACCTCGTAGGCACCGTCTACATAATGATGTGCCTCTTTCAAATATTTTTGAAAAATCGCCTCAAAATGCTCTCCATCAACTTCTAAGCCGAATTCCTTAAAAGCAATTGAAAATCGAGTGTTATGTAGTGCTTCTTTAGACACCTCACCACGTTCAAAAGCACGCCACATAGATTCATTAATCTCTTTATAACGAGCAATCATCGTTGGAGTTACTGCAATATTTTCCTGTTTAAATAAACGGTCAAGTGCTGCATTTTCAGCTAAGTCAAAATCTAATAATGTGTCATCCACGTCAAACAATAATGTTTCATACTTAGTCATGTCATTTCCTACTTTCTTTGGTGCTGTATTACCATATCATTCCTACTATCATAACGCTTTTTTAGAAAAATAACAGTAAATTTACCCACCTATCAACTTTACGGAATTTTAGAAATAATCACACAAGAAAAGCTATGAAAAATATTTAAACTATTTTTCAAAAAGAAAAAACCTAGAATAACTAGGTCTTCGGCTTCTTTGGTGGTATAGAAAGTTTTACACATACGAAACGGTTAGTGTCACCTAATACAACAGCTTTAGAATCTTCAAGTATAGTAAGTAACAGCTTCATCTACATAAAGCTTGATGTTTTTTCAAATGACCTCACTATATACATTAAGAACTTTTTGCTCAAAATCAAAGTCTATTTTTTCAAAACTTATCACTTCAAATTTTGGTAGCTTTTCTTCAGTTTCTTTGGTTACTGTTTGTTTCTCTCCTTTTGATACGCCAAACTCATATTAATTTCTCCTTTTATATAGCAATTTCGTAAGAGAATCTACCATTATGTTTGTAATCTTGAACCTTAATATCATTCATTGTGAAGTCATAGAAGCTTTTTACTTCAGGGTTAATCCAAATTGTAGGAGGCTCATGCAACTCTCCCTTAATCTGTTTCTCGATAGTCTCTAAGTGCCTGTCATAGATATGTGCGTTATCAATGTTGATACACAACTCACCAACTTCATGACCTGTCACCTGTGCGATTAATCGGTGCAAAATTGAGTATTGATAGATGTTATAAGGGTTACCTAATGCCATATCATTAGAACGGATATTTACAGTAAGTGCCAACTTACCATCAAACAGTTGCCAATGTGTTTCATACACACATGGTTGTAAAGCCATTTCTTGTAAGTCTTCTACACTCCACAGAGTAGTTTTAATTCTACGTGAGTGAGGGTTCTTTTTAAGTATGTACAATAAGTAATCCACTTGATTTAAGTCAACATACTCTATGTATTCCTCACAGTAAGCCACAGCGTTCTCAAATTCTTCATCCGTAAGAACTTCATCAGGCTTCTCAGATAGCTCTCCATTTCGAACCATCTCTAGGAATGTTCTGTCAGCTATAATTCGCTGGTATTTGTTTCGAAGTTGCCAACCGTAAGCATTTCCGATTGTTCCATCTTTAAGCTCCCATTCATCCCAAACGTGACAGCCCATTTGCTGTAGGTCAAAGACTTCGTTAGACATTTTCTGCCAAATCCAAAATAGTTCTTTGATTGGGTCTTTCAATGGCACTCGCTTTGTTGTTAACACAATAGCACCTATACTATTGTCAAACTTCATCTGTACATTGATAATCGCTTTTGTCGGTGCTTTCTCTCCATCTTCATAGACAGTTCGTACATGCTCAGGACTATCCATAATACCATTATCAAGAATCTGTTGAATAATAGTGTTGTATTGCTTATCTGCTGTTTGGTACATTAATAATCTCTATTCTTCAAAAATTTTCTCAAGCGATTTTTAACTCGAATAGCTTTCTGAGTTTTTAATCGTTGACTTATTGCGTTAGGGTGCTTGCCAAAATGTTTGGCAATCTCCCTCATTGTTTTCTCTTTTGTTCTAGCAATAAGAATATATAACAATTCATCATCTATATCTTTATCTGCTTTTAAGAACTCAATAACCTGCTGCTGAAGCAAGTTACCTTCTGCAGTTTCGCTAGTATTTTCATTTGCTTCTATGGTGTTGAGGAAAATTACCGCTTCTTCCTCATTGCCATTCATATTAAGTGGTGTATCTACACTCACAACCTTAGCTAAATCATATGATTGAGTATTAACTGTGCGTAGTGATTCTTTCTTTGCATTGGTAGAAATAGACCATGATATACAGTTGATTGCATACGTTCTAAATGAACTTTTTCTAATAGGCTCAAAAGTTCTGATTGCATTTAGTAGCCCTATGTTTCCTAGTTGAACTAAATCATCTAGGTCAAGCATATGAGCTGTACAAAAGTATTGATTATTAGGAAACTTTCTTCTAACTGTAGTAATAACTAGTCTTCGATTTAATAGAAAAACCTCTTCTTCTGTTAGGCCTTCCCACTCTGTATTAGAGAAATTTTGCATATCGTTTACCTCTTAGAAAAGTTGCAGGGTACCCCCCTGCTAATACATTAAGCTTGAGCTTGACGTAAAACTTCTTCTTTCAATTTTTGCTCAGGTGGGAAGAACTCAGGTGATTTAAGGACTTTTCCATCCTCGCGATATTTAGGGTGCTTTTTACCATTTTCGTCAGTGAACAACTTGCTCATGTTAGAAGCATGGACAATTTCGAATAGTTGTTGTGGTAGTACACCTAATTCCACAAACGAGCCTTTAAGGAAGTAGTCTAAGTCTATTAGAGCGTCTGCCATTGCGACGATACGCTTAGTATTATCTTGGATGAATTCAGTTGCTAGTGATTTCTTATATGCTTCAGCTAGACCTTCTAAGAAAGCATAATAAAGTTTAGCGAACTGTTCTTTGTCTTTTGCGCAAGCGTGTAGGAACTCAACTAATTCCTCACCTGCCCAAATTGTGCGTTTTAAACCTCTTTCTGCTCCAATTGCAGTTGGGCTCTCAGCTACAGGGTGATTAAAAGCACTTTGGAACTCTTTTACGAGTGTAAAATGGCGATTTTTGTCAAACTCTTTACGAGGATGTTTCTCCAACACGATTAAGTCATACAGCTTGGATTCAATAAGCTCTGTTGTACGTTGTTGAAGCTCTTTATTTGTATCAACAATGACTTCAATTTTTGCTGTTTTATTTTGGAAGTTGATATAAGATACTCGCCCTTCAAATTTTTGCTTACGGTCAAAGACAATATCTTTTACCTGTGGTTTTACAAATTGCTTTTGCATAGATTATTCTGTATCTCCTTTGATGAGTTGTTTTATTTTATCTTGAAGCTTTTTGTTGGCTTCGAGCTCTGCATTAGTGTTATCAGCGTTTTGATCGAATGCCAACAACGTTTTTAATTAAATATTATTATGTTATTTTTGATAGCGCCAATTAAATATTGATCCCTTTAAAGTAGAATGTTTCGTCAGTAATAGGTGCAACATTAGCCATTGTATAACTATTGCCCTTTTGCGAGAAGAAATCATGTGTCACTGAATCAGTACGAATACCGTTCATAACAATTGGGTCTACTTCTTCGCCAGGGAACATAGTATCTAAGCCTAAGTTCATTAGAGCTTTGTTTGCGTTGTAGCGCACATAAGCCTTAACCTTACCACCTACCCCTGTTTCAGCGTACACATCATCTGTGTACTTTAACTCATTCATATAAAGGTCTGCTAAAAGCTCATAGCCCCAAATCTTTAATTCATCCTGAGTTGCTTTATCAAACGTCTTAAACATTTCCTGAGCTTCGTAACCTACTGCAACCCCATGAATTGATTCATCACGAACGATTAATGAGATAACCTCAGCACTATTTTTGAGTATCCCATGCCCCCCTAAGTAAAGTGGATAGAAGAACCCTGAGTAAAACAGGAATGATTCTAACATCACAGAAGAAAAATGTGCTTTCCATAGTGAAACATCATCATCTTCTTTAATAGCTGAGTAAATTGCTTCAATCTCCCTCGCTTTATATTGAAGATATGGATTGTTCTTAACCCATTCGAATACTTCATCAATCTGAGAGTTCGTTGCAAGTGTTGTAAAGATATAGCTGTATGATTTAGCATGAATTGCTTCGAACGCACCAAACAATGAGTACAATGCTTTCTGTTGTAGGTTTTTAACAAAGCGTGAAAGCTCATTCATTCCTACGTTTGTTTGAATTGTATCTAATAAAGTAAGCCCTGCTAAAACTCGCATATAGGTTACTTGAAACTCAAATTGCTTCCAACCTAAAAGATCTTTAGATACCGCTACTTCCTCAGGCAACCAAAACTGCTTGACCTGTTGTTTCCAAAAGACTTCATGTAAGCCTAATTGTTTGTTCCAATTGACAGCTTCAAAGACTTTTTCAAATCTTTTTTGTATATACGCTCTTTCCGATAATACTTTCATTTATCTATAACACCTTCTTTTATACTGAACAACTTTCACATTCTTCAATTGTTTGCATACGTTGTCGCACGTAGTAGACTGATTTAATCCCTTTTAGCCATGCGTAAATATACACTTTAGCTAACTGTTCTGTTGTCCAATTATCTTTAATGTACAATGTCATTGAAATAGCCTGATCAACGTGTTTCTGAGCGATTGCGTAGGAATCAATCATCTTAAACATGTCCATATCGTATGCTTCAACATAAAGATGTTTGTTGTTATTATCAAGGTAAGGCATGGGGTAAATTGTTCTCGAATCAGCGTAGTCTCGCACTTCTACACGCTCTGTGATTGGTGACATTGAAGCACTTGAGCTTCTAATGTAACTAATTGAACCTGTAGGTGCAATTGCCAATCTGTATGCATGGAACATACCATGTTCTTTAACTTCTTGAGCTAATTTTTTCCACATGGCAATAGTGATGATTGGAACATTACCTAGCGCCTGTTTAGCTTTTTCAGAAGTAATTACTAGTTCTTTTCTGTAGTAATGCTCGAAATATTCACCACTTGCGTAGTCAGAATCTTCGAAACGATAGAATGTCTTCTTACGTTCCTTTGCAATCTCTACAGAAGCCTTAATAGAGTAGTAGTTTAATGCTGTGAAGAAAGCGTCAATGAGCTCGTTGGCTTCCTCGCTTCCATACATGATACCCTGAGAAACAAAGTGACCATGAAGGTTCATAACACCTAATCCTACTGAGTGCATTTCTTGGTTAGCACGAGCAACCGCAGGCACATTGTTAATGTTAGTTAATAGAGAAACTTGTGTCAGCATCCGCATTGAAGCGTTAACTAACTTTTCAAAGTCTTCTTCTTTAACTGCATTGTGAATATCAAGTGAACCTAAGTTACAACTTACATCAAGACCAATAATATCTACTTCATCATAATCATTGATTTCAGAGGTTTCCATTAATTGCATGATTTCTGTACATAGGTTAGTGATTTTCACTCGCCCTATCTTTTTCAGTGGGTGTGCTTTGTTGACATTATCATCAAACATTTCGAATGGATAACCACTCTCAATCTGAGATTTCTTAATGTCAGTGTACAACTTACGTGCATTAAGGCGTTTCAGTTTTCGAATATTAGGATTATCAAGTAACTCGTAGTACATGTCAGTAATCGAGATTTCAGACATAGTTTTACCATACTCATTCTTAATATCATAAGGAGAGAATAGAACAATATCCTTATCCTGACGAGCTAACTCGAAGAAAATATCAGGGAAAATGATACCTGTACTTAAAGTAGCAAGGCGAATCTTTTCATCTGCATTTGGTTTCTTAGCGGAGATAAAGTCCTCAATATCACCATGAAACACATTGAGCCAAATAACGCCTGAACCTGCTCGTTGACCTAATTGATTCGCATATGAGAATGAGTTCTCTAGCAACTTAGCAACAGGTATAACACCTGACGCTCGGTTCTCAATGCCTTTGATTGGGTCCTTTGCACAACGTAAATCAGTTAGTGAAATACCAACCCCCCCGCCTAGCTTCGATAGCTGTAGAGCATTTCCTATATTGTGAGCGATTGAGTTCATGTTGTCTGCCATAGCAATCTTGAAACATGACACAAACTCACCGCGAGCTTTTTTACCAACATTAATGAAAGTTGGTGTTGCAGGTTGGTAACTACGCATTAAGTAATGAATCCAATCCTCAGCGTCTTTACGCTTACCTTGAGCTAAATATAAGGAAACTATAGCCATTCTATCTTCATATCGCTCTAAGAAGTTGTTTCCATCACGAGTTTTTAGTGCATATGAGCTGTAGAACTTACTAGCACTCATAAACGTTGGGAATCTAAACTTATAATCATAAGCTAGTTTGAAGATTTTCTTAACAAACTTAAATGAATATTTGTCTAAGAATTCCGTTTCATAATAATTCTCACGCTTTATGTAGTTAATCTTTTCTTCAAGCGTATGGAAGAACATTGTTTTACGATTGATCTCTTCAAAAAAGAAGTCACTTGTAGCTTCTCTGTCCTTCTCTCGGTCAATAATACCCAATGTTTTGTAAGTATTAAGAACCTCGTTGTTTAACATTAAATAATTTTTCAAACTTGTTCACCTGCAATCATTTTTCTATAGCTACTGCTAATAGTTGCTATATCATCCTGATTACCTCGTAGATCAATCATGCGTATTATTGGAACTCTTAACCACTGAGAGATCTCAATAGCAGAGCCACAAAAATTCTGCTTTCCAAAATTTGTGTTACCACTTGCGATTACACCTCTAAGATTTTCCCTATTTTCTTCATGTGAAGATAGGAATTGTCTTACTACCTCAGGCGCTTCCCCTAACTTATCTGTATAAGTTAGCAAGTAATAGGGGTCTTGAACAATAGTACTAACTGTAATCTCCATTATAGGAATAGACTTATCTAGTCTTCCCACAATATCTCTCACGTTACCAGTTCTACTAGCGTAGGCTATCATGCCTTTTGAGCAATGAGAGCCTGAATTGAAGGAACGTCAGCATAATATTGACCTTCAGCAAGTGCGATAGGTAGGCCCATGAATCCTTTTTCCTTAAGCTCCGCTTCTGCTTTTTCATCAAAGTCTAAGTTGACTTGTTTGTATGCCACCTCTGCTGAATCAAGAAGTGTTTTGATTAAAGTACACTTTGGGCATACTGTACGTGTATAAAGAATAATCACGGTAAAAACATCCCCTTTAAATATATAATTATATCTCTTTTAACAGTTGAACGTAAAAGTTGTTGATCCTAATGTTCGTTTATCTTGAGTTGTATCTTCTTTTAATGCTTTTTCGATTGCTGTTGCAACCTCTTTGTCAATTTTATCTATAACTTTATGGTTCATTTCTTGCATTTTACGATAACCTAAGATCGCGTACCCTGCTAGGTCTAATAAAGTATCTTCGATAGCTTCATCTGACACTTGGCGAGCTTTATTTTCTTTGATTAGATTTTTGAATCGACTAAGTTTATCATCTAAGCGAATAGCTAATGAAGATAATCCCCATTCGTCAATGTTTTTGTCAACATTGTTGCCATAATCAGCATTCTTACTTTTAAGTGTTTCCACTAATTTAGTAGTGATAATTTCAACTTCCGTTGCGAACCTTTGAGCGTTATAGTTTGTCATATTTCTCACCGCCTCTAGATCAATTAACAACAATTGATATCATTATATTTCTTTTGATAAGTTTTATAAAATACTTGGTCATATTTTTCTAGCAAACCTATCTTCCACCAATTTACAAACGTCTCGAAAGTAACACCATGCCTATCAAGAATCTCATTCTCAACAAATATATCACCTAACCAATCCAATGTTTCGTCAGTTAATTTAGCCATAATATTTCACCTCGAAAGAAACAGAGTATTTACCTAGTAGCCTTTCATAAAACCTCTTCCAAACTCTCTTTTGAGAGGGAGAAGCAGAATCACGCTCTAGTTGTGCTAAGTGTTTGCTCCTTCTATCAAGGATTGAGTTAATCATAACTTGCTCTTGATCGTAAGTTAACATAACATTATGCACCTTTTGTATAAATTTGATTAACCTTTACTAATCTTTCACTTCGATATTTTAATATGAAGTGATATGCCATATATGCTTTGAAAATATAATTGCTTCCTCGATGTTAAGGAGATTCTACTCTCCATTAGTTACTTATCTATATCAACGGCTTTAACTGTGGCCCTTATTGATTTAATAACTTATTTCAGTGTTTTTCTGTGAAGAACTACGTTAGCTTCTCCTAAAATTGTAGATAGCTTTTCCACAACATCTTTGTGACCATTTTTGTAAAGAGCATGGACCAAAGAACTATAAGCATCTTTTAGCTCTTTTTTCTCAAAGCCTTTGTATCGGTACAGATTAACCCCATTTTGAAGTGGTGTTTTTTCAATAATATGACCTTCCTCATAAAGCTCTGATAACCTTGCTCTAAAACTAGGTGATATTTTAATCAATTCAGTGTTTGTTAAACCGCTTGGTGTGTTTTGTAGTGCTTCAAGCACTTTTTGTCTAGCTGTTGTTCTAGTCATTTCTTATGCTCCTAACCAACCCTATTTGTATTCTCCCAATATTACTGATATTTATGGCTATTAAGATAGACCATACTATAAGAGTTGCAACAAATCTTAACAAAGCCTCAAACTGCTTATATTGCCAATGCTTTAGTAGCACCTGATTGGCGCATTTCAATTATCGACATAACTCTTGTCAACAGCTCCCATGAATAACAATTAATAACCTGCTACATAAAGCGCAAGTGCTTCACCTGAAACACACTAGTATTTAATAAGAATCATATTGTTTGCAGCACTTCTCGAATTTTATTCACATAGCATTATTATGTCACTTTTACGAATTTATTTTAAGCTCTTCCTGTATTAAACAGTACAGCTCTCATTACATTTGGAAGTGCTTAACCAAATTGACCCTTAGTAATCTTCGCTAATGTGTCCGCTTCTTCTTCTATTACATCGTCATTGAATGACCTTCCTAGTGCTTTATGAATTTCGTACATGTCTTCGTATTCTTCTATGAGTTTACCTCCAACATAACTAGGCATTTATCATGCAGTTACCTACACATTGAAATAACAATCTCTTGTTCTCCATTGTGTAGCTTATTCATAACATATCGAGGTAGATATATCACCTTCATATCATGTCATTATATTGTTTTTCATCCATTTTATTAAACGTGAAACTCTGAATCTATTACGTTTCATAGATTTCACCTCCTCCCAAAAATAATGTCTATCACTTTTGTTTACCCCATCTTTGACTGAACTTTTCAACTTGTGACATTAATTCTGTACTTTGTTTTTCTTCTTGTGGGGTAAAAGGAATAATATCAGGGTGATTTTCCAAATCAATGACCTTTGCTAGTGCTTCACAATTGCGTAAGAAGTACTTGTGATTAGAAACCTTCTGAGATGTGCGTTGCATTCTTTTAATGGCTTCATTACACTCATTCATAAATTTGTAATTTTCTTTGATAAAGTTTTGAGCTTCTACTAAATTAATCAGCGATTATTTCAGTCTTCTTCCATTTTTTTAGCTAAGAAAAAGTTTTGCTCTAAAGTTTGCATTAAACCTAAAATTTCTTGCATTAAACTTATTGGATTAAGTGATTGCCATTATTGCGGTTCGTTCTTTTCTTCAATTGTTTCATCCACCATATTATAACTTTACTCTTATATAATTATATTACTTTTAATGTATTAATTGAGCGAGAATTCTCATCTGTACAAATGAGTTTATTAATCACTATAATATATACATATTATCAGGTTACTTTTTTAAAGTAAATGTTTTTCCCAAATATTTTAAAGTTCAGTAGTAGCTAAGCTTAGTTTCATCATGACGAACCCCTTTAAATTGAAGGAACGATACAGCTGGTTAACCGTCAGCGTTTTGTAAATTTCGGAAATACTGTATTTTGCCAGTGAATCCATTTACACCCAATGGATAGCCCTTTTAATCCACGCTAGTCAGTTCATCAATTAATTATTCAATAAGTTGCTCTTTATTCACCATAGTGTTTCTCCTTAAACAAAAATGGGTATAGAGGAAAATTTCAACCATAACTCAATATCCGAATTTTATTATTATATTACTTTTATGATTTTTTTTGAAACTATTTGCCGTTTCTTATCACTTTAACGTAAACAGTATGTCTACCTAAATTATAAGCTGTTTGTTTGTCAGCTACAAGAATATCAACCTTGTGACCTTTGATTGCTCCACCAGTGTCCAAAGCAATTGCTCTAAATTTCTCGTAAGGTGTTGAAACCTCTACGATAGAGTACAAAGGAATAACAAGAGGGTCTACAGCAATTACTCGCATACCATCAACATAAATCGAACTACGAACATCATAGCCTGTTGCTGTAACACCTGAGCAACCGTTACAATATGGAGTGTAGTAGCTACCATTGAACGCTACACCATTAGTTGCTAGAGCTTGTTTTTGGGGTTGCGCATTTGTTTGTTGTTTTTGGTATTCTAATTGCTTTTGCCTCGCTATTTCTTTTTGTTGCTGTAGCATTGATTGACGCTTGCATTCAGCTTCCTCACGTGCTTTACGCTCTGCTTCTTCTTTGGCTTTGCGTTCTGCTTCAATCTTTGATAAACGAGCTTCTTCTGCTAATCTTGCTTTTTCATGCTCGATTCGCACTCTTTCTTCTCGTTCATATTGGAGTTTTTCGCCCTCAGCTTTGATTTCTTTTGCTGACTGTTCAGGTGATTTAAACGTTGGAACTAAAGCACTTGAAGGTAGCTCAATTTGTGTTTCTCCTTTTGTTATATTCGGTGCTTCTATTTCATTGCATGTTACATAAGAAACTAATGAAATAAAAACTAACCCTCCTGTCACTAGAGTTGATAACATTACTTTTGATACCTTAGTGTTTTTCATTAAACTTGTCGCTAAATTCTACGAAATCTTACTTTGTCACATTTGAAACATAGACATATGTCCTGAATTTCATTTATAGAATATAACTTCCTTCCTTCCTTTAGTAAGAATAGGAGCCTAGTAAGCTCTTGCTCTTTCATCTTGAAGAATTAAGTCACCGTTTTTCTCAACACCTAGTATTAAGTTTACAGTATGTTGAACCTCTTCACCTTTGACTTTGTAAGTTTTCAATACAAATTGTTCTTCTCTGCGGAAACCATTAAGCAACACTAGATTGCCGCGAATGAACCACGACTTCTCAATCACTTCTTTTTTCTCACCTTTTTTGCGTGAAATCTGTTTATCATAGTAAGCGAAATTTCCTGCATATGTTTTCACATTAACAACGCCATGAGGTGTTAAAACAGTAATTGTATGTCTTGTTTTGTTTCGGTCAAGTACAGTACCAACAATAGTAAAGACCTTCTGCTCAGGAATGGTTTTATCATTGAACTGCGAATATCCTACTACTACAGGTTTTTCATCAAGTTCGAAGAAATTAACAATGTTGTATTTCTCCATATTCACATTCATTAACTCATGATCATTCTCATAATATGAGATAGAATCCATTTCCCATTTAGATACTGAGCCTTTAGCTGTTTTGTACCACTCTCTCTTAAACATGGCTTCATTATAAAGTTTGATAAACTCTTTCGTAGTTATTAGCTCTTTGAAAGGCTTTATCTTTTCATTATACTCTTTAGTGAATTGTTTCTCCGAAATCTCAAGAGTAACATAATTATATCCACAGATAGAACTACCGTCAAATGTTTTCTCATAAAATTGCTTGGCACTTTCATCTAGCCCTAGAATCTTATCTTTAGAAAACCCTGTTTTACTGCATTTGTTTGGTACTTCTTCCACTCGAACTACACTCTTTGAGATATATTCTTTAAAGTTGAATAGCTCTTTATAGATATGCAAATCAGGATTATCTAACAATCCTAAATCAATGATAGATTTCATGTTTTGCATATTCAAGCTCTCTTTTATGCCGATTTCTTTTAATAAAAAATCTCTCATAATATCTCTTGGTTGACCAAACTCATTAAATGCACCTGCTTTAATGAGCTGTGTAACGTGTTTCTTTTGTACCAGCTTTCCAACATACATACGCTCGTAAAAGTCGTCAAATGAAGCGTAAGGACGATTAGCAATGATTGTGTGAGCTATTTCATCACCGATTCCTACAATACCTTTAAACGAGAAGATAATACGCTCGTTTACAATATCAGGTACAAAGCCGAACTCAGCTCGATTGATTAATGGTTGTGATACATTAACACCGCGACCTTTCATCTTTCCTATGGCTTCTGCTACTTTACCATAGTTGGTTGACTTCTGTTTTGCCTCTTCTTCCACCTCCAAAGAGCCTGAGTTAACTGTTAGGCACGCTGTTTGCCAATACAGAGGATTGTAGTAGTAGGATAGATTCGCTTCAACCATAGCTATCAGAGTATACGCTAGAGTGTGAGGAATCGAAAAAGCGTAACCTAACATTCGGGAAATCTGTAACCATAGATACTCGATTACTTCATCACGGGTTCCACGTTCTCTTCCCCATAAGAATAGCTTTTGTTTTACTTCTTCCTGTACATCTGCCTTTTTCTTGGCAATACTTTTACGAAGGTAGTTAGCTTCTTTAACAGTGAATCCTGCTATGTTTTCATCCATAGCCATAAGCATTACTGCTTCTTGTGTATCAGCTACACCGTTTAAGGCTTTTAGGTACTTCTCAAAAATAGCGACTTCTTCATCAGTTAAACCATATTGGTGCATTTCTTCATACCAAAGATTAATATCATTCTTGTATCGTATGAATGTATCAATTGGTTGTTCTTCGCCATCTGACATAAGTCGCATGATAGAATTCAATGATACAAGCTCAATAAGGTTTTTAGGTTGAGCTTTCTTGATAACAGCCTGACCTAATTGAGTTGAAAACTGGAATAAGTCAATTATCTTATCTTCACCAATCATCTTAAATAACTCAGGGTTAGTCTTATCAATAATTTCAGGATGGAAGTATTTCTCGAATGTTTTTCGAAGTGTTCCTTGCCACTCAATTTCTCCATATTTTAACAAGAGTTCCATACACTCTTGAATCTTATCATTACCCTCAATTGTAAGAACATCGAACTTGATAGCTCCACATGCCTGACTATCATCTAAGTTAAACTGTGTGATAGGTGTTCCATTTGGTGCTTTCATCATTGCGTTCATCTTGGTGTATTCTTCATTTAGAACTAGTACACCACCTGCATGGATTGAGCGTTTGTTGATTAATCCCTCAACCTTTAAAGCTGTTTCTCGTAGTCGTGGATACATGTCGATTTCATCAATAAGTTGTTTGATAAGTTTTCTACCTTTTTCTTCATTACCATATAGACAATCTTTCAGTGACCACATATCGCCACGTTCTACAGGAATAAGTGAAGCAATATATAAACCTACATCACTATCAATACCTAAACCACGACAAGCTGTTTGAACCGCAGATTTTGCTTTCTCAGTACCGAAAGTACATACTTGAATAACTTGTTTCTTACCAAAGAAATCTCTCATTCGGTCAAAGAGGAAGCCTTTTTTAGTTGAGGATACATCAATATCAATATCCAACGCTGAAATATCAGGTTTAGACTTATGTAAGTGCCGCCAATGGGGAACTTCAATACCATAAAGCAATGGGTTTACTTGAGTAACGTCAGTTAAGTAGTTGATTAAAAAGGCTACAGCAGAACCTCGCCCTGCACCCACAATTGAACCTTCTTCTCGTGAAGCGTCACCGCAATCGTCACCCCAAATTATCTCAATGATTTTAGCAACTGTAACATAATAACTGGCCATTGATTGATTTAGGATTATTGACATTTCCCACAGTTCTTCTAGCTCTATATTTATTCGAGCCATTACTTTATGAAATGCTTCTTTTGACATTCCACGATAAGGAATTTTCTTTTTGAAGCCCTTCTCGATTAAATGAATCAAGTATCTATCTTGTTCATTTTCAGAGAGTGCCATTTTCTCAATGTAGCCATATTTCTTATAGCCACCTTTAAATAGGTGAGTCACCTCAAACTCAGGTAACTTAGCAACAGGAATGATAGTGTCACCCTCAATTGTATAGTCGCAAATCATTTTTCCTATAGCCATTGTATTTTTCAAAGCTTCTTTGACAACATCTTTGTCTAAATAGCTCATTTTCGCATAAATCTCACTAACCTTGTGCAAGTAAGTGTGAGCATAAAATGAATCAGTCTCACGTTCATCTTGCTTAGAGTTTAGGTATGCTTCATGAATTGGCCTGTCCTCAGGTCTTAGATAGTGAGCGTCATTGGTGATAATTAGTTTTAAACCATATTTTTGTGCTAACTTGATAAGTACTTTGTTTACTGTTAATTGCTCATAATCAGCACTAGGTTGTAGTTCAAGATAAAAGTTATCTTTACCATGTAGCTCAATGTTCCACTCAATAAACGATATTAACCTTTTTATATTATATTGTTTCTTTTGTTCATCTCCTTCTAAACGTGCCTTATCAGCTTCTAGGATATAGATAGAGCTTTCAGAGCCCAAGCAAGCAGTCGTAGCAATCAGTGTATCAGGGAACTGTTTTACAATCGCTTCTAGGTCTTTTTTGACTGTTGGTACACGCTCCATTGTACCAGTGTAAAATGAGTTCTCCCATGCTTTTGAGGATAAAATACGGAGAGCTTCATGACCTTCTTTGTTCTTAGCTAAGAGTAGATAGTGAGGGAACTTAGTTATACCTGATTGGTAGTTATCTCTAACTTCTTCTAAGCTGTCAACAAGGTATATCTCGTTGCCTAGAATCAATTTAAAGTCTTTCCCTATCTTACCCGTTTTCTTTAGCTCACGAACCGTCTGAATAGCTTTCACATGTGCTGATAGGGCTTCGTGGTCAGTAATGGCCAAACCTTTAAGACCAATATCCCACGCTGTCTGAATAAGGTCCTTAACAGAGTTGATACTATCTAATAATCGTATGTTACTAACATCTGTATGTGCGTGAAGCTCGATACGACAAGTACATTCACCTTCACATGTACATATCCAAACGTCTATTTTGTGTAGTTCACAAGTTTTGCACATTTCATCTTCTCCAATCAATATCAATAAAAATAGCTATAGCATTACGCTACTTTTGTTAATCTTTTGCTATTCTTACTTTTGTCTTGTGTTTTATATAAGCTCAAGCTTTCTTCGCACAATCACGAAAATCATTCCAACCGCTTTTGATATTTCAGTGATGTTTTTTGATTAAAGTAATACATGTCTTAAACATAATTTACTGAATCTTTCGACTGTTCACCCCGGCCACAGACAACACCATTTACAATGTCCTCCAACCAATCAGGCTCAGGCAATATTTCATTTGCTAAAATTTATTAGTGTCTAAAACTTACTTTTCCCCTATATTTTTCGAGCCAATCCCAAAACTTATCTTGTTCAACATCAAAACTATAGTCATTGTATGCAGTTGCAATTCCATGTTTCTTAAATTTTTTTGCAGGTAGTCCATAGTTCCTTATCCAACATCTTATAACGCTTACCTCAGCTCCTATGATTTCGGCAAACTCTTTGGTTGTCATTAATCCTTGAGCAAGCCTAGGATCTTGACTTCCTAATAGTTTAGTTGCAGAACATTTAATAGCTTCAACACTTCTACGTAAATATTCGGCATCCCATAATTGGTTTTAATCTAATCAAAATAAGAATTAGCTTATTCTTATCTTTATGTATTTTATTTGTCGTTTCCATCTCTTTCATAACACTAATTCACTCATTAATAAAGCAATTTCTAACATGTATTGCATCACGATTCTTTTGACTAAATATCCTACTTGCTCACAGAAAATTTTTTTAGTAATAAATTCAATTTCTTTTTTTGACCATACATTTTGTAAGTTGTATTTGCTCTTGTTGCTCTCTTACCCCCACACATTTAACATTGTATATAATATTGTTATTTTTGTAAATAAAAAGAGTAGGTTTTCCTACTCAATTTAAAGATTTTAAACAGTTTTTTGAAAGGCAACGATAAAAGTTTTACAATATCTGAGAACCAATCATTTTTCACTTTTCTTATTCTTCTTTACGTGTATAGCTTTCTTCTTATTCTTCCAGAATCTCATTTGAATACTCATCTTTATGATTAATTTTACAACCTATAAATTCTTCATGTAATGATACTCTATTTCAACATCTTTTATTGCGAATCCTGTAGTAATCCCATCTTTTGTGAAAAATCAGATTTTTCCACACTCACTACGATTGGGTCTTTACAATCGATGAAGCCTTTTAGAACATCAGCTTGACACCCCATCACGAAAGACTCATATCTTTATAGACCTCAATCTCACAGATAAATTTACCTATAATCAAGTTAGCTTTCTCCTGTGATTCTTCTGACCATCCATCTAGTATAATTTTACTTACCATGTATGTAAATCATCTTTCATTTCACTTATAAAACTTGCTATTATAATTCTTAAAATTTTATCATTTTTACCAATTGAATAAATCATCTACATTGACTTCTTCAAATAGCGTAAATTTTGCTTTTTCACCTATTGCCATATCTTCAATTAGGAACTGCGGTGTGCTTTTTCCCAAGAAATGGTTCACGCTCAAGCTTCCAACAATTGTTAGTTTAACGATATGACCGTCTTCCATCAGGTCAAGTAAGCGTCTATCGCCTGTGAATTGTAGAAACTTGATATTGTTGTGATACCACTCAATCATGTTTGAGCTTGAAGACTTTTTAATCCTGTTTGTATCTACTTCAATATCAATTGCAAACAATGGCTTGCTTACTCCCTTGCCCCAAAGGTACTCATGCTCATAAACTCTATCAACTAGCTCAGTAGTTAATTGACCATCTTCTAAATAGAAATCAACATCAATCTTCTGCTCACCTGTTAGATTTTGTTCCTCTAAAGCATTATTAATGGCACCATTCAAACTTAATAATGAATCTTTTGAAATCTTAAATCCACAAGCATTTTGGTGTCCACCTAGATAATCAAACAATTTCAACCCCTCTAGGAAGTCCTTAGTGTTCTTCATAGTGCCATCATAACCACGTAGAGATCCTGAAAAGCGCTCTATCTCGCTATCCCACACTAACATTAGGACAGGCTTTCTATACTCTCCTGCTAACGCTCCAGCAAGATAGCCACCTAAGTCTCGGTCAAATGATTCTTCTAGCTCAATCAATAGAAACGCATTTTCGTGAAGATTCTTTTCTACAATCTGCTCTTTGATTTTGACAACCCATTTTTCACGCATTGTCTTTTGACGCTTATAAGCGTTGACACATTGTCGAGTTACCTTTTGTGGTAGGGTCTCACTTTTTTTAGAGCGAGGATTCACTGTAGCTTGCTCAATACCTCTAAAAGCATTGAATAAGTCAACCTTTTCCTCGGGTTTCCCTACTCGGATAATACCGTTCATCTTAGGGATAACACCGAAAGCCAATGTGTGAGGATATACACGCTTAAAGTCACCAATCTGTTTTAAGATGATTTCCTTTAAGAACTCATTTCGTATATCCTTTAATCCTTCATACACTAAGTAACGTGTCTCAGGACTTGTTAAGTCCATGCTGTCAGCGATATTGCCAAGCGCAACAAGGTCTAAATACTGTTCTGCTTCCATGTAGCCATATTCATCATCAAGTGCCTGTAAAAACTTGTATACGATTCCTACGCCTGATAGAGCCTTGTTAGGATAGTTATCTGATAGTTGGTTGTTAACTACTAGAGCAAACTCTGATTCACCATTCTCAGCTTCGTGGTGGTCAAGGATTAAGATAGGTATTTCATGTTTTTCACAAATGAGATACTGTTGTTTGTAATCACTTGTCCCTGCGTCAGCTACGATTAATAAGTCAATAGCTATTTCCTTATGTAGCTCTATAACCTCTCTCACTTTGTCCTCTGTGATACCATGTTGTTTACCTTCATGGAATAAGAAGATAAGTTCAATATGAGGGAATAGATTCTCGATATATGAAGCAAGAATAGCTGAACTTGTGTTTCCATCAATATCACTATCAATGATTAGTACAACTCTTATCTTTCCCCCTTCTACTCGCCCTCTGTTCTCAATCTCTTTGAACAGCGCTACAGCTTCCTTCATGTTTTGTAAGTTTGAGTAGTGAATTTCATCACTTGCTTTAGGTTCTAATAACCTCTCTTTGTCTGAAATGCCACGATTCCCTAGAATAACTTCTAGAAAATCATCCGTGACAATATTGGATGTGCTAATTAACCGATACAACAAATTCACTCTCCAATTATACAATTATATTACTTTTAAATAATCTTTGCTGCTTCTTTTTTCCGAAATTTGGAATCTCTTTACTTTTGCACCTAGAACTAAGATTCCACCTTCAATATCTTTGATATTTTCCTTTACTTTTTTTCTTTTTCAGAATGTTAAGCAGCCAAATCTAATTTTTGTTTCTTTATCTGCGTAAGCAATCTGCATTGCATTTTCTACTGATTTTTCAAATATCTTAATTGCTCTTTCCATTGTGTTATTATTCCTTTGTGTTAATAGTTGTTCTCATTTTGAATAACTCAACAAAAACCTCTTTACCTTTATCAGAAGGTGAGTCCTTTAAATCTAGCAGTTTCCACCTGTCCCATATCATACTTACCTTTGTGTAGCTACTAAACATTGAACAAAGTCGCTCTAGTTTTTCTTCATATATGTTAGCCTCTTTTGTGTTGAGAACAGTGAACTCTTTATCTAGCGCAATAATAACTTCCTGTACGCCTAAGTTAATTAACATTTCCACCTGTTGTTTACTAATATTACTACCACATAGAGCTACACTAAAGTTCTGATTAGGAAAGTAGGTTTCAAATTGCATTACTGACTTCTCAGATTCAAAAATAACTACTTTTCGAATCTTTTTAATGAAGTTTTTGTTTTGATACAATCCATAGAGATTTTGGAAAGTTGGATAAGAATACTGTACATTCTGTATCTTTAGTGGAATGTATTTATATCCATTATCAATGTCCTCGAAGTTTAATGACCTAGATTTAAGTCCAATCAACTTACCTGTGTCATGGCTTCTGTGAGGAATAACAATTCTATTTGATTTCTCATAGTACATAATCTCATATTTTTTCATTGTTTCCTCACTGATATTGTCAGATAAGAACAATGGGTGGGGTTTACTAGAAAACAATTTCAAAGTATATTCGCTATGTACTTTCATTTCAATATTGACAGGCTTTTTAACCATTAAACTATCAAGCCAATCTAATTCTTCTCGTCTACTAACATAAGAATGACCAAAACCCTCAGGTCTAGTTATGTACTCATTTGTCTTTCCTAGAATTCTTAAAATCCAATTAATAGCACCTGTCAGATTAATTTCCACGCCTTTTAAAGCATAGTTTTTAATTACTAGGTCAAATACATCAAAGTTACTACCGCAATCTGTATAACAACGAAAAATCATATCATTAATGTAGTAGTATAACTTCATCTTTCCATCTGAAATGTTATGACAAATGGTGTTAGTTATAATGTGACCTTTTTCTAGGTGTGATTCAATGTGTTGAACCCCTAACTCTGTCAGAATTGTCTTAATTTCTTCAATTGTTAGTTCACTTTTTAACATATCTTTGTCATACATTTCAATCACCTAGTCCCCAAATAAATCTCCAATGCTACCTTCATCTTGATAGCTATTAGTTTCTTTTATGATAGCTATGATATCTTTTTCATCTTCTGCATAGATGTTAAAAACACTTGTTTCTTTATTTTCATCATCTTCTAGGAACTGTTCAACCAAAGTTGGTGTAATATCAGAGATAACCTCACCTTTATAGTTAGTTACAAATAAGTCAGTCATTCGTAGAGTGCCTAAATTAAAATGTACCCAAATGCGAATTAACTTCCACTTGTTACCACGATTCTTATAGATGTTGATTGTGTGAGTAGGTTGCAAATGGAAACCTAAGTTAGCAGTCTTTTTAATTTCATCAAACAACGCCTCATCTTGAGTTGTAAGAGGGATTTGAATTGCCCCTAAGTCAAGTTTGTTGACTATAGATTTAGAGCCTTCTAATGCCGATTGATCTAATGCACCTTGTTTCCATGTGTCATTAAGCTGAGTAGATGTACCAATCCAAACATTGTAGCGATTACAGATGTTCTTTAATCGTATTGACATGATACGCAATACTTGGTGCTCTTGAAGGTTACGTGCACCTTGTTTTGCTAGGCTATCAAACATCTTTAATGTTGAATGCATATAGTCAAAACCAATATATTGTACACCATTTTTGTTTACATGTTTCTCGATTTCATGTTCAATATCATCATCATCAAAGTCAAATAATTCTTCGAACCATACAGGTGTTTGTTCTAAAACTTTGAAAGCGTGTTTTAAACGCTTAATTTCTTCGTCCGTTAGGTCATTGTTATGAACCTTATCTTCTTCAACATCAGCAATGAAACATACCGCAGGAATCTTAATTTCTTCTTCCTCTAACTCAGTTGAGATAAATAGTCCACGCCCTTTGTTGTTGGTTTTAACCCACTTACCATCAGTATAAATATCAGTTACACACATATTTAAGATGTGGGCTAATAGCGAACGAGTTTTACCCGAACCTGAGTTACCTGAAATACAGTAAAGCTTTCGCAATCGTGCGCCACGAGAAGCTGTGTTAAGGTAGCCACTTGTTAAGTTAGCGCCATAGCTTAGAGCTAGTGTTTTCTTGAAGAAAATATCTCGAATGTTCTCGGATAAGTGACTGCCGATACCTTCTTTTTCAATCATAAATTCAGACTTAATATCAATGATTTTGCTGTCTATGTGTTTCACTATGTCAACTACAGTCAATTTATTGAAGCGTTCTGACTGTTCTTCTTCATCTTTAAGCTCAAAAACATCAACATCATAAATGTCTGAAATATCAATACCAACCTCAGTATAGTGTCTAAGCAATGAAAACTTTTTAACTCTGTTATAGTGATAATCGAAGTTATCAGGCTCATTTAGTTCCATCACTCTGTCAACATATTCGTCACCGCCATTGTCCTTATATATTCGGTGTTGGTTAGTAAATCCTTTTAGTAAATAGGAGTTAATCTCAAACTTACCAATTTTTGAGACACCTTCACGATAAAGCTCATTTATTGTTGTGAATAAAATCTTATGAAATCTCTCAGGGAAATCATTCGGTGTTAGCTTATATCCACTAGATAAACTCAACACTTCATCCGGTTCATTCAGAAGTCTAGCGAATATTGGAATATAAGCAAATTTATCTTGTAGAGCTAAGAGTGTTTTATTACTCATTTCCCATTCTCCTTACATACTGCTTAAATCATAGCGACTTACTCTATTTGCCTTAACAGGGGCAACAGCTTTGATTTTTACTGTCTTGTTATTTATTGTGACGTTGTTGGCTGAGTTTCCTGCTTGTCTTAGTTTTTGGTGATAGCTCTTGGCTTTCTCGAAATAGAAAGGTATAAGACCTAATCCTACACCCTCTTTAGTAGGAACTTTTTCAACATCAAACATATACTTTAATGTCACTAGCATTGCTTTGTATGAGTAACCTCGTTTATTGTGATAATCAGTTATTTGCTTTAACATAAAGCCTGTGGGAAACTCAACATTGTATTTCAATGCAATATAATCAAGTAGTTCCTCTCGGTTTTTCTTTTGTCTTTGTATGCTCTCATAGCAAGCTTTGTGATAAGTTGCTGTGCCAATATCAAGAGCGTCTACGTCAAGGGGATTGACCTTCTCTTTACACTTAGGACAGGTTCTCACCCTAACCTTCACTTCAAACTTCTCACTAGATTGGTGATATTGCTCTAAGCAACTTTGATGGACTGTTAAGCTACCACGCTTCACAATATCCTTTTCGCTTTCGAACTCTCTATTACAGAAATTACATGTCTTCTTTTCCTTATGTCCCTTTTCTGATTCACAGGCAATATGGAAATAACCACTACTCTTTTTGATAAAACTAGATACATCATTCTTGTTGATTTCTTCTTTGCAAATTTTGCACTTTGGTAATGCGCTTGCCATAACTTACCACCCTTTTCAAGTGACAATAGAGAGTGCTATCTCCAACACTCCCTACCTACATACCATTACGCTATTTTTATAACGTTTGTTTTAAATCGTAAGCAACTAAAGAAAGTTGTTCTACTTGCGATTCTGTCACATCTTTAAGAGTGCGACCTTTTCCTAAGTGTAGTTCCACAAGATTGTTCATTGTTTTCTTCGCAACGTTAGCGCCTTGTTTTTCAACTAATTTAGCTGTAAGGTCTTTGATTTCAGCTTTTAAATCTTCAAACGATAGTTGTTCTTCCTCGTATAAGTTAACACCTTTTTCAACTACTGTTTTTTGACCTTTTTCAACTTCTTCTTTTTCAATAGCGTCAGCGATTGCTTTCACTAGGGCTTCATATTCAAATTTGATAACAGGTGGTGTATGTTTGAAACGTGAACCCGCTTCAAAATGTTGTGTACCACGTAAGAATAATGCTGTTTTAGATTCACCTTCACGATCGATTGACTTAGCGTAACCGATAATGTCAGCCATTGACAGCACGATACCACGAGGTTGTTTTGTTAATGTCGGTACTGTTTTTGAATACTCTGCGCCATCTTCTGCTGTAATCGTTTGTACTTGAGCATGTGAAATCATTACAAGACCATAACCCATCATTGGGATAGAGCGTAACACTGTATCGAACTCGTCACGAACTAATTTATAGCCACCACCGTAAGGAATATCACCAATTTTATCTACGCCTTCACGTTGAAGAATGAACTTCTCGCATGAAGCATAAGATAAGTCTGCTGTATCTACAATAATAGTTTCAAATTTTTCTTTAACTTGAGCGTTTTCAAGTTGTCGTAATACCTTCTTGAAGTCAGCCCACTTAGTAACGTTTTGTGCCATAACACCCGCAAGAGCGTTATAGCCTTTTTCAAACGCTAGTAATAAAGCTTTGGGAAATTGTGAAGCTATAGTTGTTTTACCAACCTTTGGCTCACCGTAGATTACTACTATTTTTTCACGAAGGTCACGAGAAATTTGATGCGGTTGAATAGCTAGTAAATCGATTGTCATTGTTCAACTCTCCATTTTCTGTTAAAATTTATTCAATAGAAGAAGGTTAAAAACCGCCTATTCAGAAAAGAAAGTGGCGATTGTCAACCTTCTTTTAATTACCTAAATCTAAGATATTATTAAATCACTTAAAAGAATTAATCTTCACCAAATAAATCATCTAAACCATCATCTTGTTTTTCATTTTTTTTAGCATTTGTTGGTTGAGAACCATTACCGAAACCTGCTGTTGGTTTTGGCTTATCATCAGTTTTTTCTTTCTCTTTTACTGCTGATAAATGACGCTCACGATTAGCTAATGCTTCTTTAAGAAGTGAAATGTCGAATACTTCTTTGTGAACACCTTCTTCGTATAATGTACCGCCTGTTGCGATAAACTCACGAGTACGCTCATAAGTTACGTCAGTTTTATTTTCCCCAAAACCTGATTCAATTACACGTTCGATTTTTTTAGACTTGTTAACTAAATCACCGTAAATACGCACAGAAGCACGAGCTTGGAAGTTGTCAGTTAAGTAGTCTTTACCGCCTTGTGGCAATGTTTCACCTGTTACAAATGTTAATGGAATTATTTTCCCACCATACAAAGGAACGTAAAGCTGAATTTTTAATCGACCTGTTTCATTTTCGGCTTTATCTGTTTCGGCTTTAAGTGATTTCACGATTCCCTCAATATCAAACTTAGCTTTTGGATTGAAATCTTTTGCTTCGCCTTTGTAGCGAGTAGGTGAATATCGACCACTAATTTTAGGGAATGATTTAACTTCTCCATCATTGCCTTTGTACTCATTTAGAGTTAATTTACCTTGACATTCAATACGTGAAGGCTCACCTTCTGATACTCCTTGAGCAATGTCAGCAACAGTAACTAGTTCATTCATGATAGTAGTTAAGGCTTTGTAGTTTTTGTTTACTTCGCCTTTTTGTGTAAGCTCTTTTGCGAAGTAAGACACAACTTGAGTTTCTTCCTCACTGATTTTAACAGTAATGTCACCGCTTATACATGTGTAAGGCTTACCTATATTGTCTTTGAACTCTTTCTTTTCGAGTGTTGATTCTTGAGCGTAACCAACTATCTCAATTTTGTTTAATGCTTCTCGTAATAATTGTTCTGCCATTTCACAATCCCCTAACTTTTAAATTTTATTATGCTTTTAGTAAAATACAAACTAGCTACCATTAGATATTTCGGCATTATATCATTATGTTATTTTTATAAAGTGATTTTAATAACCCTTTGATAAATTATTATGTTTATCAATTTATTATTATTTTGGCTTTATCATTTTGCTCAGTACCTCTTGCTCGTATTTCTGTAATCCAGCGTGATTATACATGTTGTACGCCATACGAGCCATAATGTATGCGTCACGCACGTTATCTGAGTGGTGTTCATAACCCCACTTCTTATACAGTGGTAGCACTAAATCTTCCTTCTTTGCGTTCCCTATGTTACTTGCAAACTTTTTCACCTGACTTGGCGTAGCGTCAGTATAACCGAACTTTTCAGTGAAAAGCATAGCTCTAATTAACCAACCTAGTCCATATTGGAAGTCTACTGCTTTACCCTTAGCACCGTAAGCAAAACCTTCAATAACAACTTTGTCATTTGGTTGCAAGTACGATTTAATTTGTTTTGCTATTCCAATCATTCTAGCAGGGTCTTTTGTAGCTGTAGCTCGAATTTCTTCTTCTACAACTACCTCACCATTAGAATCAAGAATAACAAAACCTGTTTTAGTTGATGGGTCAATGCCCACGAACCTGATACTTTCTTTAGTCAAATTCCTTTTCTCCAATCAATTCCAAAATGTGTCATTTAAGATCTTCATTTCCCTTTCGATTGTTACAAGTTCCTCTGACTTCATAACTTTTGAGCTAACCTCTCTTATGCTAATTACTTTGTCATACATGATTTCATATGACTCAAGGTGTGTTCAGACAGTTTCAATATGCTTATCAAGTAATTTTGACACTGTGAAACACTGCTTGATAGTTGCGTTTTGAAACTCCAATAGTTCTTTACTACTTCTCAAGTGAACCTTATAGTTCATATCATAGATAAGAAAAATACATTTGTTATTATATACTATTTTATGGTTTTACCCAATGAAATGTCTAAAATTTTAAAATTCTAGATTATTCAAGTTCAAATAAATTGTCTACTCGTTTTAGGAGACAATACTATAAACATATCTCTTTTTATAGTTAGAACAACAATCATTATAAATACAGAACCCACTCTATTATTATTAGTGACACTTTTGGGTGAGCATAAAAGAAGTTATACCTCACTTTCTGAGTAACCCAACGCTATACCTACAAACAAATCATATAATTATATTACTTTTAAATCAACTTAAAAATGAAGACCAAATACCACCTGTTGCACGTTGTTTAAGCCATATAGTCTTTGTTGTAGCCTTAATAGCATGGAACAACAGACCATATAATGAATCGGCTTTACCTCGTTTATAGGCATTTATAACACTTAGAATACATTGGTAGTATTCATTTGAGTAATCTTCAATTTGAATAGCTTTATCAACTTTAGATTTAGCTTTATAAATAGTTCCTGCTAATTTATAAATTTCATCTGCGTCAAAGAAAGGGGCTAATACTCGTTGTAATGTTTCAGGTAATTTCTTTACTAATCCTTTTTTAATTAAAGATTCCTTATCAGCTTCTTTTAAAGAAAGACCCTCTTTTTCTGTATCATTTGTTTTATTAATATTTTGAGTATTGATAAGAGTATCTTCGGGTGGACATTTGGGTTGGACATTTTCTTTAGCTGGTTGAATTACAATGATATTACTGCTTTGTCGCTTGTCACCTGTAGCTCGTTTTGTTTTAAACTTCTTCACAACGTTCAATTCTACTAATTTAGAAATAGATCTTTGAACCGTTTTATAGCTTATTTCTAGGCTCTCCGCGATTCTTTTCTGACAAAGGTAGCTCACCCCTACATACTTGCAAGACCACTGTGAAATGAAGTCTAGGACAGCATATGTTGATTTAGTTAATTGCTCCTTATTTAAGTGTTTATGCGCCATTACGGCTTTATTCATTTCTTCTATGGATGGGAATAATTGTAAAGACTCATATGTATCTTGTGTGTGTTGTAGTGTAATTATTGTCATGTTGAATAGCCCCTAATCATCTATTAATTAAAAGGGTAGGAAAGCCCACCTTTAATGAATCTCTCTTTAGTGAAACTACCACCTTTTACTTCTGCAACGACTTGATTACTGGTTTTAATTTTAGTCTCTTCCATTCTAGTGATTACACAAGTTATCATCTGCATTGATTCATTTGAGTAGCCACCACAAATTTCTGATAAAGTTACGTTCGTCCTAAACGAGCTCGATAACCTAAAGTCCGTTTACCAAAGTAGTGTTGAGCAGAAGTCCAAAGACCAAATGCTCAAAAGAATGTTAATAATACTCATGCTGTAAGAATCATATTCACTGTTCCATGCTCTCTAATAACCTCAACACTTGAGCCACAGCTACTAAGAATAGGCTTTTTAACGTATGAGCTATTATCTAAGTTGAATGGGAATTGGTGCGTTGTATGTTGGTGTTACAAACTAGAAACAATTTCTGCTTCCTCAGGTGTTCGCTCCCTACTTATGTAATTTCCATAGGACAGCAAATGTGCCACATGTTTTAATAGTTCAATCCCTACTTTTTACCCTTTTCATTCTCGTATATATCAAGAACTTATAAGGATAAGCAGGTATGGTAATAATATCCATCTTATAATCACTAGGTTCATAAGCACCTCCACCCACTTCGATAGTCAATTCACCAAAAAAGAACTCAATACACCTATAATTGAAATCATCTTTCTAATAAAGTCAACTTGGGGCGTATCCCCAAACGTCTTGACTGATAATTGAAACTAGCTTTTGTTTTGTTAGACTTTCATCTTCTGCATTTTCATTTTTTACAATTTCATTATTCATAAAGAATGATTCCAATTTTAAGAGTGGTGTAACGTTGTTTAATTCAATTTTCTTTGATCATTATTAGTATCAATGAAGTCAAAGCGACTTAACACTGTATCAAAGCTCAAATAATCTAATTTAAGGAAGGGAACTAGCATACTAGGATAACCTGCTTTACTATTTCATCTTGATTTAGTGTTGGAACATACTCCTTAACCTTAACCTATAGCTTCTCAGAAGCGTATTTGATTTCCTCAATCCGCTCCTTTGGCAAAGTTAAAGCTCTATATATACCATACTCAAATTCAGGAAGATCAATAAAGAAGTCGGAATGCTTGTATAAGAACATCTTTCTACGCTCGTAATACTTAGCTACCACCCTTCTAATAACTTGCGTTAGTTTTAAAGCTATTATTGGTTGTATTGTATGACTTGTAATCAGTTGAGCTAGTCATAGCGTTATGAGAGCTATATGTATAATCATTCAAGAAAAGGAACAAAGCTTGTACCACTTTTATTGAGCTACCGCCACCGTTACATTCACAATTATATGAACCACCTCTCTGTAGCTCATTTTCCTTACACTTGTTAGCTACAGGACTGTATTCAATCTTCCACAACCCACTCTGATTCACTTGGTCACCTAATATTTATGTTGTATCAGGCTCACTCGTAAACCAACAAGGTTCATTGTCAAAACCCTGCTCCTGCTATGCATGCATACTTCATCTTTTTACTTATCAAGCATTCTTCTTATTCCATCATAATGTAATTATATTATTTTTAAAAATTAAACCAAAAACATTACATGTCATTATATTTTTTATACAACGAAAAATCAAGAAATTTTTAATAGTTTATTTAAACCAATCTTTTCTATTTGTCTAATTCCCAACTAGCCATAGTGGATTTACTCTTCATAGGACTTCTGATTTTCTAAATATTTTTAACTAGGATTCACATAGCACCGTAAGCCTACCATTTATATACATCATCTTCTGTTGGCATTGAATAAGCCAACAGAACATCTATAGCTATACCTATCAAAGCTCTCCATAAAACGCTTACACTGTTTCATCTTTCATGTGTGGATCTGAAATTTTTTCAGTATTCCTATAAAAATCGTTAAATAAACATTTATAAGATATTATATCATTACTTATATCGTGACTTTCCTGAAGTTGATTGACAATCTCTTCTCCTTTATTTTCTAGACCTCTTTTTGTTTTACTTCTTAGATTGCTCTGCTCTAGTTCATAGGCTATCTTTATTGCCCTTGACTTGACCACTAGTTGTTTTAAATTAAAGCAATTGATTGCTTCTCCTAAAAAGCTGTTGACTCGTTTTCCATATATCACTATTTCATTTATTAAAAATTGAAATTGACTCTCAGTATAGTTAAAACCACGATTAGTTATTATCATTTTTTTAATATATTCTTCAATTTCTTCATCTATCAAGTCTTTCTGATAGCTATGAAGACTTTCATATAAAAACATCATCTTATCCATTACCTTTCATTTCTTTCTTATATAAGGGTTCTAGGCATAGACGTGGTAGTCCGTTCCCAAGTCTATCCCTAGTAACACCTATATAGCTTATGACTTTTAGCTCACTGTTTGTGTTGTGTTGCATATAGGTCATATGAATTGATAGAAACTAATATTTCCGATCTGAAACGGATACTCTAAGAATCTAATCATTACTAATACACACAAAACCGAATGTATGTTCTATTTAAAGCAATTTTTTTGCCATTACCTTTAACTTCAACTGTGTAGCTTACAGATAAGTTGTTGATAATAGCAGTTTCTAGTTTCTTTTTATTACGTTGTTTTTTGTTTGTTGTCCTATCCTTCGCAAGTAAAATTGCTATTTTATCAGAAATGTAGTCAGCACTTCTGAGTAGTTTAAACCGATTTTTGTGAAAACAAAAAAATACCTCACACAACATTTCTGTTAGTGCAAGGTATTTTTAGAAAATAAGATAAACACACTTCTGTTACAATACCTTGTACTATGTTTTGGCCAATATGAAATTGATATGAATAACGTCTGAAAAACTTTATCGATGTTACATTGGTGTGTTTGATTTCAACACCCTCAACTTATGTAGGTGTACTTCCACTCCAACTTTTAAAAAGCCCCGTCTTAAAATGAAATGAGTTCGGTATTACATAAGGGTTACTTTAAGATATTTTATTCACTTCAGTTTGAGGTGCTGTTTAATTTCAACTTGCAACCAATGTACATAAGCATAGTACGAAAACATACCACTTAGAATGAATTTTAGATGGTCTAAATGTTTATCGCTATTTTGTTTATCATAATGGCAAACAACTCAAAAATAACTGATTTAAAGCTCTTAATCTTCAAATGATTCTTAAGTACTATTCTAGTACCCTTTGTATACAAAATGATTGTATCGGCTATAATAGAATTTTTCTGTGATACACAATTAGTGTTAAAAACACTAACCACTTTCATAAATCATAAAATGATCGACTTACTATAAAGGTTGATTAGTCATTTTGCTACTTTTTTTGGCAAGCTAAATCGAGCAACGCTTCAAGTGTTTTTGGATTGTATAAGATAGTGTCAATGTCAGACAGTTCCACTACTTCAATAACACTCAATGACTCAAGAGACTTAAACTCAAAAAGTTCGCCATTATCACTTTCAAAATGAACACTTTGTAAATTTTCAAATACTTCTTTTTCTTCTTTAAAAGCTTTCATGTCTCCAAAAATCAAGTCAACATAGAACTCGCCATTGTCTTGTTCTCTATTTTCAATTGGATAACTATGGAATTTTCCCTCTGTAGTTAATAAAATAAGCATTTGAGCATATTCAAATTGCTCCATCAACTCGTCAAATTTCTTACTTGCATGTGTTTTCATCATTAATCGAATACTAATAGGATGTGCCATTGTTTAGTTTTTCCCCCAACGATATGTTTTATTTTCTCTTTTGAAGGTATATGTAACTATTACTAGAAACGCTTGCCCTATTAGTTACTTTTGACAACATAGTCAATTATAACATCTTGATAGAACATAAACAAGGGCTTCTGTGTCAAAAAGCTATACTAGTAGTAGTCATTTTATCACATATACGCTTGTCGATCCTTAAATATTATTATATTACTTATATAAACATTTAACAACCGACAACCAAATATGTTAAAATTAACAACCGATCGTCGTTTAAGGTGTAGTGATAATTTAATATCAATGTTTTAGTGACACTGTGGAAGCACAATGCCACTAAAAAGAATGTATCAATCAGAATATTCAACACCCTCTAGCTCACTATATAGTTTCCCTAACTGCTCATTAAATATTTTTCTTTTTAAGTCAGTAATATTTCTATAATAGTCTTTCCCATTTGATGTTGCCATAATAGTATCGTAATGCTCTCCAATAGTTAAAAGCTCTGTTTTTCCTAGCTTTCCACTTTGTTTGAACAAAGTATATGCCATATACATCATACCACTTTGAACAATGTCTTCAGCAGTTAAATAGACATTACCAAAGAACTCTTTAAAGAATACAAACTTTCTAGTGATAAAATGTCTGTCTAATACATTACCGCCCTGTCTTCCTTTTTTTGCTTTCTTAAAAATATATTCATATTCATTAAAAGGGGTCTCTATGATTTCATCTTGATTGTTTGTTCTATATGCTGTTTGTTTATCTGCCAAAATAAGTAATTTATAAAGATCTTCGCTTATTCTTACTCGTCTAAATTCTTTAGTTCCTTCGTCATATACGTCTGCAACATAGTAGTCTTCTGAGCCTTTTTCCTCTATCACATGAAGATTTTCTTTTTTTAATGTTAATAACTCACTAAATGATTTACCTTTGATTCCCTCAAATAAAGCTAGTAACAATGCTTGGTCAGTGTAGTTATTTAATTCATCTAACATGAACATTAATTCCTCTTTGCTGTAGCGCTTGTTTTTCTCCTTTGCTACTACCTCACTTGCAAGCTCTGAATAGCTTTCAAACTCATAGAATGGGCTTGTAGTTGTCATATAATCAATATATCGTTTATAAGTATTAATATGATTGATAGCACTTGTTATTGTTGAACACTCAGCGCTTAATAACATTTCTTTTATTTCTGCCCCTGTCATTTCTGACATATCTTTATTTGCTTGAAATTCAAAAGGTGCTACTTTTAGAAATTGCCAATAAATTGTTAACTGACTATCAACTGATTCATATTGATTAATAAATGCCTTTTTTTCTTCACCGTTATATAATTTATCAAATTTTAAAACATTGTTTTGAATTGTCATTATCTATTTCCCCTTTAGCTCAATATCATCAAATAGTTTTATTATGGATTTTTCAATTTTATTAGCCACCTTACCGTTTACAACTATTCCATAGTCTTTAAAAATCTTATTTTCCCTATTGAAGTCTATACCACTCAAAATATGATTGAGGTTGCTTAAAGGTATGTTGTGTTCTTTCATTCGCTTTGCTAATTTTATGTGTCCTACGAACATCTTGTTATAAAACATTAAGTTACCATTGTCTAGTTGTTCTAAATCTTCTTGGAAGTAGCCAAATAAGTAAGTAAAGTACTCTGATAAATAATTATAAATTCCAAGTGCTTCGAGTTTATTTTTCATTTCAAAAGTACTGTCAATTGCATTGGATATTACAGCGTAGCTCACTAGTTCATTGGTGCCTTTTCCTAGTCTGTCTCTAGACGTTATTCTATCCTTCAATTCGCTATCTATGCGCAATTGTTGAACTACAAAGTCAGCGTATCTACTTGCTTCAAGTTCCTGTATTCTGCTCTTAGGAATAGGGTTAGCTTTTGCTAATTGGCTCTGATAGTTCTGAGCCTGTTTCGTTGTGAAATTAAAAAGAAGTCCAATAAAATTAAAATCCAAATCTTTATTCACTGAGTAAGCTCTTAAACAAGAAATCGTTCTGTGCATACCATCTAATATATCCAAACGTGTTCCGTCTGTTATTGTTAGAGTTCTTTCTTTGCTATTATAGATTAATTCTTCACTCTCATTAGAACTACCTAGACTGGCATTATACACAATATTTGTAGGAACTAACGTACCGTTTAATAAGTGCTTAGTAATTTCTTTGACACTATTTTGATTGATAAAAGGGGCTTTGATAACTCTTTCTTTCCTTTTGACAAATTTTGGTTGCCTTTGAACTTCAAAATTATAATTCAGTTTATTACTATTATACAGTCTTGCTATGAATTTATAATCAATTGGAAAAACATAACTACTTTGACCAATCATTGTTACATCATGTATCACAATTGGATAATCTATATAATCATTTTGCTTTGTGTTATAAAAAACTCTAATATCGTTCAATTCATTTTTATTAAATGTTTTTTTAAGGTCAAGACTCTCAATACCAAATTTTAAAAATATTTGTTCACCTATTAGTGCTATTACCCTTATATCTATTTCATCAAGTGTGTCAATATCATTAAAGTATCTTTGAAGTTCCCCTTTATTAATACCATATATCGCTAATTGACTTTCTACTTCCCTTCTAGTTTTATTATTTTCATGTATTTTATGAATGTTATCTTTAACTGATTGGATAAAGTCATTGTAAGCACTCACAACAATATGTCTCCCTTCATGCTATATAATGCATTTCTAAAAACTATTATATCATAACATATTATTAAGTTACTCACAATAACTATTTCTAATTAGAATGGGCTAGATTACGCTTATTTTGAATCTTCTTAACTTATTTTTTCAGTCCATTTTTAATCACCTTTCCCTATTCCACTCACTAAATTATATTCAGATTAACAACATCTCAGTCGCTCCATCCAACTTAATTACCATTAATGTAAATATAAAACTTCAATAAAATTTTGATTTTTTTAGTTTACATAAACCTTTCAGTATAATTTACAGTAGCCGAAAACCTATTTTTTCTATATTTATTGTATCTTTAGGAAGTTTGGTTATAAGCGCTAATTCTGTAAATCCTTTTCGAGAAACTTCTTTTATCGCTGTTATATACGTTAGCTGCTATGATTGAATAATGTCTACCAAAAACAATATCGAAGAAATTTGATATGTCTATTAAATTGTTTCTATTAAGTATTTTCTTTTCTTTGCTCCTGTTGTTTTAAGAAATTGTTCAATTGAAATTCCAATGCTACTGTTAGTCATTCTAATAATATTTGCAACTACCATATAAACACACAATCGAAAATATTATTATATAACTTTAAAATCTACTATATTTTTGATATGAAAGTTATTTAATAATGTTGTTTTTTCAAAAGTTTTTTGATTCGTTCCTTAAAATCTGAGTTACAACCACATTCGCAATTTTCATCACCTTCTATATATATTTCTAATCGGGCATTATTTACCACAATTTCAGCATTAATAAAAATTCTTGTAGTGGAGATGGTTCTTGTGCGTATATGTTTGTAACCAAACTTGTTCTCAAATTCAGTGTAGTATATACTAACAGCTTACCTAGCATTTTCACTTGGTACTTTAGATATCCTTAAACATAGAACCCATCAAAACCAATCTAAGGACAAAACACACAGCGAGTAAAATCAAATATATTAATCGAAAGCAAATCATCCCTAGAATATGCCTTACCCTCACGAATTTATTGAAAAGCGGTCTCTTACACACATAGCGACTATTAAACTTAGCAAAAATCTTGTGCTACTTCATAGCCAAAGTATGACAAAGTTGTAACTTCGCTTCACCTCATGTTGCTGATCGGAAAATCACGAGTAGTAGATGTTAAACCTAGTATCTAATAACCCCTTTTTCTTGCTTATATAATCCATCCGCTTCTCTGGTTTGATTTACAACTCAAGGCGAATTTCTTATGCCTATTTTCTTTCAACTTCCCTGTTGCTAGTAGTTCACCAAACAATTCAAAAGGGTTAATATCTAGGTTTAAGAAGTTGTTAAACAAGTCTTTATCTATTTGTATAAATCATTCTCTCCTTAAAACTCAAAAAGTGACGTTCAGGCACAGTACTATACTTTTTTTGTATATAATTATATAATTATATAATTTTTGAGGTTTTACTATTAATTATCTTAGTAGATGATTGCAACAGTGCGTAACCTTATTGCAACTTAGCGACTTGCTTAATTACTGTTTCTATATCTCCTTTAACTTTGTGTAATTCTCTAATCATATCACCTAAAAATGTTTGACGGTTTCCACTAGCGTCTGTTCCGATTGCTTTAACTAAAGCAGATGATTGTACAAGTAATACACATTTCTTTGAAGCACGAGTGATTGCTGTATAAACCCACTGTCTACATAAAAGTGAATATGCAGAGTAATCTAATACAACTACTACGTTTTTGATAGTTGAACCTTGTATGCGGTGACAAGTTACAGTATAAGCTAGTTCCAAACTATCGAGTTCTGATTGTTGGTAAATTTTAATTCCTAGTCCCTCGAAGTTAATCACCAAGCATTGAACTATTTTATTTGTGTTATAGTCCATTTTCTCAAACACATCTACAACTATCCCCATGGTACCATTGAATAAATCACCAGTGTTTGATGTTGAAATACTATCATAAAACTCAATTCTTTCCTCGTCAGTTTCCAATGTTAATAAGTATTCCTGAATCTCATTTTCAGTTAACTCATTGTCTCGCACATTATAATAATGCTCTAAATCATCATAGTAGCTGATTTCGTAGCTATTGCCCTTTACAATAACCTTGTCACCTTCCCTGAAGTCATATCCATTGTAAGACACAAATGGCTTCTCTAGGTCATTAAAGATTGATTGAGCTAGGTTATTAATTGCTTTTGCTGACATAGCACCACGTTCTTTCATAGCCACAACAACTTGGAAGTCCATTAGATCTTGAGGTGTTTTGATATTCTTTGCTTGACCTCTTAAAACTCTCTCAACGTTTTCGGGCATATCTTCTTTGTTTTGATAGTTGACCATAATCATGTCTTTGTTCTTTCCAAACTTTATCATGCCCTCTTGGTTAGCAGAGCAAACTTGAACACCTTCACGAATCTTTGTAGCTAATTCAATGATTCCTGAATCTTGGGCTTGACGGTGAACTTGATTTAACTCAATAGTTTTGAAGTATTGTGTTTGAAGTAAATCACGAAGCACATCCCCATGCCCAATACCTGAAAGCTGACCACTATCCCCTACTAAAATTACCTTAGTACCATCTTGAATTTTAGATAACATTTGGCTAAACAGTCCTGCATCTACCATTGAACTTTCATCAATGATTATTACATCATAGAATGATTTACCATCACCGATTTCTTCATCATCTGACTTCTTAACACCAATTCCAAACGTGCGGTGAATTGTTGCAGAGTCAATATCTTTCGATAAAAGAACCTGTGAAGCTTTACCACTCAATGCACATGCTTTATAAGTAAGGCCTAAAGAGTTTAATACCTCGACAATCCCTTTGACTACAGTGGTCTTACCTGTACCACCTTTACCATTTATAATAAACACACCGTGCAGAACACTCTCACGAATAGCATTTTTTTGCTCGTCAGTATATTTTACATTTAGCGCCGCCTCAGCGTCTTTGATTGCTTCATCAACATCAAAGCCAATTGGTGCTTCATATCTAGTAGCAAGTCTCAGTAAATTTCGTAATGTGTTGCGCTCATTGTTGTACATAAGAATAGAAGAAATTCTCTTATCCTCCTGTTGCCAATAGAAGTTTTTCTCACCATCCTCTGACTTCATATAGTTGCGAATATATGTGCCATTAACATCTAGTTCTTTGATAGCTTGTTCTAGGAACTCCCGCTCATTGACCCACGAATGCCCTTGATTTGCAATTTCATTAAAGTAGTATTCTGAGTAAGCCTTAATGCGTTTTGAACCAAACTTATCTTCCCCACGCATGAGAGCTACGTTGTCAATTCTTTTGAAGCTTAAACCTGAAACGATACATAGATAATATAAAGATTCTTTTGCTTTGAATAGTGCAATTGTAGAATTTCCAAACTTCTCAACAATCTTATTCAACATTCTCCCTGATGGGTTCAAGTCAGCAAGTTTCGCCATTAAAGCTCCTAAGTCTTTGTTTCGCTTGATTTCTCTCTTAATCTTTAGAGCTGTAGCTTCCCCGAAACCCTTTATTGTAGTTATATCAATTATATTATCTTTAATATCATCTACAATCATATTGTTAGGAAAGGCTTCAAGAATCAGCTTTGATTGATACTCTGATAGAACAGCTTGTAGGAAGCGCTGTTGTGCTTCTACTGTGTCAAGTGCTTCTATATGAATACGAATAATCTCATAGAACTCACCATACTTAGCGTCTGTCTGCAAATCTGATACTTCAATGTCATATTCTTGCCCCACATTCATAGCCAATGGAATGTTACCTCTAATAACAAAGTTGTTATAGCGATTCAGCTCAGGTTCGAAGTCACCCTCTATCTTAGTTGGTGCAACGCTCACAATGCCCCACATGCTTTCTTCCTTATAGTACAGCACCTTTGCAACCTTGACTTTTAGGCGGTTAGTATTTTGGTGTAAAATGTTTGGCAATTTTATCCCTACTTTCTCTTGAATATACTTAAACGGAACCTTTATATGTCGCTCCTTTATTTTATATAATTATATTACTTTTATAAACATATTTATATTAAAAACATATATAATTAAAAAATAATATATTTTTCAAAAAACACATCCAAAAATTACGAAATAATATATAATGACTAAAGTCGAAATCAACTACAAAAGGTTGGTGAAGTTACATTATATAGGAAGGAAGATTTAGCATGACACACATTACTAGTAAGGACTTAATGTTTCAACCCTTCGTCATGAATGACATTGGCGTGGTTGAGCTTTTAATAGAGTTTAGATACAAATATGATGATAACCTTTTCTTAGGCGGCGGTAGCACACTTGACGTTACAGGGGTTAAAGCTGTTAATCAAGAAGTGATAGCGACTTATGCTTCATTGGATAGACTAATCAATCAATGTAACTTCACGGATCAACAGTTACTTCTTATTAAAATGGTTGAAAAAGGCTACACCCATAGAGAAATCGGTGAAGCCATAGGCATTGAGAATCAGAATGTCAAGAAAGCGCTCAAGACCGTTTACAAAGCAGTCGTGAAAGAGAATGAGCGTCAATGGCGTAGAGTGATCTACACAAGCACTCTAGGTTTAAAAACAAAACAATGTAACAAGTGCGGTGAACACCTACCTGCAACAAACGAGTTCTATAGTGACAATAAATCAGCAAAAGACCGGTTACTTTCCATCTGTAAAACATGTCGCTAAAACAGCTTGTACAAAAAAGTATTGCAAATGTCACTTCCCACCGCCTTAAAGAATGAGAGGGTTAATTAATAAAATGAAAATTTTACTACCACACCTAACAGTGAACTTAGATAGTTCGCTAAATTTAGCACAACGCAAGCAAGTCATTGAACACCTTCTTAACGAAGAAATTGAATTTCTAGCTCAGACAATGACATTAGAAGAATATCTATTGTTTACTTGGGAAAAGCAAAACACTAAAGTAATTTTGGATATGTTCGCTTACTACCTCACTAAAGAGGAAAAGAATCTAGAAGTCTTATCTCATAAGAAAGTAAAGGAAATTAGCAAAGGTTCAGAACGCTATAGTAACTTCTCTTGTCTATCAGAAGAAGATAAGGAACAACTAGGAATCACTACTAATAGTAGTGAAGATTAACTTATAAAAAAGTAATATAATAATATATAATTATTTATTTACTGTTCCAAAGGCGGTAAAAATCACATTTTATTTTTCAGAGAAAAAGGAGCTTATAACCAAATGGCTAAATTAGGTCGTACAGATTTTATTACAGGAATCTTAGCTGAGGAACTACAAGCTACACTACCAACGGTGCGTGTATCAAAAGCGTTAGCTAAAGATATCTTAGAAGGTGACACAGATAGCGTAGAAATCCAAATAACAAAAGACTTCGGAACAGCAGTTCTTGATTCAGTAGAAAAAGCATATGTTCGTGCTATCGTTGAAAGTCAAGTTAATATTGGTTTTGGTACTTTAGGTCAGTTCAAGGTTGAAGTAAAACCTGAGCGTACTTACCGTAACCCTCAAGGTGGTTCACCAGTGGTTAAACCAACTCACTTGGCTACAAAGTTTGCTGTTTCTAAAACTTTCAAAGAAGTATTAGAAAAAACAGTTATTAACTAATTCAGTAAATGATCGGTGTGATACTGTGTGAATTTCACCTTTTTTATTCGGATTTTATTAAAAAAACCACTATTTTCAAATTATTTCGATAAAACAGTTTGTTAAAGTAATATAATAATATAATATGATATACAAGGTGAGTCACTTACCTATTTAAGCTACTGCTAATAAACTTATTGAGCGCAAGGTGTTATTCCTACCTCTTTAACATCTTGCGAACATATGAGTAAGATAATAACTAAACTCACAAACAAGACAAACAGATTAATTAGAATTAAGTAAACATCTGAGACCCAATCAAGTACTACAAAAACAACTAAAAGAACTTTCGGTGCTACCTACCCTTCGCAAGATAAAGTGAGAAGTTCTTTTGATTTCATAACTTAAACCTCCTTAGAATCAAAGTTTGAGCGTAGTTCTTCCCTTAACTACGCTCAATGCTGAAAATCAAATATGCGTCATTAGCTCAATGGATTAGAGCAACAGGTTTCTACCCTGTCGGTTGGGAGTTCGAATCTCTCATGGCGCGCCAATAAAATTTTGGGCATTTGACGTGGACTACGCCACTCGATTTTCTTTCGAGTATTTAGAGTTTCGAATACCCTATGCCCTACCAAAAAGGATATAACTATGAATTACTATATTTTAACATATGAAACTAACAACGAACTAGTTAATGAATCTTACTTGTATTCTAAGGAATCTGACGATAGTATAGATAACCGTTGGAAGGAAAGAGCATTTGAAATAGCGTTGGATAGATATTTCGATATTTATGATGAAGAAGCAGAGAAGCTTGAGATTTTTGCTTCAAACACAGCAATATCGAAAGATGATTACACAATGTATAGAATAGATGGTTTAAAAAAATTAGAGTATTTATAAAAAATTTTATCGTATCATTGCATGTTCGACCACTGCCTAATCAGCCAACAGGATTGAATCCTTATTTCACCTGTCTAATAAGCAAGCCTCTGTTCAACGCTCACCCCACTATGCGCTCGATTAGATAGTGACATTACATCTGCTTTTTATTCAAAAAACAACAGTTCGATTCTGTTCCTGAGCTTAATCTTATGTAGCTACCAATTGCGTAAAAGAATAGACAGCAATTCTATTATTCGCAGGTTAAAATCTTGTAGGTTGCTCTATGGGAGTTGGACAGAATGTCAACTGTTGCAAAAGCAGAGTAGATTCGAATCGTATCACCCCTCATATTACATCTTATATTCAAGAAACAAAGCAAAGTTAATAAAATTTTTCGTTTACTCTCCTTTCGCTTTGTTTCCTGAATATAGGGTGTGATTCAGACACAGTAACCTTAAAACAATCTAAAGAATCATTATTATTCTTTAGGGTGAATGTGTCTACTACACAACTGAATATTAAGACAATCAATTCACTATTAGAAAGGCGTAACTATTCTGATAGTGTTTTTTGTTGTAATTGGGGCTTAATTTAGTGATAAAACGTTAGATTCCTAACCCAAAATCATTGGTTCAATCCCACTAGCCCCTACAATAAAATATTGAATTTACTAGAGCAAAGGAGAAATAAGAAATGTTACACATTAGAAAAATTAAGACTATGTATGGTCTTAGATATGCAGTAGTTGACTTATTCACACACTACGCAGTAAAGCTTGATAAATTTGGCAAGTCTGTGAAGAAAAACGGAAAAGTTGAATACGATAAAATGCAAACTTATCACGCTGTAGATTACAGTGGTGGCGTTGCTATCTTCCCTGTTACACCAAATGGTTTATTACAAGCGAAAGCTGTTCAAAAGTCAGTTAAAGCAGGTGCTAAGAAATAATGGCAAAGCGCACTAACTCAATAAAACTAAAAGGTAAACTTGATATTGATTGGACTTTAGGAGAGTTAATCGTAACTGAATCTGTTAAAGATGGCGATTTCAAGTATAGCCTAAATAAATTACTTGAAGAATTTAACGGTAAAAACATCACTCTTTCTATCAAAGAAGAAGATTCAATTGCAACTATTAGCAAGTTCAATGTATCTTCTGAAACAGATGGAGAACAAGAAGAAGACTTATTTAAGGAAGATTAATAGATGAATACTAAACAACTTCCTAATGAAATCGTTGAAGAATACAAGTATCGAATCTGTGAGAACAAAAAGCTTCTTGGTCTTACATGGGAAGGTATTAGTGACCTTCTTAACAAAGAGCTTAAACTTAATTTCGGTGAATCATATTATCGCAAATGGTATAAAGCTTTCAAACAAGGTAAAGATTACGCTATTAAGCAGAGCGCTAATACCTCTGAAGAACTAGAAGAATTAAACGACAAAATTAAAGAGCTTGAGATTGCTAAAATGCAAGTTCAAGACCAAAAGCGTGAGTACAAACAATTTTTACGCCACGAAGCAAGATTGGATAATTTGCTTAAAAAGCTGATTGACTCTATTAAAGATGAAATCAACTACGCTAGACCACTTAACTACAAGAAAGCAGATGTTAAATATAATGGTGACACATCTCTTACTTTAATGTTATCAGACCTTCACAAAGGAATGGTAACAGATAACCATTGGAACACATTTAATGAAAAAGTGTTCTATGAACGCATTGAACAAACAATTAATGAAATAATAGCTTATCAAGAGTTAACTGGAGCTAGAGAGCTTCATATCATGCAATTAGGTGATTTAATTGAGGGCAATCTACACCGCCTTACTAAGATTGGTGAAACAGAAACAGCAGTTGAGCAAACTAAGTCAGTAGCAGAAGCTTTGGCTAGACTTGTTGCTATTCTAGCAAACTACTTTGAAAAAGTTAAAGTTTACAGTGTCAAAGGTAATCATGACAGAATTTCTTCTCGCAAAGAGGAGGAAATTAAGACTGAAAGTTTTCATGATTTTGTCACATGGTATATGGGAGCTCGTTTAGAAAACTTGCCGAATGTTACTATGATGGACAACAAGTATGACAGCGAAATCATAGTAGCAACAATCTTAGGTAGAACTTACTTCGGTGTTCATGGTCACTTAGATAACTATAGCAAAGTGATTCAAGACCTAACAATGATGATTCAAAAGTTCCCTACTGCTGTTTTCGCAGGTCATATTCACAAGAATTTCGAGAATGAGATTCATGGCGTAGACCTAATAGTAAATGGTGGTTTCGCCGGAACGAACAACTATTCAAAAGACAGTCGCCTACTTTCTAAGGCACATCAAAAACTACTATGGCTTGATAGAAATGGTCGTAAGGCTACATTCTATATCAAGTATTAAGGAGCATGAGAACAATGGAAGAAACAAAATGTCAAGTATGTACAACATATGAAGCTTTCGAAAATTTAATTGAAATCGGCACTGAACCTAAGCAAGCCTTTCATATTGTCGTATCACAGCTAATTGCAAGCACGTTAGAAACAGCTATTGAAGAAGCATATGACGAAGGTTATGAAGTAGGCTTCAAAGAAGCTTCTAATGATATAGCTGAAATCGTTGGTTCATATGCGAAAGCTGTAAAAGAAGCATAAATTACAAAAACTACTGCTAGATCTAAAAAACGACTAGAAATTAATCGTAATGATTTAATCGTTTTTCGATTAGCAACTACAAATTTAGTTTTAATCTCCCAGTCGCACTAGCGAAAAGTTTGAATGAGCTAAATTTAGCGTTGTTCAATACATTACTTTAGCTGAGCTAATTTCAATGAAATCAACTCCCCCCGCTTCTTAAGGACTCATATAGCGTTGCTTATGTAATAGAATTATTTAATATCAAAGGATAACACACAATGATTGCAAAATTAGATTATTTAAACTATATGCACTCATTAAAAGGCTCTATCTTTAAGATTTTGCCACTATATGAGGAAGGTGTTTCTACGCTACCTGACCACATAAATTCAGTTATTTTTGAGGTTCATAACGTAAAAGAAATCACATCTGAATATGATGGCGCATGGATTGTTCAAACTCATGCTATTCTTAATGGATTGCTTAAAGAGTGTATTAAAGAGGACAATAAACCATTCATTAAAAGCAAAGTGTTTGGAACTATTGACACGATTGAAAAACAAATTAAAAAACTAGAACAGGAATAATGTAATGTTCAGCGCTTATAGAAAAAGGGTTCGAGCTAATGATAACACAATTTATGACTTATAAAATTCCACAAAAAGACAAATGGTGAACTATATCTTAGATTCTCCTTCCCTATCTTATGTTTTTATTGATATGCAGGAAACATTACCAATCCCTAGTATCGTAAATGACATTAGACCTTTTTATGGGCGTAGATTTTCCTAATGGTTCAGTTATTGTAAAACTACCTTAGAAAATCACATTCCTGAAATTAACTCAACTGTAACCATATATGAGTATAAGTATCAAGTTGCTGTATTAACAGTATTGGTTACATTGAAGTCCAGCTGCAAAGGATTCCAATAACATGATTAAACAAAGTTCAACAGTAGAGTTCTTCTCAAACATATATCAAATTTTAATCACTGATGAAGAACTAATGAGATTATTAAAATATGAGCCTAAAGGATTTGACACTCAAGAAAACTACCATCCCGACCCACTTGACCCTGAGTTACCAAACTTGGTAGACATTGAAAGTGATGATTATTGGAAACTAGTTGATGAGAGAGTCGTTTTAGGCGAAAAAACCTCTGACCTAATAGAAAATAAACTATGCAAGATTTACATTTACGAAGGTAGACGTAGACCTGTAATTGAAAGCTATCTAGTAGCACAACAAGAGGTTAACATTGACATTTTTATTCATGAATCATTTGACAGAGATTTAAGAATATCTCGAATATCTGACAGGATTAATGAGCTGATAGCGCTAGAGCGCATTGCAGGCTTTGGTAAGCTCGAATACAAAGCAGGCAACCCTCGTGAAGCCCCAACACATTATAGACGCTTCTTACATCAATACACAATGAATGTGAGTAAGAAATAATGCACCGCATTGAAAATTTAGACTACGATAAGAATTTATTTATTTTCGGTGAAACAGTAAATACAAAATTTGGTTCTATCAGATTTTTAACCTATCGAGAATATCTGAGTCATGCTGCTGAGATAAATCTTATCGCTCAAAACTCTCTACACATCTACTACAACTATAGGAATCAACTTAAAGAAGCTATGGCAGATGAATCAAGTTTAAAAGCCTTAATGGAAATCAAGGAAGCAGACCTATTAGAGATTGTTCTTAGTACACGACAGTTGTTAAATGCTTATTTGAAGATTTTTCAATTAGTGTTTGATGGAAATGAAGAAAAACAATACGAAATAATCTTTGAATCTAGTGAGAGTTTTCACTTTGTCAGAAGATTGATTATGGATATGAATGTAATCACAGAAGACAAGGTTTCTCCTAACGAAGAAATTCAAAGAGCTATTGAACGCTCTAGAAGATTTAAACAACAATCCTCACAGGAGCAGACATTTGTTGATATTGTTACTTCTATTGTCGCAAGTACAAGTAACAGTTTTGATGATGTATGTAGAATGAACATTTTTCAAGTTTACGCTATTTATGCTCGTGTTGGAGCTATCTATAACTATCAGACATCTACCCTATTTGCCACCGTTGCAGAGAAGGTAAACATTGAATCTTGGAATAAGCATATTGACTTATTCAAATTAGAAGATGATGTAATATCTAAGAATGAATTTGACAAGAAATTTGGTGGGCTACTTCAAATGTAGCTCATACACAATATAAATAAATGGAGGAATTTACTCAATGGGTAAAATCGTAATTCAAGACACAGCAGATGTAACAATCACTGACCTAGAAACAGGTAAAGTGGTACTAAACGCGGAAGCGCAGTTAGCAGGTATCAAAGGCTCTATCTCAGAAGAAGACCTTAAAGGTGGTATCGGTAACAAAAAACTATACAAAATTCGTACTGACAAAGCAATTGATTTAGCAATGCGTTCAGCAGTAGCAGATATTGAGTATTGGGCAATGACTCAAGGTGTAGCTGTAGAAGAAAACGGTAAAGGTCGATTCACAGCAAATACTAAAGGTATTGTTGTTGTAGACAGCGCCACTTCTGCAAACGAAATCGTATTACCTGATGGTGCTATCGTAGGAACTAAAGCACAAGTTGAACTACCTGGTGGTACGCAAGAGACTTTAAATGTTGTTGTTTCTTTAACAGACAAAACTAAGAAAGCTGTTGATTTAGCAGGAGCTACAGGCACGTTCAAAGCAGGACAAGAGTTACATGTATTCTATCAAGAGGAAGTAGAAGGTCAAAGAATTTCTATTGATTCTACTAAGTTCGCAGGAAAATACAGAGTAGAAATGAAAACAATTGCTTATGACTTAGATACTGCAAAAGTAAAAGCAGATATTCTATTTGATTTCCCTGAAACAATCCCTAGTGGTGAGTTTGACATTTCATTAGAGAACGGTAATGTTTACACACCTGAAATCAATTTTGCAGTAATTAACCCTAAGGGTGCAGATGAAATGGGTTCAATCCTGCTTAAACCACGTAAATAAGAAATATAATAATATGTCATAAAAACTAGGGCGAGAGGTCAACCTCTCCCCTTTTTATTTCTAAACTATTAACCGATAAAAAGGAGATTTTACCATGACAGCAAAAAGACAGTCACCAATTAAATTAAAAGATATTCTAGCAGAATCTAAGAAAGTAGATGTAATGTCTACGTTCGTAGTTGACCCTGAGACTAAAAAAACAGTTAAATATAACGAATACTTTGACCGCACTCAAGTTGAGAAGCTAACTCTTGAGCTATTCAACGATATGCAGTACGCAATCGAAAAAGAATACAGTTTCTTTGAAAGTGAAGAACAACTAATTAAATATGAGCTATTGCTTATTATTAAATACTTCTCTCACTTTAAAAATGAAATCGGTGACACGTTCGAAGAAAAGATTATGGCAATGGAAGCATTAATGAAGATTGGTTTATTTGACCTATTCTTTGATGAAATTTTTGACCAAAATCAAGTTGGAGAAGTAATCGAACGTGTAAACAAGGTTGCTGAAAAAGCTGTATTGGCTCAAGAAGCAATCAATGAAGCATTGGAAACAAAAGGAGATTTTAAATAAGTTAGGGTGATGTAATTGCCTACATTCAGTAATATCAAGGATTTGGAAAAATATGTTCAAGGTAAAGTGAAGGAAACCATTAAAAGCCCACAAGTTCTAAACGTGTTTAGACACGCAATGGTAGATTCTGTTTACACAGAAGTCTATGACTATTATGAGCCTAGATATGATGCTGGCGGTCTTTCTGACGCTAGAAATATGGTATTTACAAAACATAAACTTAATGGAAATACCTTCGCTTCTGACTTTGAAAACCTCACTAGTGATTCAATGGATGGCTATTTTATTTCAGAGCTAATCGAAAATGGTAGTGATGTACAGCACACCTCTAGCAATTCTGAGAATGGTTGGTATAACCCTGATGAAAAATGGGCTGAACCTAGACCATTTGCAAACGCAACAGCAGAAAAGCTAGATAAAACTACTTATAACAAACACCTTAAAAATGCTTTAGAGCAAGGTATCAACAATTGAAGGAGGTGAGAAAATGGCAATTAAAATACCTCCTGTAACTACTGAAGAATGGCTTGAATGTAATGAGTGGAATAGAAAGATTGTTGATAAGTTCTTGAAACAACAACATCTATCAGATAAAACACTTAAACAATATACAAGCGCATTAAAAATCTTTGTGAGATATGTTAAAGATGAATTTGACAACCGCCCTATCCACAAATTAAAAGCAAGACACGCTTTAGATTATCAGAATCACTTAATGTCATTAGAGTTATCTTCTAATGCTGTTAAGTTCAAACGCTCAGCAGTAAGTTCACTTTGTAACTATATTGAACTTTATTATGGCGAAGACTACCCTGAATTTAGAAATATCTTCAACAAGGCTATTCCCTCCCCTCCTAAACAGCTTGTGAGAGAAAAGAATATTGTAGCGAAAGAAGATATTGACAGGCTTATTGCAGAGCTTGAAAAAGAAGGTGAGTATCAAATGATTGCTTATTTCTTATTAAGCTACAGCACAGGCGCACGTAGAGCAGAAATAGCTCAGATGAAAAAAGAGTTCTTTGATATGCCTAAGGTAAAGAACAAAGACTTCTACGCAACACCTCATGTTCGTGGTAAAGGTAAAGGTAAGGTTGGTACACCGATCAAACTGATGTATAGCGAAGAAGCTAGACAAGCTATTTTAAAATGGCTTGAATTTCGTGGTGAAGATGATAACCCATATGTTTTCGTTCGTAAGTTTAAGAATGGTGAAACAAAAGAACTTAGTCCTGACGCTTTCAATGCGTGGTTTACTAATAAGTTCAATTATATCTTAGGTTATAAACTAACACCCCATGCACTCAGACGCTCAAGAGCAACACACTTAGTAGTTGAAGAAGGAAAAGACATTAATAAAGCTAAGGTGCTTTTAAATCACATCTCTACTGAAACAACATCTATCTATGTTATAAAAGATGATTCAGATGAACTAGATGATATTTTCTAATACTTTGAATTACATCCCTACCCTATTTCGGTTAGGGGTTTACTTGAGGGTTTTAGACTGCAACAAAATAGTTGCACAACGACGAATAAAGAAGGAGCTAAACATTTTGAGTATTACAAATAACGAAGTAAAGTTTTTGGTTTCGTTAGATATTGATAAAGATAAATCCAAAAAAAGGATTGATACATTCTTATCTAAAGAAATGAAAGATAAAAAACTAACTTTTGGTGTAAATGTTGGTGCATCTAATAAAAACATCAAAACATTTTTAGACAAGCATAAAAATAAAAACATTAACCTTAGTTTTGATGTTGCAGTTGGACAAAGTAAAGCAAACATTCAAACTTTCCTAAACAACCAAAAACAAGCTAAGAAATCTTTGATTTTCTATGTAAATGAACAAGCAACACAAACTACAGTCAAAAGTGCTTTAAAGAAAATTGAGGTGCAACCACTACAGATTTCGTTTGGTGTAAATTATCAACAATCTAAAGCAAATATTAACAAATTTATAGAGACTGTTAAAGTAAACCAAAAACCAATTGAGCTTATTCTAGAAAAAAAGGCTAGTGTCCAAAACATTAATAAAAGCCTAGAACAAATTATTTTCGCTAAGGTAAAAGTAAAACTAGAACTTGCTAAAGGCGCATTTAATCATATTAAAGACACTGTTGAAACGAAAGAACTACAAGGTCTTAAAACTGTTATGGAGCTTGATGTTGAAAAAACGAAGCTACGCATTTCAGAACAGATTAATAAAATGTCTTTACCGAAGTTCAAAATTGATGTTGTCGCAAATGTTACACCTGTCGTTAGCTCAAAAGCAGTACAAGCTACTGTTAAAGAAGCCCCTTCTAATGTAAAAGAAATACCGTCACCTCCTACTGACTTTAATGGAACTATTGGAGCACTTAAAGAACTCCGCTCTATTCTTGTAGATATTAATACTAAAGTGACTGACTTGAAAAAAAATACGTCTGAGGATACCAATTTGGGAAAGGGAGTCTCAGACTTTTCAGCTAAAGTTATAGAGCTTGGCCAAGCAATTACTTCACCAATAGAAGCATACTCAAAGTTAAAAGAAGAAAATAACGAAGCAACAGAAGCATCGAACAAAGCATCTAAAGCTGCTAATTTATTATCTTTTGCTTTTGGTGGTCTTGGTGCTGCTGGTATGATAGCAGGCACTGCTATTCAACTTCTTACTGCTAGGTATGAGGAAGCTAAAAAAGCTAAGGAAGAACTTAGAGCTAAAAATGAGCAAGAGGTCAAGTCATTTGCAGACAATGAAAAAGCTATTGATAGCTTATTATCCAAATATAGTAAACTTTCTTCTAATAGTGATAACCTTAATTCAAAAGAATACAATGAATTGCTTGATACTCAAAATAAAATAGCTAAACTTCTCCCTGACTTAAAAAAAGGAGAAGATGAATTTGGTAATAGTATTATCGTTTCTTCTCAAGAAGCTCAGACTAAAGTTGAAATCTTAAAGCAAGAGCTTGAGATTCAAAAGAAAATTAATGCTGAAAAACTTAAAGCTGAACAAAAGGAATCAGAAGATACAGCACGAGATACTATTGAAGATGCCAATAAAAACTCAGATATAAAACTTAGAAAAGCATATCAAAAGATTTATAAGATGGAGTATTTAAACAGTCAGCTTGAAGGCAATTTCCTTAATGGTTTAAAAACTGGTGAAGATGGTTTTGGTCAGAATACTCTTAAAAATCTCGAAGAAGTATCCAAAGCAATTGAAAAGATCAATAATGCTTTAAATCATAAAACCGAAGACAACCTATCTGACCGTTCAGTTAAACAACTAACTAATACAAAAGATTATTTACAAAGTATACAACTAGAGCTTCTACAAGGGCAACAAGATGTTTTGACAGGTATGAATGTCTTTAAAACAGGTTACACAACAAAATTAGATGAAGTTATTAAGACTTCATATGGCTTCTCTAAAGAAGGACAAGAAGCTTTTGAAGATGTTGCGAAAAGTGTTATCAACCTATCTAAAAGTGAAAAAGGCTTAGAGAAATTTAATGATGTTGTAACTTATGCATTAAATAATAAAGATTCTACGCTTGTACAAAATTTTGATGATTTAGCAAAAGAAATCACTAAAATGAAAAACAGTACTACTACTGATGTCAAACAAGTTGATGCTGAATTCAAAGAATTCGGTGAATCTACTAAAAAACTTAAGGGAGACATTCTTAAAAATTTAGTTGATTCAGGCATTAAAAAAGGATCTGCACAATACAATGATTGGGCACAAGTTCTTGATAATGTAATTGTCAAAGAAACAGAGCATAATAACGCTATTATCGAAATAATGAAGTCTCAAGGCAAAAGCCAAGAAGAAGCTAGAAAGTTAGTAATAGCTAATGGCGGATTAGTAGATGAGATTGATAAAGAAATAGAAAAGCTACAAGAGCTTAATTCAGCAAGCGAAAAAATCGTTGGTGTTTCTCAGGCGCAAACAGATAAGGTAGATGATTTAATTTTCATTTACTCTCAACTATCTGCTAAGACTAACCTAACTGCTCAGGAAACAAAGACACTTAAAGAAACATTTAATACACTTAACAAGCTCTACCCTCTCCTAACTCGAAACAATGAAGTTAGAACTGATATGATTGGTCTTGAAAACGAAGCTGTTAAAGCACTACTTGAAGGTTACGAGCTTTCTAAAAAAGGAATCTTAAACGAAGAAGAAAAACATACGTTACAACAAGGAAATGAAGCTTTTGCACGTATAGGAAACCTTAAAGCAGAGGCAGAAGCAATAGCTGAGATTCAAAAGCAATACCAAAAAACAAATCAGCTTTCTTCTGAACAAATTTCATACCTAATTGATAAAGGTGTTCTTAAATCAACAGGTCACTCAATGTGGCTTCCAACTATGGAAACTCCTGATATCGGTGAACAAATTGATGCTTACCTAGATGAAACATCTAGTAAGATTACTGGCTTAATGGGTGAAGTAAAAACTAGTACAGATAGCTTAAATAGTTCTCTTTCTACTGCTAAAAAACGTGAGGAAGAAAGAGCTAAGGCAACTAAGGAATCTACTAAAGAGATTTCAGAGTTAGATAGAATTACTAAAAAGTATGCTCTAACATTAGATAAGATTAACACTTCTTTAAAAGAGGTTGAAAGTAGACAAAAGAAATACCCTACTTACTCTAAACAGTATCGACAAGCTCTTGCAGATGAAAACAGATTAATTCAACAACAAAATGACCTACTTAACCAAAAATTAAAAGACCTATCAGGTGTTCAAGGTACTTCTAGTGGCTCAAGCTATACTACGTTTGAAAATGTTACGCCAAAAGGTTGGTCAGGTAAGATTACCTCTAATTGGGCTACACGAGCAGACAACCACAAAGGCATCGACATTGATGGAGCAATCGGTGATTTATTACAATCCAATGTCAAAGGAAAAGTAGTAGCAAAAGGAAGCGACAGTGTTTCAGGCAACTATGTTTATGTTATGGATTCTAATGGTCTTAAACACTTCTATGCTCACTTAGATAGTATCGCTGTTGCAATTGGTGATGTTGTTGATGTTGGTACTAAGCTTGGTACTATCGGTAACACAGGTAATGTTGTCAAAGGTAAAGGCGGTGATGGCTCTCACCTTCACTATGGAGTTAAACAAGGTAACACTTGGATTGACCCAACTAGCTACGCTCAAAGCGCTCGTAGTGGCGTTCAAACGTATTCTCAAACAAAAGCTAGTTCAGTTAGCTCAGGTAGTTCAGCACAAGCCACAGTTTGGAACTTCTTTAAATCTAAAGGGCTTAGCGATAGTGCTGTTGCAGGGATTATGGGGAATATTCAACAAGAATCTAGCTTTAGCTCTACAGCAGGTAGAAACGCTGAGGGTAGCGCTTTTGGTATTGCACAGTGGCGAGGTAGCAGACTATCAGAACTTAACTCTTTCGCAAAGAGCAAAGGCACTAGTGCAAACGATTTAGGAACGCAGTTAGACTTCATGTGGAAAGAGCTTCAAGGTAAGGAAAAACAAGCCCTACACTCATTAAACAGAACACTAACTGCTACAGAACATGCTTCAAACTTCAATATTCTTTATGAGCGTAGTGGAGAAAAAGCAGGTAGCAAAGGACACAACAACAGAGTTAATTATGCAAACAACGCTTACAACACTCATGCAGGCTCAGGAGCTACAGCAGGTGGTGGTTCAGGCAATGATGATTACGCTAGAGCGCAATCTGAATCAGAATCTATTAGACAAACTATAATGGCTAATAATGATAGAATGCAAGAAAATGACTTCCAAGCTATCAAGTCTCAAATGGAATCTTACAAACGAAATAGAGATATTGAAGACTTAGGTATTGCTAAACAAGCAGAGCTTCAAAAAAACATGCTTGAGTACAACAAAGAGTACGAAAACAGCGTTAACAAACAATATACTGCGGAACAACGAAAGCTGAAAAGCTATCAAGATGAATACGCATATATTCAAAAAATGTATGACTTAGGTGGATTAACTGACATACAACAAGACGAGCTACTTGATAAAAGACTTGAGATACAACAACAAATGTTGGAGTCTCAAAATCAAATCAAGGAATACTACAATCAAATCATTAGCGGTAAATTAGCAGGCTTCGACAAGAAAATGGATGATTATTCCAAAACTCTTGAGTGGGAGGAAGTTAAAATTCAATCACTTGATAGAACAAGTGAGCGATATAGAAAAACTCTTGAAATCATGGCAAACACTCGTCAAGGTCAAATTAAAACATCTAAAGCAGAACTTGATTATATCAACAAAGTGCTAAGTAAAGGCAATCTTACAATTGAAATGTATCAGGAGCTTACACAACGAGCAGATGAACTTAAAAAAGGTCTTGTTGAACTTAATGAAGCTTTACACCAAACAAACTATGAAATGGTTCAAGCTGTTATTATTGCTTCTAATACTAGGATAGATGATATTGATTTTGAACTCAACTACAATCAGGCACTAAGAGGATTATATGAAGAAGGCTCAGGAGATTACTTGAAAACTCTTGAAGATGATATGGAACTTCTTCAAAAGAAACTTATAGAGATTAAGGAACAAGAGTTCAATACTAAGGATAAAATGAAAGGCATGGACTTAGGCACAAAAGAACTTGAAGACCTTGAAGAACAACTTGAAGCTAATGCTTTAGCATACCTCGAAGTTCAGAAGGCTGTTAAAGACACTCAGGAAGCCATTGATAACTTTACACAATCAATTGATGATAAAGTCAAGGAAATGCGTGAAAAGCTTGCAAATGATATTATAGATGCCTTAAAAGATGCTATCAATGAAGCTAAAGATATTCAAATGGACGCTCTTGACAAACTTATTGAAGCTGAGGAAAAGCGTCACGAAAAAGTGATGAAACAGTATGACAAAGAGCTTGAAGCTTACACTAAAATCATTGATGCTAAACGCAGAGAGATTGCTGATTCTGATAGAGATAGAACTCATGGCAATAAATTAGAAGAACTAAACACTCAAAAGCAAGAGTTGCAAAATAAATTAAACCTTCTTTCTAATGTGAATACTTATGAAGGTATCAAAGAGAAAGAAGAACTTCAAAAACAAATTGCAGAGATTGAAAAACAAATTAATGAAGAAAAATATCAATATGAGAAAGACCTTCGTGAGCAACAGCTTGATGATTTACTTGACGAAAAAACAGAACATATTGATGACCTAAAGGAGAAAGAGGATGAATATTCTAAGGATGTTCTAGAATCTCTTAATAAGCAAAAAAAATATTGGGAAAAATATTATGCTGACCTTTTAAACGATGAAAAATATTTCGCTAAAATGAGAGAAGACATCTTAGCAGGAAACTTCGCTGAGGTTGAAGCTAAATTTGCAGAGCATATTAAGCTATTAACAGATAGCCTACCTGACCTTCAGGACACATTTGATGGAACAATGAAAGCTGTTGGAGCTACTATACGTCAAAATGTTATTGATAAAATGAAAGAACTTTCAAAAGAAATTGAAAAAGTTGAAAAAGAAGTTAGAAAAGTAGAAGCACTTAAAAAAAAGGTAACAGGCGACTACGGTAAATCTGACGCTAACCAAACAGTTGAAAATGCAGGCAAAAAAGAAGCGCTAAGCGAAGCTGATTTGAAGGTTATTTTAGCTAAGTTTATGAACGAGGAAATTGCAGGTAAACTAAATCCTCAAACAGATGCAGTTAGAATTAAAAACATTAAAGATAAAGCTAATAAACTCGCAAGCGAAGGTAGAAAAGAAGACTCTAAAATAAACGCCAACCAATCATTAGGTTCTCTCTTTGACTCAATGTCAAAAGAACAGTTATCTCAAGTTGGTGGATACTTCGATAAAAACGCTAGTAATAGTGGTTTCTCTACACAAGAGTATTTAGATTACATCAAAGAGTTTGGTCAAACAGCAGAAAAAGGGAAAGTTATGACTCATGGTGATAAGCAAGTAATGCTTGCAAAATACATGAAAGAGTATCTAATGCCTCGAGCTAACACTAAAGCCAAAAAAGATGCCATTAATGGAACAGCAACAAAAATTGCTGATTCAGGAAGGAAGCATACTTCTCTTATCTCCCCTAACGTTTCCTATGACCAATCACTTAGTAAGTTATCAGGTAAGCAACAGGCAGAGCTTGGGCAATTCATGTTGGACAACACAAGTGCTGTTAACTTTACTGAGCTTAAAGATATGTTAATAAGTTATGCTAGTAATCTTAGATTAAATCAATCTAATGACTTTATTGGCTCTCCTGCTAGTATGGATGTAGGTGGTATGACTAAAGGCTTTGGCTCTACTGGTGGCTCAGATGGTAAAGGTGGTAGATTAGCTCTACTTCACCAAAATGAGATTGTGAGCAACCCTCTTGATACAGAACGCATGTTACGCATTTCTTCTATCATGGACAATATAATGCGAACTATCAACGGTGCAATTGCCCTCCCTACTCAACCAAAGGTAAGCACAGTTAGTACACCAACATCAACAGATAACTCAACTGTTGTTCATGTCAATATTGATAAGTTCAATGGAACTAAGAGCGATATTGATAAATTGGGCGACCAAATTAAAAACAGACTATTAAGAGAGAAAGGAAAACGATAAATGAAACAATCAATACAGTTTATATATGATGGAGTTTCTTCTGAGGATATGGGAGTTTTTATTGCTTGGAGTGACGATGGTCTATTCGAAGAAAACTTCCTCCCTAACAGACAAATCATCGAGAAAAAAATAGCAAATCGTGAAAAACCTTACTTTCAGAGAGTGGAACATGAACCACTCTCTTTTAGTTTGTCTTTTGCTATTGCAGATTGGGAAAACAAAGAAACACTAAGAAAATTAGCACGTTGGTTCTTCCAACCATATTATAAGCCACTCGTGTTTGACTCAAACCCAAACAGAGTTTTTTATGCAATATTTGAGGGTGAACCTCAGATATTCCACAATGGGTTGAATGAAGGATATATAGAATTAGATATTAGATGTGATTCACCATACAGCTATTCGTTTGAACATACCAAAGAAAACATTGAGCTTAGAGACTCTAATATTGGTTCTAAAGTTCAGCTAGATATAAACAACTTTGATTTAGGACAAATGAGCAATATGCAAAACACTACTAATGGATTAACAATTACTACTACCCTCTCAACGTGGGGAAATGTTTATGCAACTAATACTACTTGGGGAGGAATAACATAATGGAAAAAACAAAAGGTGGATTAGAACTAGATATTGTTACTAATTCAACATTTGATACTGATGATATTAAAGAAACCATTGTTAAATATGGTGAAAACTTTATGTCAGTAGAAAAGTATTTAAGAGAAGCAACAACTACACCTGATAGTCTAGCTAATGGTCAACCGATTGAAAAAGGTAAGATAATTTGGAATAGCAACCCTGTTATCGGTGGATATGTTGGTTGGGTTAACATTCGTGAGGGTAAACATGCCCCTACTTGGCAACCTAAAAATAGCTACACTGTAGGTCAAGAAATCAAAGCAAAACCTGACAATGGTAATATTTATCGCTGTGTCACATCAGGGAAAAGTATGGTTCAATCCCCTACTTTTCTTGTCGGTAATGGCGTTGAGTTCTATGACGCTAACGGTAACAAGTGGTTTCCTAACTACAACTATCAAGTAAATGATGTTGTCTTTGCGGTAAATGGTAGTAAACTATTCTACTACATTTGCGAGACAGCAGGTATTACAGGTACAAGTGAGCCTGTTTGGTCAAGTGTACCAACAAGTGGCACAGTTATTGATGGCTCTGTAGTTTGGAGAAAAGAAGCGACAATTAAGTGGAGACAAGTTGACATATCTTCTGAATTTAGACCTTTTGGTAAGGTTGAGTGATAATATGGCAAATTGGTCTACTTTAAGTGTCCCTAGAGGGGCTTATATCTCCCCTCCCTTCTTTATCTCTAATAGTTTGGATAAATATATTGCAAACATAAAAGAAACATTGATAAACATTCATAACCAAAGAGTCGAGTATAACTTTAGGGTTTCCTACAATCAAAACGATTGGACTGATTGGAAAAGAATGTACACAACTTCCTATGACCTATTAGATGAATACACTCTAGCAGGACTATATATCCAATTTCAGATAACTATGGTTGCTGATAGCGAAGCTGTTAAACCTTACCTACAAAGCTTTGAAATGGATTTAAAACCATATGGCTATGTAGAAAATGTCGGTGACTTACCTGTTAAGCCTAAGATATGGATTAGGAAGAAAAATGGCAAAGGTGATATTGCAATCATCAACTTTACCACAGGTCAAAGAGTTGAGTTCAAAGAGCTAAACAACAATGAAGAAGTTTATATAGATTGCGAAAACGAGGAAATTGTTTCAAGCAATCAAGTTAATGGTGTTTATAGATATGATTCACACAATGATGAATACCTAGAACTAATCAGAGGAAACAACTACATTACTTCTGAGGGCGACTTTGACCTCGATATTAGACACAAAGCAATACTACTACAAGAATAAGCAGGAGGAATGAACAGTGAAGAAAATAGGTGAAATTGACTATGACCTAAAACTACCCAAAAAAAGTCTATTTTTATGTAAGCCAAACAAAAGTATTATCGCCAAAATCAATGAAGCCTACGATGTACAATACTATACTAAGTTGAGTACAGTCAATGAGCTTTCATTCAAGATTCCAACAATCATTATTAAAGATGATGTTCCTATGGATAACCCAAACATTGAGCGAATTAAACACCGATATATTTTCAAATATGTAGTTGGTACAAAAACTGAGTATTTCCTTTTCAATGAATCTAATAAAGTTTATGGTGATGAAGACTATATAGAGTATAAAGCCTACTCGTTAGGTGTTCAATTAGGCGACAAAAATATACGAGAATATGAAAAAATCGGTAACTTAAAAGATGTTGCTGAGGGTGTTCTTGATGATGTTTATGGAAAATTGCTAGAAGTGCCTATTAAGCGTTGGACAATTGGCTATGTTGACAGCTACTTCACTACTTCCGAAACTGCCGAAAGGAAATACAATGTAGCTTCAATGTCTCTATTAGAAGTAATTTATGACATGGCTACCAAGTGGAACGCTGTAATAAAGTGGAATACTGAGGATTTAGTTATTGAGTTCTTTAGACCTGAGAATGTTGGATTGAACAAAGGCTTCTACATTCGTGATGGAAAGTATTTGGAGAACTTTGATTTATCAGTTGATAGTAGCTCGACAGCAACTCGCCTAAGAGCATTTGGTTCAGAGGGCTTGACATTCAGAGGAATAAACCCACTAGGAGAAGACTATATACAGGACTTCTCTTTTTTCATGTTTCCATTTGAATATAATAGTGCTACAAACAAAGTAATCAAAAGTTCTGACTATATGAGTGATAATCTTTGTATTGCACTTACAAAATATGAAGAACTGATTAAAAGCTTAGATAGTGACTATGAGGCTATCTCTAAGAAACTAGTTGAACTACAGAAAATCTTTACTATCGAAAACGATAGACTTTCTCTAATCACAGTAGATAGAATATTAATCGAAAATGAGAGAGATATTCTTTTAGCTGAGTTCCAAACAGACAAGAACTTTTGGGGTACAAATGACTTTAATGACAGTGGTACTAAAGAAGGTACTCAAGCTCACACTGAGATAATTGAAAAGCTAAGAGCAAAAGAAGCTGAGGAATCTGCTCAGAAAACTGTAGTTGATAATGCTAGATTCGATGTAGAGGATGCAGAACGTGAGAAACAAGCTCACTTAGATAAGCTTAAACCCTCTATTAACTTCACTCATGATGAATGGGCAGAACTACAAGAGTTTATCATTGTACAAGAATACACAAACGATTCTATTACTAGACCTGAGGATTTACTAAAAGAGTCTAAGACAGTATTCAAACAAAATCAAGAGCCAAAAATCAAGCTAACTGTAAGTCTAGTTGACTTCTTATCTGTTGTAGAATGTCAGAATGATTGGGATAAATTAGGCTTGGGTGACAGCATTAGAATACGATACGATAGGCTCAAAGTTAATATTCTAGCAAAAATCATTGAGATTAACTATGACTTCGAGAACTTCTCAATCTCTTTAACTATTGCTAATGAGAAAGACCTTAAAGATGGTAGCGATATGCTAATGGACTTGCTTAGTAAAGCTGACCTCACTTCTACTATTGTGAGCATGGATAAAGATGGTTGGAATCTATCTAAAGAAAACAACGGAAAGATTAATGATTTAATTAATAACAAGTGGGATAGCCTAAAGCAAGCTGTACTAGCAGGATATGACCAAACAATCACTATCTCAGAACGTGGTATTATCGTTAAGGCACTTGACGACCCTCAGAGTTGGCTAGTAATTCAAAATGGATTCTTAGCAATCACTAATGACGGTGGTAACACATGGAAACACGCAATCTCTAAAGATGGTATTTGGGGAGAATATATCTTCGGTAAACTTATCTCAGGTGTTAATTTATATATCGAAGATGAATCAGGAGCTTGGAAAACTCAAGGCTCTCGTACAACTATCTACAATGCAGATGGTAAAGAAGTTATGTGGCTTGGTCTTGTATCTGATAATTTAAGAGACAAGTTCGATAATATTATTCGTCAAGAAACAGGTGAATGTTTCGGTTTAAAATCATGGAACACAGTTAATAAAGTTGAAATAACTGACTGTACAGGTATTGCAATCTCAAGATGGAAAGACGATGATTGGCAAAAAGTATTTTGGGCTAATACAGATGGTACACTTTACACGAAAGATATTGTGGCAGAAGGTATTAAAATTGTCAACAATGTTGGCGAACTTATCTTAGACGCTGAAAACAACTACTTTAATATCGCTATATTAGACAAAATCGTTGCAGATGGAAAGCTTACTACTTTAGAAAAGCTACAGATTGCTACAGATTTACACAAAATACATGCTGACTACAAAGCTCTACTCGCTCATGCTGAAAAGTATAGAAAGAGTGAAAGAGATAACGAAGTAGACTTTGAAGGTGAATGGGATGGCTCAAAATTCCCTACTAAATATGTAGCACCTGACCTATTCAATACACAACCCCTTATAGATGCTTATACAAAACTTGTAAACTATCTGTCTCAATTCATTCCTATTACAGACAAAGGTATCACTACTGCCTCAAATCTAGTAATCGACCATAAAAACCCACTAATGGAGCAAACGAGCGAAATCACCGATAGAGGTTATTTCATTCAAGTGTTCAGAGACTACCATGACCAATCCACAAAGCTTAAACAATTTATTCAAGACTCAATATTCTACTCAGGTATTAACATGGGTAAATACTACAACAACTTAATCATGGATAAATATGGCTTTATTGCTGTTCGTAGTGATGGGAGATATAGAGCGTACTTAAATGCTACCAATGGTCTTGCACTTCAAAAATGGGAAAAAGGTAAATGGGTTAGTAAGCTATTTGCTACTCTAGATGACCCTATGTGGGAAGATGGAACACTATTCGCAGAAGGTCTTGTAACTCACAATTTAAGAATTGTTGACGGAAACATGAACGACAAAATAATTTTTGATTGGTACGATGGTATCACAATTAAAGGTGACAACAACGGTGCTGTAATTTACCTTAACGGTAATGATGGCATTAAAATTGAAGTCAATGGAGATAGAAAGTTTTGGGTTGGTTTGGATGGAAGACTTTATGCAAAAGACATTACTACTCACAACTTAAAAATTGTTGATGGTGACTTAGGTGAGAGAATCACTTTTGACCATGAAAAAGGTATTTCAATCTATGGTGAAAACGCTGATATATTCTTAAATGCCAATGACGCTATTAGAATTAAAACTAAGAGTGGCGAAGATAGATTTTGGGTTGATACTGATGGCTCATTATTTGCTAAAAAGCTTTATATCATGGGTGATGATGATAAAATGATTGAAGATATTGATGGTTCATATATTTCTGATTTAACAGTAAATAGTCTAAAAACACTTGGCAAAGGAAACACAAAACAAGATATTATCCATATTGCCAAAAACTTTATGAGATTTAATACTTTCTTCTCAGATAGTGAAAAAACAAAACTAGAGTTTACCTTTGAAGGCACAGGCGATACATCCTTCCCTATTATGATTTTCGGTGCAGGAAATGGTAGAGGTTATGGTAGTGGTTCTGAGCAAGCAAAAGTCTACAAAGACAATAAAAAGTTTGCTATTGAATATGATGCACCTAATGGAGTTATGACTAAGTTCTACTTCAATGAAACTGATACAGATGATTCAGGTCAGGCAGTTTACTTTGAATCTAAAGGTGGAGTTCGATTCCACTCTGATAAAAAGTTCGTTGCAAAAACTGATTTATATGAGTTTTTCAGAGTTGTTAAAGGTCAGGATGCTAAGATGCAGTTTGGTCAATACTCTTGGATTTCACTTGAAAATGACAATCTAATGATTCGCTTTGACACTAACAACTATATCAAGATTTCTGCAAGTGGTGTAGAAGTCAAAGGGACTAAGATTAGCTTAAACTAGGAGGATTATATATGGCAAATATAGCTTTAAATGACGCTACAATTTCTGAGTCTACTGCAAATAACCATATCACCTATAGCATTGAGGAATATCAAGGTCAAACCCCTGACTATTGTGTAGCATGGAATCAATTTGGTCAGTGTGTAGATTGGGATTCTAAACCTATCTATAAAGATGTGAACAAACAAACTAGCGCAACAGTCAAAGGAAAAGCAGTATCAACAGTTACCAATGTGACTATTCAGGGAAAAGCACCGATAGTACAAGGTGATAAAACAACAGAGAATGACACATATAACATACCTAGTGGTGGCACATATGTTAGTGGTTCTCATAATAACGCTCAAGGCTCAGTAACAGTTGGGAATAGTAAGAATGTTTTTATTAATGGTAAATCAGTTGCTATTGATGGCTCTACTGTTACAACACATGCAGGAACTAGCTCTAAGATTAGTGGTGGAGCTAGTTCTACTGTAACAATAGGTTAATAAAGAAGGTGAGAATTTGACAGTAAAACAACCTATAAATTATTTAGATTTTAACAATCCTATTCACATAGTTTGGCGAAAAGGAACACCTAATGACCCTTTCGTTGATAGATTAGACATTACTCGTGTAGTAAATCAACGTGTGGCTCTCTTAGAGATTCCTGATGAATTATATCGAGTAAGGATTGCAAACATGTTCGAAATAAATTATGAAAAGTTTATTAAGAACACCATAGGGAAAAATGAGTTCTATTGTGATTATACAAATGGATTTGTCTACTTCCATACAGACAAAGAAGCTGACACAGTTTCTATTGTGTATAAAGGTAGAGGTGTTATTCTATACCCTTCTAATAGAATTATTCACTATGATGGTACAGATAGCACAGAGACACTATTTAAAATCATTGAGGACGCTAAATCTCAGGTTCAAGAATTAATCGGTCAAACAGCAAACTTTGAAGAAGTTTTAGAGAACATGATTATTGCTACAAACTTAACAAAAGAAGCTACCGATATAGTTCTTCATACAAACGATAAAGCTCTCCAATACATTGAGCTTATCAAAGATGCTTATGAAACTACTGTATTAATATATCAGCCTTATGTACAAACACAAGATGATATAGCTCGAAAGTACCCTAACCCACTTGTTGGTTGGACAGTTCAGGTACATGATACAGGTATTCGCTATCGTTGGAATGGAAAAGAGTGGATTCCAATTGACGCTTTAGGTGGTAACGTTCCTAAAGCTACAGATAAATATGATGGTCTTATGTCAAAAGAGCATTATATCAAAATGGAAGATATTAGCGTTGAAACAGATTACAGAACTATTGTTTTTATTTGTCCTCAAGAAGTTCTACAAGGTGTTCAAGACCCTCATGTAGTATTCCCCCACAATGGAGAAATCTTAGATGTAAAAGCCTTTGTTTCAAAAAAAGGTACAGTTGACACAGCAATAGATGTTGAAATATCTAATGACTTCGATACTTGGTCTTCTATTATTAGCGCCCCTGTCAACATTAATGCAGGAAGTCATAAAGACAATGGGCTACACAGATTAGTGAAGACAACAGTGAAAGAAAATGATGTGTTCAGGTTAAAAGTGACTACCTTTAATGCAGACACTTATAACCTAACAATAAACATAAAGATTAAAATTAACTAGAAAGAAGGAATTTAATAATGGCAAATACACCAATAGTATCATGGCATGAAGGAACAAATACAATGGCAAGCAAGGTGGAAAGCACAATAAACTACGGTACTGTTGACGCAGATTCTCAATCAGCTACTAAGGTCTTCTACATTTGGAATAACAGAGGTGAATTAACAGATGCCCCTAAAATGGAAGAAGTAACTTTCACAACTCGTGACCGTCAAGGTGGGGATGGCTCAACAGGCAACATTGTTGAAGCTGTTAGAGACAACTGGTTCAGAGTTCGTGTAGATAGCTTAGGAGAAACAGGAGCAAATGCATTTGTACCTGTTGGTAAAGGTGGAGTTGGTACACCTAACCCATCTGGAACTAAAGATTTAGGAACTACAGGCACTACTACAAACGTTAACGCTAAAAATGCTCAAGTGTTTACAGGTGGAAGAACATTGACATTAGACACTTATGTTCAACCAACAGTAGCAAACGGCTTCATTTACAAAGTAATTAAAGCAGGAACTTTAGACAACACAGAGCCAACATGGGTGAAAGTTGAAGGAAATCCTGTATTCAGTGGTACAGTAGAGTTTGTATCAGTCAAAATTGAAAAAACACCAAACGCTAAAGAGATTTTAGGTTTAGCTAACGATACTGATGTTAACGGAACTAACGCAAACATGGCAGGCGGTAACTTTGTTAAGATTTCTGTATACGCAGATGTTCCAATCACAGCGTCAGCAGGTAAAAACCTGTTAGTACAACGTGTTTCTTATCGTTACGTTTAAAAGTAACATAATAATATTCAGGAAATAAAAGAGTAATTTTATCGGGTAAGGGATAATCTCTCCTACCCTTTTATTATGGGAATTTTCCCACCAAAAAAATATACTTTCAATACAATGAAGGAGATTGATAACAATGTTATTCACAAACGCAGGAAGCACTCAAGCAATCGGTATTCCTTTTAATTGGAACGCTGAATATGCAAATGGAAAAGACTATGCTGAGTATGACTTACTTACTCACAAGCAAAATGATTTTTATTTAATTCAAAGAAATCAGGTTATTCGCTTTGGCTTGTTCGGTCAAGGGATGAAACTATTTTTTGAAATGTCTGACGGTTCTTTTAACCTAAATGGTAGAAGAATTGAAATCGAGTACATTGATGATAATTCAGAGGTTTATCATTTAACAACAAACTTTGCATACAAAGACCTTATAACATATAAAGAAGCTTACGCTGATTACAACAATGTTCAAGGTATTCAGAAATCAAATATAAAGTCAATTAACTTTGGCTACAAAACAAAATACGAAAAAGAAGAGGTTCAATTATTCTTTCAACCTATCGTTTCCCTTCCTTTAGAAAATGGTGAAAGTCCTTTTATTGAGATTAAAATGACTTCCAATAAACCTATGAATGGTCACTTGGTATTAAAATCTAGAGGGATTGAAATCGAGCGCTTCTCAGCACCTTTAGAGGTCAATAGAGCAGGTCAAATTAATTGGACTATCAAATAATCAACTAGAGAGGAAAATGCACATGAAAAGATTTTGGCTAAATCTACCTGATAAAAATGATTCATTAGAAATAACAACAGCTAACAACAAGCTTTCTTTATTTGAGTCTTCCACTGAGAAAGTCTACACAATAGACACAGGAAAATACTCACTTGAGAAACTAGTAGATAATCTTGTTAGTAAAGGATTAGACGCTAAAGTTGGAGAAATTAAAGCACCTAAAAACAAAAAGCTCATTGTGTTATTTTTGGGCAATTCATTCACAAAAGTAAGTGGTGATTTCATTGCTTTTATTGGTGGAGTAGAGTCTGTTGATACAGGAGATAGACAAGAAGGTAGTATAGTTCACATTTAATACAAAGAAAGGAAGATGTACTTATGACAGTTATAGGCGGTAATTTAGAGAAGAAGGAAATAGGGTTGCCTATCGGTGTTTCAGGAACTCATGATAGAACTGAAATTAACAAGACAACAGGATTTCTTCAATTATTACAAGTTGATACTGATGGTCAAGGAAGACCTATTTTCACAGAACAAGGCTCTTGGACTTCTGATGTTATTGACTTAGGCGATACTTTCAAGGATTTCGAAAAGGTATTTACAACTAATACAAACAATGGAGCAAGCTCTTTCGCAGTATTAACAAGAGTTTCATCTAATAACTATGATTGGTCTGATTGGACTGCTATAGCAATGGATGGAACTATTCAATCTGATACTAAACAATTTATTCAAGTGAGAATAGATTTATTTGCAGGCTTTGTAACTGATGAATTTATTATCTCAAGCTCAGACTTTGAGACAAATGAGTTTGTTGAAGTAAAAAAAGTTAAAGAAGGTAGTTATATAGTACCTAAATTAACATCAAATACGCCTACCTCAGAAGGATTCCCTTTTGCTTCTAGTATTTTTAGTTCTAGTTATAGCGTTTGGAACGCTTTTGATAAAAGTACATCAACTTACTTTTGCACTATTGCAAGTCAAACAAGTGGATTTTTAGGTTTTTACTTTAACAGTAAAAAGAGAGTATCCAAATATAAAATTACAAGTTCTACTAGTAGTAGTCAAATATCATATATGCCTAAGAATTGGTTTCTCCAAGGGAGTGATGATACTACAGATGGTGTCAATGGTGAGTGGAGAGATTTGGATAAACAAACTAATCAAATTTGGACTACAACGAGCGAAGAAAAAGTATACACACTATCAAGTATAACAAAATACCATGCCTATAGAATTAAATGGTCTGATAACAATGGTCATGCAACTTATTCAGGAATTGGTGAGCTTGATTTCTACGAAGAAGGTACTTCTTCACTAAGTCTTAAACGTGACTATCAGTATGATATGACACTAGACAAAACTTGGTCAGACACAGGAAGTTTGCACAGAAAAAAAGTTACTCTTGATGATTGGGTAAAGATTGATAGATTAGAGGTGAAACAAACATGGTAGTAACACTAGACCCAATCAATAAGGGAAATAATGTTACTTTGAAGAATGACAATATGACTGCTGTAATTGTCGATGCGTTTGGTACTGCTAGAGCATCATTAGGGAGAAGTAGTGGTAAATGGTATTATGAGATAACATTTGAACAGCTTACAAATGCAATGGTTAACGTCATAACTAATGAATCAGTTGGTACTACGTATAATTTGATTACATCTAGAGGCTACTATAGCTTGACTGGAACGAAATGGAATGGAGCACAATCTATATCGTTACCGTATGGCACAGTTTTTAAAGCAGGAGATACAGTTGGTGTAAACTTGAATCTAGATGGTGGTGTATTGACATTCTATGTCAATGATGTAAACCAAGGTGTAGCATTTACTGATTTAAAAACTTTAGGGGCTTTATTCCCTGCCATAACGTCTGGCTCATCAACTGGCGGTTGTACTGCAACCTTTAATTTTGGAGCAACACCATTTAAATACCATCCTACCGATATTAAATACAAAACTTTGTCATATGATGGCTCAAGAGTGATTAATCCTACTAATAAAACTTTTATTTTACATGATGGTGAATATAAGAAGTGGAATAAAAGAGAATTGAACAATGAAAGCATTGTTCCAATCATGACCTCTAATACAAGTCCAAATGGTGTTGCTAGTGCAAGTAGTATTTATAATGCAAATTATGACGCTTATGTAGCTTTTGATGGAAGCGATAGTCTTGGTTGGTGTACACCATCATCAATTGTAAAAGGTTGGCTAAAATATAAATTTGATTCAAAAAAAATAGTAGCTAAATATACAATTCGCTCCACAGGAAATGTCCCAAATATCCCTTTAAATGCTCACCCCCAAAATTGGACTTTTGAAGGCTCTAATAATGATAGTGATTGGATTATATTGGATACACAAACCAATATTTCATTCACAAGTGCAATACAAGAAAAAGAATTTTCCATAGCTAATAACGAAGAATACCTTTACTATAGATTAAATATAACAAAGAACAATGGAAGTTCTTCATATCTAGGATTTGGAGAACTAAAAATGTTTTCACCGAAATCCCCCGATAAACCTAATATTTGGTCAATAGTTTCAACTACCCTACCTAATCCATCTCAATTTTTAGATAAGGGCATGAACAACCTATCTCCCTTATTTGACCGTAGAATAGAAACATTAGAACCTACCCAAATGACACTAAGAAATGACATTCTTGTTTCAGGAGAAATTGGTAAGGTATTTAGCAAAACCATTAACCTAAATAAATATTTTGATATTAGAAGC